>QHVI01000082.1 GCA_003223515.1 Candidatus Angelobacter sp. Gp1-AA117
AATCTGCGGGATAACAACAGGTGGTCGGGTAGGGAGCCTGATCTTTGAATGGATCAATATCAAAATTCCCCGCCCTCACCATAAGCCTCACTGCTTATGGACGGATTACGGATTCCCTGCTTACGACTCTGGTCGTGCAGAGACTGTAGAGCGCTTCTGGCCTCTGTACTGCAATCAACTTTTCTCGGTGCTCTCAGTACCTCCGCGCTTCTTTGGTAAGAATTTGCATTTCCTTTCCTCTGTTTACTCGGTTCCTCAGCGTTGCAAAGATTTTGCCTTTGCTTGCAGGTTTGCTGCTCAGAGGTAACTTGCGACCCCTGGGAAATCGCGCTAAGCTCCGCTCATGGCCAATGATTTTATTTGTGGCATCTGTGACCAGCCGGAAAAGAAATGCATTTGCGAGCGGTACTGCTGCTACTGCAAGGCGCAATTCAATGTCCGGCTGTGCGAAGACGGCGTGTATTACTGCCAGCCCTGCCGCGAAGCCTGCGACCTGCAGGCCCAGACATAAGATTGGGTAAATGAGTAATTTGGTAATTTGGTAAATGAAGATTATGGCGAAGTTCATTTACTCATTTACCAAATTACCCATTTACCCATTTTTCTTTCCGGATTGCCGTGTCCAAAGCTTTAAGCTCAATCCGTGAATACTACCTCGCCTTGCTGCGTCGCTGGGGACCCCAGAACTGGTGGCCAGCGCAGTCGCGCTTTGAAGTGATCGCAGGCGCTTATCTCACGCAGAACACCGCCTGGATCAACGTAGAAAAAGCCATGATGAACCTGCGCCAGGCGCGGGCGCTCAGTGTAAGCAGGATTCGCAAGATACCCATCACTGAGTTAGAGCAGCTTGTGCGTCCTTCAGGGTACTTCCGGCAGAAAGCCCAGCGTCTGAAAACCTTTATCGCTTATCTGGATGAAAAATACGGCGGCTCGCTGGATCGCATGTTCTCCCAGGAAACACAGAAGCTTCGCGCTGAGTTGCTGGCCCTGAATGGCGTGGGACCGGAAACTGCCGATTCCATTCTGCTCTATGCGGGAAATCATCCGGTATTCGTAGTGGACGCTTATACGCGCCGCATTCTGGAACGGCACAGAATCATCGGCAAAAAGATCGGCTACGAGGAGATCCGAAACCTGATCGAGAGCGCCATCAGCAGCACCGAACCGGAGTTGCTCAAGGTACTGGAGCAGGGGGCCGAGCCTCGCCATCCGGTTTCGCGCATGAGCCGCATGCAGCGTAGCCACCTGGCCCAGCATTACAACGAGTTCCACGCCCTGATTGTGAGAACCGGGAATGAGTTCTGCCGCAGCATTCCCCGCTGTGAAGGTTGCCCGCTGCGGCCATTTTTGCCCCGGCATTTCGTCCTCACGGGTGGGCAACAACCCCGCAGACGCCCGAATCGTAAGTAATAAGACACATCACAAGTGGGGGTTTACGATGCTTTTGATTCTTGCTATAGCTCTATTGATCCTGTGGTTCCTGGGATTTGTAGCATTCCATGTCACGACGGCGTTTATTCACTTCGCACTGGTGTTGGCACTGGTGCTTTTCGTCTGGCACATGATCGCCGGACGCAGAACCGCGGTCTGACGATCCCGTCCATCTGAGTTGAATCGCGAGAGGCGTGGCGCGACCACGCCTCTTACTGCTTCAGGTACGGCGCTACTTCCTTGCGCAGGTCCTGGCTGGCATAGTGTCCCAGGGCTGCATCAAGCGCCAGGGTGTCTGCGTCGGAACGGGCCAGCCACGTGCTGTTGGTGTACACGATAGCGTTGCCGTACACCACTACTTTGCCAAAGGTAAGATTGGCGTTCCATTGTGCTATCTGCTTGATGAGAGCGGTTGAAGGATTCGTGCCTTTGGGTAACTGCCCAAGCAAGAAGTCCATGGTGATGATCTGCAGCTTCTCGTTGTTGACATCGTCTCCAAGGGCGCTGAGATAGACGTAAAATCTCTCTGACTCATTGTTCTCTACAGTAATGACTGCAATGTACCTGCCGTCTTCCGTCTTGGTGAAGGGCATCTCCGCAGCCGTGAAAAGCGCTTCCAGCTTCTTACCCGAGGGCTGCGCCTGCGATTGCTTTTCCGCACCCTGCGATTGTTGCGCACCTGAAGGCAAAGACGATCCCAGCACTGCAAACATGAACGCCATTGCCGCCACACGTCTCATCATTCCTTCTCCTTTTGCAGTCACGAATGATCTGCTTTGTCTCTGGTTTCCCAAAGTACTAACTATTGCTTAAAAACCTACTTGCCGTTTCGGCACCTGGCTGATCGCCAGCTCAATCACTTTGCCATCCTGAGTAAGTACGGCAATGCCCAGATCAGAGTAAAAGCGGTAATTCTGATTAGGGTCGAGGAGTTGCCGAAAATCATAATCAGCATCTCCGAGAAGCTGTTCCAGTTCGCTGACTGGCATTCCCACCCGGAGTTGCAGCGATTTTGCGCCCAGCCCCATCTCGCGGATGTTTATTGCCGGGGCTTTCTCTCCAGCAAGCCGGATCGCCAGCACCTCTTCTGTGCCTAGCACTTTGATTCCCTGACTCGCATAGTCAAACTGCATCAGGTTGGTGCCGCGCACCGCGGCACTGCTGGAACTCGCGGTTCCCAAAGCCTGCTTTGCCTCCGCCAGACTCTCACCTAACGCAATTCGATTTTTGCCAAGCTCCAGAGATGCGACAGGACGGTATTTCGCCAAGGTCTCCCCCAGCAAAACGCTCTGTGGCTTGGGATCTGTGCCCGATTGTTTGCATAGATTGGCATAATGCTGATACGCAAGCTGCCACCAGGCCAAAGAAGGCCCGGTCTGATGTAGATAGTTCTCCAACTCGGCAATCGCCAGCCTTTGCCGCTGCCCGTCAGGCGATTGCGCCAGCAGCAATGCGCGGTTATAAGCCAAAGCATTCGAGACCAGGTTGGCCGACCGCAGTGACGCTGGACTTTCCTTTTTCAGCGAGGTCTCAACCTGGCTGAGCGTGTTCATGGCTTTGTCACTGCTGCCTTGCGCTGCGTAGGCAACAGCGAGATTAATGTTTTCAGCCAGACGCGAAACCGGATCGAGAGAATCATCTCTGGCCGCCAGTTGCGCGGCCTCTTCCAGGAATTGTGCCGCCATCCCAGGATCTTTACCTGCAGGACGGAACAGGTAAGCAACTCCTAAGCTGGCTTTAGGAAGTGAGAGGCCAGGGTTGAGGCGGATGGCTTCCCGCAATGCTCCAACCGCATCCCACCACAATTCCTCATTGATGCCACGAAGCTTGCCTTCCAGCGATTTCGGACGATGATAAAAGCCGCCGACCACGATCTGCCCGACATCAAACCGGCGCAGGTCCTCGGTATCGAGCGCGTCAGCATATTGCATCAGCAATGAGTAGCCTAGGTTCGCCCAGGCATCGTAGGAGCCGGGAAAATCTTTGGTGACCTGCCGGAAGGCACGCTCTGCGAGTGGATAGTTCTGTACCAGCAGAAAGTAGACGCCGTTGTCGAAGGAACTCATGGAGCGCCATAGCGAGGCCTGTTTCTTATCGAGTTGGGCGATGCGGTCAAACCATGAAGGGTGATCGGCAGAGAGCCCTTCAAAAGAAGAGTAGTTCAACCCTGAGTCAATCATCTTGCGCATGGCTGCCAGTCCGCCCTGATAGGAGTATCCGGCGCGCAGGGCAAGTGTCATGCCCTTTTGATCAGCAGTTAGTTCCTGCTCACGGGTGAAGGTGGCGCGCAGGAATTCTGTATCGCCTGCAGGGGATTTTGTGTGGCCCAGAACGTGGTGCGCCAATTCATGTCCCAGCACATAGGCCAGACGATCGGCGTCACCGGCAACGATGTTCTGCAATAATCCGTTGTAGCAAACTACAAGTGCGCGATCAGAGTCACCTTTTTTAACCACGGCGTAAGCATTCACATCTTTTTTATCAATGATCTCCAGCGTGGGTGGCCAGGGAATACCATGCTGGGCCGGCACTACGGACAGCAACTGCTTGAATACCTGCCGCGCCAAGGTTTGATCAGCCTCCTTGACCTCGGCTGTAGCGCGCGTAGGCGCACTCAGTACGAGCAGCAGGCCAACTGAAAACAGCCCCAGCGTCGTAAAACGCGTAGCGATATGCGAACGATTTGTGTCTGGGCACGACTTTGGCTTTAGCCCCTGCACACTGTTCACAGCACTGGAATGTTTGGATAGGAACATTCAGAGTAATTTACTGCAGCGGCCGCACATTCTTAGATTTCGTCGGACGTAGCTTTCTTGTATTAATCTTCGGCGCCTTTGACTCGGGAAAAACCACAGGACGTACGTTTGCCGCCGAAAGAAAGTTCGCTCTGGAAAACCCCGGAAAGGAATGCGCTTTGCCGGACGAAGGAAGATTCGCTTGGCTGAGGGCCGCTACCACATCCGGATGTTGGGTCGTCATCAGTGCGTGGCGATTCACGGCTCCCGGGCGCGCTACAGCACTGGATGGCATGCTTATGGGTCTGGCGGGATGGCTTGTACTGGCTTGCTTTGCCTCTGCCATCGCCGCTTGCCTGCTCGAAGAGGTATTCTGGGTTGCCGCTGCGGAGACGCCAGCCAGAAGCAATATCAAAGCCAAGAACGATCTCACCTGGAGCATCAGTGTTCTTCCTCCAATAAGAGAATGACTCTATTGCATGAACTTGCAATAAAAGTTAAGACTACCGGACTATTTATGAACCGGCGGGGAAGGATATCTCGCGCCACTTTAGTGCCTGAATGGCTTGGTTGTCAATTACACGTTACAGATAGTTCTCCTTGCGATAATATGTGCAAAACCATGCTGAAAACGGTCCGGCCTCAGGGACTACTCATAATTCTGGTACTCGCCGCCTGTGCATCAGGATGGGCGCAGGAGGCCAAGTCCCCGCAGGATTATGTGCCGCCAGAACTGCAGGCCTCGGACCCGGAAGTTAAAACCTACCTTGATACAGCCGACCACTTGGCAAAAGAAGGTAAATACACAGAAGCTTTTCAGCAGGTTCAGCAGGCCTTGGATCTATGTATTCGCAAGAAATTGCCGGATAAGGGACTGCTGGAAGCCAAGCTTGCTACGGCTCTTTTTATGCAGGGCAATGTTGATGCCGCCAGACAGCACTGGTTGACCGCACTCAAAGACTCCGGAATCACCGGGAATCTTGTTCTGCAGGCGGACACGTTGGTTGCCTTGTCTTCCTTGTCCCAAGCGACTGGGAAAGCTGATGAAGCACTGGATATGGCCAGCAAGGCGGTTGCTCTGTCGCGCAAGAGCGGGAACTTCTGGATCCAGTCGCGCTGCCTGGGAGAGATGGGAAGGCTGCAACTCACTCTTGGAAAACAAACTGAAGCCAGGGCTTCTGTAGAAGAGGCATTACGCCTTGACCGGCTCAACCAATATGGATGGGAGCCTACCCACCTTCTTTATCTAGCATGGGTCACTTTTGCCGATCCGGCCAAACTTGATCAAGGCATTCAACTCGCCAGTTCGGCGCGTGAC
Source organism: Candidatus Angelobacter sp. Gp1-AA117 (assembly GCA_003223515.1). GTDB lineage: Bacteria > Acidobacteriota > Terriglobia > Terriglobales > Acidobacteriaceae > Angelobacter. The sequence continues at coordinate 5,485 of QHVI01000082.1, forward strand.
CTGGCGATCAAACGCGAAGACTATGTGGCTTTCATGTTGACCTCCACTTCGCTTGGCCGGGCTTATGTTCAAAAAGGACAATTGAATGAAGGCATCGCCCTGCTGGAACGTTCGCGCGGAGGAATGGACGATCAGGGAAGATCTCTGTTCAAAAATCCTGTTTCCTATAAAGCCGGTATTGCTCTTCCCTATCCGCAAATTACATTTCTTGAAGCCATCGCAGGCGCTTACCAGGCCGGTCATCGTACTGATGATGCGCTCAAGAGTTGGACAGAACTTTACGACGTAGCAAAAAGAGCAAGTTTCACCCTGGCTGCTGCGGAAGCAGCGCATAGCATCGGTGATATTTACCAGTCAAAAAAGGAATACTCCCAAGCTATTCGCTTCTATTCGTTAGCTGCGGAATCATGGGAGAAAGGAGGAAATGCAGAACGGCGGATTGATGCTTTGGGTTCAGAGGCGTTCATGCTGCTTCAAAACTCACAAAGTGAAGAAGCGTTGCGGGTCTATGATTCCCTCCTGCCTCTGGTGAAAGAAGCGAAAGATTCACGCCGGCAGTTTGTATTCAATCTTGCCATTGTTGAAACCGTACAACCAGGAGGGGGCCTGGAACGCACGCAGAAAGCTCTAAGGGAAGCTGAATCTTTGCTGTCGCCTGATCTGACACTCGCAGGCGTAGACCCGAATTTGATCATGGAAATGTATGTGCGTCTCGCCGGAGTGTATGAAAAAAAGAACGAGCAGATCCCCATGCTGATCGCACTTGAAAAAGCCATGACGCCCGCTGAAGCCCTCGGCAAAGTTGAAGCAATGGTTCAGCTTGATCGCGAGATCGAAAAAGATCTCGCCGCTGCTCATGCAAAGGAAAAAGCAACCAGCTCCTATGAAGCGGAGGATTTTGCCACAGCATTGGCCTATTTTGAACTCCTCCAGCATTTCGAGGAAACGGTTGCGCGGTGGAAAGGCAAATTAGACGATTACAACAGAGACGCAGATAATCAGCCACTGAAGAAAGTGCTTGAGATTCCCTTAAAGTTGATCCAGCAGGCAGATGGGCCCGTTGTGCTTGAAACCAATTTGAGAGCAATGGGGCCGATTGCGGCCAGGGTGAGATTAGAGGTGCTCACCTTGCTTTCAGACTATTACCTGCGGGAGCAACACCCGGAAAAAACAATTGAATTCGCTTCCGTCGCCCTATCCTACCTGCAACTTGGCGAGAATGAACAGCCCCGGAGTCTCGATGTGCGGGTAGTTTGCAGACTCGCCTATGCGCTGCTGATGCAAAAAGACCTTCCCAACGCTCTTCAGCGAGTAGGCACTTGTCTCAGCATTGCGAAAAAGCTTGGGGATGCTCAATTGCTGGGAATGGCCCACCAGCTTAATGTTATGGTGTTGCAGGCTGCAGGCCGCGAGAATGAAACACAGGAGTCAAACGAGTATCTGAGGCAGCACGCGCCGGACGATCCGATGCATTATGTAGAACTGGCGCAGCTTAAGAATCAGCAAGGCAACCACGCTGGAGCCACTGAAGCCCTAAGGAAGGCGCTAGGCTTAATTGAAGCCCGCAAAGATCAAAAGCAGACAGCCTATGTGCATCTTGCTCTGGCCGATTCATTACGTGCGGGAACACCGGGCAGCGATGAGGAACGCGCACATCTCGAAGCGGCTCTTTCTCTGTATCATCAACTGGATGATGTAGAAGCACAGGCAAGGGTCAGCACTGCTTTGGGCATATATTTCGCCGGCAAGCAAGACTCTGCTCAAGCCGTGAAATACTTTGATACAGCTTTACAGCTTTCCCGCCAGATAAAAAACCGGTCGGACGAAGCCTACGCGCTTTCTGCAATTGGAGACGCATACCGGATATTAAAAAAACCTGCCTTGGCGCTCAATTCGTACCGAAAAGCGGCTGAGATCTACCATGGCATTCACGAGACTGCGGCAGAAGCATTCCAGCTAAAGGGCGAATCACAGGCATTGGATGATCTCCACAAATCAGAGGAGGCGCTTGTAACTGCACTTAAGGCAAAGTCTGTGGCCGACACGTCCGGGGCATGGCCAGCGCGTTATTGGACGCGGCATTATTTGTCTATCCTGTATTCGCAACGCGGAGATTACCAGAATGCATTAACAGCAGACCGGCAGGCCCAAAGCGTTGCATCTGCAGCCGACCAGCCTCTGCATGCTGCCTGGGCCGGTTTGTTACTGGCAACCGATTCGATCATCGTGGGTGAATGGGAGGAAGCGCTTGATGTTCTTAACCATTTGCTTCCCGTGTTTCACCAGTTCCATGAGACCCCAAGCGAAATCCAGGTTTATTCATTGCTGGTGGACATCTACTCGCAAAGGGAGTCTGATCTCAAGGATTTTGATAAAGCGCTGGCATACTATCGTGCTGCTCTTCAGTTGGTGGAAAAAACAGATTCATCCCTCAAACCAGGGCTTTCAATGTCGCTGGAAGAGGGTCTGTGGCAACAAAAACGCTATAAGGAATCAAGAAATCTCATTGGTGAATCTCTTGCTTACTACTCGAAGAACAAAAACATATCCGGACAAGCCAATGCCCTGCTGAGCATGGCCGAGGTACAGCGCCTGGAAGGTGACGTTCGTGGTGCTGCTGCAACACTGACGCACGCTGAATCGTTTGTAAAACAGACGGATGATCTGTACATGACCGGGCGTCTTTATTACAGTCAAGCCGCTCTGAAAAAGAAAGAAGGACGTTTCAAAGAAGCTATTGCCCAGTACGAGCGCGTGATCGGCATGCTGGAGCAGTTCAAGTCTACGGCAGATGCCAGCGTGCGCCGCAAAACCTCTGAAGGCTACGGCTATATCTATGACGAACTGAGCGATGCGTGGTACTCGCTCGGCTTGCAAGACGCACAGCAGAAGCTCAGGGCCGCCGATAAAGCACTTCAATATGCGGAGCTGAATAAATCCCGCGTGTTCACCACTTCATGGGGACGTACGTTCGTGGATGGGTTGAAACGCCAGCTTCCTGCCCCGCTGCAGGAAAAAGAACGCAACCTGGCTGTGCGACAAGGCGCACTGCAGGCAGAATTGGAACAGTCACTCTCAGGCCGTGGAACACGGCCGGCGAAGCAGGTACAGGAGGAACTCAAACGAGAGGCCGAGGAGCAGGCTGCGCTGGAAAACGAACTGCGAGCGGCCAATCCTGCCTATGCAGAGGCGCGCTATCCACGCCCAGTCGCTATTTCCGATCTGCCCCTGCGACGCGGCGAATTGTTCGTGGAATTCAAGGTGCTCCAGGACTCGCTGCTGGTGTGGATGATTGAAGGCACAGAGCATGGCCCCAACCTGGCGGCTTTCTATAAGGTAGAACATCCGCGAGACTGGTTCATGGAAAACATCGCTGCCCTGAGGAGGCCATTCAATCGCGGCGATCCTGATCAATTTGATCCCCGGCTTTCTGAGGAGCTTTTTCGCACTCTTTTCCCGGAGCCATACGCACGGAAGCTGCTCACAGCCGAGTCAATCATCTTTGCTCCGGATGACGCGCTCTTCCTGCTGCCCTTTGAGATACTCTCACCCGCTGCGGTCCAGTCGAACTTTGTGCTGCTGAAGCAGCCGGTTACCTATGTTCCTTCGGCGGCTGCACTGCGTCTTTCCCGCGCTGTGAATCCGGTAAAGCACGAGTGGGCGGCGCAGTTCTTTGGCATTGCCGATCCCATTACGAGTGAAGATGACGAGCGCTACACGGCCGCCACGGTGGCGGCGGAACTCGAACGGGATAGACCCAGCCAGGAATCGGGCAACCCGCCTGTGGTTCGCGCGCCAGTGCTGCGCGGAGGCTTGAAGTCACGCGAATATATTTTCGAGCGCCTGCCGGACACAGCCAAAGAGATCAACAACATTGCCGGCCTGTTCACTGTAGAGCAGTCAACGGTGGTCCGCACCGGACTGGAGGCGACGAAACGCGAGCTGCTTCAGACCGACCTTGGCCGCTTTCGCTTCGTGCATTTCGCCACGCATGGTTTTGTGCCGGTGGAACCGGGCATCCGGGAACCTGCTTTGATTCTTTCCTACGACGGTAAAGAAGAAGAACGCATGATGCTCACGCTCTCAGAGATTATTCAATTGAAGCTGCACGCAGAGATGGTGGTGCTTTCAGCCTGCAATACCGGATCAGGCAAAGTCACACGTGCAGAAGGTGTATCAAGCTTAGGTACCGCATTTCTCGCCGCAGGAGCTTCGAGCGTAATGATGAGTTTGTGGAAGGTGGCGGATCAATCCACGGCCATTCTGATGCAGGAGTTTTACAAAAATCTCTTGCGCGGAATGCCCAAGAACAAAGCCTTGGCCAACGCACGTGCAACTCTGGTTTCCAAGGGATATAAGAATCCGTTCTTCTGGGCGCCGTTTGTTCTCACAGGCGAATAAATGCACCGCAAAAGGGCGCTAATGGCGCAAAGGGCCAAAAGCTAATCGGTATCAAATCTCTGCTCTTTAAACGGGTCCCCGTACATATGATAACCGTTCTGTTCCCAGAAGCCGGGGGCATCGTGGTCGAGGAACTCAAGGCCGCGCATCCACTTCACTGATTTCCAGGCGTAGAGATGCGGCACGATCAGCCGCAACGGATAGCCATGATCCGGCGTAAGCGGCTCGCCATCATGATGAGTCGCCAGCAGGACGTCGTCACGATCGAGATCGGCAAGCGGAATGTTGGCGGTAAAACCCTGCTCTGCGTGGACCAGGACATGACTGGCTTGCGGCTTGGGCTTGACCAGCTTGATGATTTCCTTGAAGGCGACGCCCTCCCAGTGATTGTCAAAGCGGCTCCAGCGGGTGACGCAATGAAAGTCGCTGGTGTCTTTGACGCGGGGCAGCTTGTTGAACTCGTCCCAGGTAAGCTGCACCGGGTTTTCCACCAGACCCCAGAGGCGGAAATTCCATCTGGCGGGATCGAAGTGCGGGACAGAGCCGTAGTGGAGCACCGGCCATTTCAGGGTGAGGGACTGGCCCGGAGGCAGGCGTCCATCGCGGAGCATCTCCTGTTCTTTCTGTTTGCGCTCGTTGTCGCCGAACAAAGACATCGTATTCATTTTACAGATTCGCGCGGAATTTACCGCAAAGAATGCAAAGGGCGCGAAGGAAACAACAGGTGAACTGCTGAGTATTTATTGACACTCATCGATATAAAGGGTATAGATAATCTTCAATATGGCTCTGAGCAATAAACAACTGGTGGACGCCTTGAAGGCGATTGCCGATCCTACGCGACTGAAGATCCTGCACCTGCTCAAGCAGAAGGGCTGCTGCTCGATCGGCAAAGGCGTGGGCCTGTGCGCCTGCGACATCGAAGAGCAGGTCAAACTGTCACAGCCGACCATCTCGCATCACATGGCCATTCTGAAGAAAGCGGGGTTGATCCACGCGGAAAAGCATGGACTGTGGATGTGGTACCGGCGCAATGAAAAATCGTTGAAGGAACTGGCACAGGCGATCAGCGGCAGTGTCTAGCCGAGACATTTGAACTTTACCGCAGAGGACGCAGCATAGCGGAGCCACAACCAGAAGCCTTTAACCGCAGAGGACGCAAAGGACGCAGAGGACTCAATAAAAAAATCTTACCGCTGATAACACTGATGAACACTGGTCGATTTCACCGAAGGGAAGAGTTTTTCAACCAGTAACGAGAGAAAAAAATTTGCGCAGTAATATCGATATATATCAATCTAATGGAGGATATATGAATCCCAAATTTCACCTTTCACTTGACGTGGAGAACCTGGAGGAGTCGGTCCGGTTCTACTCGGTGCTGCTGAATGCTCCACCGAGCAAGCACAAACCGGACTACGCCAAATTCGACCTGGAAAGCCCGGCCATCAACCTGGCCATGCAGGAGAAGGCGCACTGCTGCCTGCAGGGGTTGAGCCACATGGGCTTGCGCGTGGAGGCAGCAGAGGAAATTCAGGTTTTCAAGCAGCGCCTGGAAGAAGCCGGATACAAGACGCTGGAAGAGACGAACACCACCTGCTGCTATGCAGTTCAGGACAAGTTCTGGGTGTCTGATCCTACTGGTTATCGCTGGGAGGTGTACATGCTCAAAGCGGATACGGAGCACGAGAGCGGCACCCTGCCTGAACAAAAAGCCTGCTGCGTATGATTTACCGCAGAGGCGCGAAGGACGCTAAGGAAACGAAGAAAAGGCCCGGCGTAAACCGGGCCTCCATTTGATTTGGTTATCTTTACTGCCTCTGCTGCGTTGCGTCCTTTGCGATAAATTAGTGCGTTACCGACGCAAACATGGGTGAATCCAGCAGCGATTGGAAGCTCTTATCGTCGGCCTTGAAGTGGACGATCAGGCGTCCGGCATCGGAGTCGATGCTGGTATCGTCAATGGCTGTCTTCTCTGTCGGTGAGGGAGTATTCATCTTCTTGAACATCATGCCGGCCTTCAGGATCGATGAGAGGGTGGCGGCAGTCATACTGTCAGAGGTGACGACGTTGAGGTTGAAGTCCACGCCCCTGTCGAAGTCCATGGTGTAGCGCGAGCCGAGCAGCTTGGTCTTTACATCGTCGTATTCAGCGAGATTGGAAGCAGTACCCAAGGCTGATTTCAGCATGGTCTGCGTGCCTTTGGCATCAAGAACGCTCCAGATGGTGCCGCGCTCCACGGAGCCGATCATGTCTGTAATCTCGCGGTTGGAGTTCAGGCTTTCAGAGCTGTTGTCGCGGGCGTTGAGGGCGGCGCGCACGGCAGCTTCATCGCCAAAGAGCATGGTCCAGTCATCCAGAAAGGTCATGCTCATGTTGCCTGCCATGGGATAAATGATGGAGCCGTTCACCTTCTTGCCCTTGATTTTCTGCTTGGTCAGGCGCAGGTTGAGCTTCTTATGGGGGAACTGCCCCTGGGCAACACCGATCATCTCCAGGTTCTTTTCCTTGGTGCGGAAGGAAGCCAGGGTGATCTGGTCGAGGTCCTTATCGGGGTTCACGCCGATGTCCTTGAGGGCATCTTCAAACTGCTTCATATTGGGCGGCAGGAGTTTGGCTTTCATGGCCATCGCAGTATCGGAGTTTTTCATGCGGCGGTAGTCCACGTTGATGATCTGCTGGACTTCCGAAGGGATCACAGTGCGAGTGGCAGTGCCCAATGAGGAAGCGAAGCTGGGCAATCCGCTCACCACAAAGGCCAGGACAAACAGAAATAGGCGTTTCATAAGCATATTGTAGAACGGTTTTGCATGAGTAAGATGCATCCGGCAGCAGCTTGGGATGCTAATTCCCATTACCTAAGGTCTTTACCCCTGGAGCTTGCCAATCTTAGAACGCACCTCGGCGGCAAATCCTGCATCTTTTAATGATTCCAGGTTGATCTCAACGTTGGCTAGCCCGCCGGTAATCGCGGCTTTGGCCAGGGCGGCGGCGACGGTGAGGTCTGAGGCCATATTGGGATTGGTGATGGGTTTGAGTGATTCGATGATGTCCTCCACTTCCCTGGCCTTCAGGGCGGTTTGCAGCGGGACTTCGGTGGCTGTCCGCAGGGCTGAATCGATCAGCATCTCGTTGCCTGAAGTAGTCTTGGCAGACTTGTAGGCAGCCATGACCTGGTTATAGCTCTCCGCATCGGCATCGATGCCGGCCTTGAGCTCCTCGCGAAGCTGCGCCAGGCGGGCAATGGCCTGGCTCAACTGCTGCTCATATTGCAGATAGGCTTTCTTGCCCCGGGACATTCCCGCAACCATGCTTCCCAGCGCTGCGGCCATGGCTCCTGCGGCTGCGGATGCGCTGCCGCCTCCCGGTGTCGCGGTGGGCGCGGCAAGCTGCTCGACAAATGGCTCAACTCCGGCACGCAATCCTCCCACGGCCATCTTGCCGCCCATCACAGCGGAAAGACGGGTCTCCAGGATCATGGAAGAATCGAAGCTTTCCACCTGCAGGAACCATTCGGCAGCCTGCTCCAGGGCTTTCTTGGGGATGAGTCCGACGATCTCGCTGCTCAGAGGCAGAACTCCATAGCGTGCGGCTTCGCGTTTTACAAACTCGAAGACGCGGGCCACCGGCGTTTGCTCGAAATCGGTGAGGTTCATTGAGACCTGGGCCAGCCCGCGAACTTCAAACCCCGCGGCCTTCACGTAGCGCAGGCCGCCGGAAGAAAAGCGTATGGCCTTGGCAATCTTTTTAGCAATATCTACATTCGTGGTATTCAGGAAGACGTTGTAAGCAATCAGCGCCTTGCGCGCACCTACCACCGTCGCGCCGGCGGTGGTGTGGCAGCACGGATCGCCAAAATCCGGTTTGCGTGCCGGGTTTACAAGAATATCTTCACGTAAACCTTCAAACTGTCCTTTGCGGATGTTTTCCAGGTTCTGGCGTTCAGGAGTCGTGGCGGCTGATTCGTAGAGATATACCGGAATCTGATAGCGATTCCAGATTTCTGTGCCCACGTGCTGGGCGATGGCCACGCAGTCTTCGATGCTCACGCCTTCGATCGGGATAAACGGCACCACGTCTGCGGCGCCGATGCGCGGGTGCGCTCCCTGATGCTTGTTCAGATCAATCAACTCAGAAGCCTTGCCCACGCCACGAATTACGGCCTCGGCGATATTTTCACGATCACCAATCAGGGTAATGACGCTGCGATTATGGTCGGAATCCATCTCGCGGTCGAGCAGATAGACTCCAGGCATCTTCATGGCGTCAATGATTGCATCAACAACAGCCTTGTCGCGGCCTTCAGAAAAGTTGGGAACAGATTCGACGAGCGAGGACATAAGCAAAAAGAATATCAAGAAGAATTGGTAAGTGGGTAATTTGGCTTTTGGCTCTTAGCTCTTGGCTTTTAGCTTTGCTCATCTGATGCGTGGGGCTTTCCCTCAACGGAAGCGATCAGTGCTAATCAATTTCATCTGCGTCATCCAGCGGTAAGGTTTTGATTTTGATCTTCATTTACCCATTTACCAAATTATTCATTTACCCATTGATGTCACTTGAACCAGTTGTATCCCAGCGTGAACTGCACGGTGTTCACGCCCGGGTTGGGAGTGGAGAGGCCGGCATTTGAAATGTGCTCATAGCGGGTGGTGAATGTCACCGCCCGTTTTGGTTGATGGAAAAACTGGAAACCCAACGCGGCATGGGTGAGAAAGTTGGTGGTCGAGGTTCCTGTGGGAACATCGTTGTTAGTAAACAGCACGCCGCCGCCCAGTTCCAGATACGGAATCACCCGTGCAGGCGAGGTAAAGTTCCACTTGAGGTTTACCGGATTGAACCCTGCTCCATAAGCATTTTGCGCAGGCTGCACCACGTAATATACCGGCAGCAGGTCAGCCGACCATTCGAAATTGCCGCGCATGAAGCCGCCCAGATGATCTCCGGTAAGCACTTTGCCGAAGCGCACTCCGGCATTGAAGGTCTGCGTATCCGAGGTGCCGCCAGGGACGCTGAAGCCTCCGCCGCCCCAGATTCCGATGTCCCACGGTTTGTCATCAAGGGGTCTGGATGTCTGTGCCGCGGCCATACCGCACAGCAGTAAGAAGACGAAGGTCAGCTTCATGATCTCTCCCGGAAATTCAGTTTTGAAATGATGGTGAAGAGAATAGCAGATCAGAGAAAATTGGTCTCAGATTTGAGGGGACAATGGTCAGTTTGTGCTGAATCCCGCCGCTATGCAGTTATCAGGCAGAAGAAGCACGGAATAATAGGCATACTGTCCACCCCCAATCCTGCTGAACGCTTCAACTTCTACATCGAAGCTGCCCCAGTTGGCAATCGACAATCGGTACTCTCCCGGGGTAATAGGCCCGAAATCGAAGCTGCCATTACTATTCGTTATGGTGGTGCGTAGGTGGGTTTTGCCTGAATACAACTGCACTTCAGCAAATGCTAAACCTTTTCCAGGTTCTTGAAGGGCGGCGCCGCGTATGTCCCACTCACCAATCAAGCCACGGCGCAGATAAGGATCATCGCAGGAAAATGCGGTGAGAGACAGCAAAAGCGTCAGTAACAGCAGTTGCAAAACCCGCTTCATTCGTGGAAATTAGCTGGCCACTTCCTCCAACTGCTTCTGGTCTACGTCAAAGTTGGAGTAGACGTTCTGCACGTCATCCTGATCTTCAATGGCTTCCAGCAGGCGGATCATCTGGTTGGCGGCCGCACCTTCCAGCTTGATGTAGTTCTGCGGCACCATGCCCACCTGCGAGTGGACGACCTCGATTCCGGCCTTCTTGACGGCCTCAAGCACCGCCTCATAGGAGCCGGGAGCGGTGGTGATTTCCCAATTGTCCTGATCGTCGTGCAGATCTTCGCCGCCGTTCTCCAGCACGATATTCATGAGATCGTCTTCTTTGGCAGCGGCCTTGGGAACAATGATTTCACCCTTCTTGTGGAACATCCAGGCCACGGAGCCGGCTTCACCCAGGTTCCCGCCGTTCTTACCGAAGACGTGGCGAATTTCGCTCACGGTGCGGTTACGGTTGTCCGTCGTGACATCCACGAGCAGGGCCACACCGCCAGGACCGTAACCTTCAAAGGTAATTTCTTCATAAGTAGCGCCGGGCAACTCACCTGTACCGCGCTGGAGGGCGCGCTTGATGTTATCGGCAGGCATATTTTCAGCCTTAGCCGCAGCAATGGCGGTACGCAGGCGCGGATTGCCGTCAGGATCGCCGCCGCCGGACTTGGCAGCCATGGTGATTTCCTTGATCAGACGAGTGAAGATCTTGCCGCGCTTGGCGTCCAGCGCGCCCTTTTTGTGCTTAATTGTGGCCCATTTAGAGTGGCCAGACATGGTCGTAACCTCGCGGAGTGAACTTTGATTTGCAGCCGAAGACGCTCGGCCTGACATTAAGAAACGTATGAAAACAAAGTAGATTATAGCACGCGTTGCGCTACTGTTTGGGTTGCGGCGCGGGTAAATTGCGGCGTTTGAAAGCATAAATCACAGCCAGCAATGGAGGCGCCAGCAATACACCCCAGAACGGAATCATGATGCCCAGAACAATCGGCATAACCAGGGATGCCCAGAAAGGCACCTTGGCCGTGCGCTTCATCAAGTACGGCTGCAGGAAAAAGCCATCCAAGACCATGACCACGGCAAACAGGATCAGCACATGGAAAAAGCGCATGGAATCGTCGCTGAACGCACCCAGCAACGCCGGGCCAATCACTGCGCCGACAGCGCCGAAATTGGGAATGAACTGCAGCAGCCCGGCAATGAGGGCCCACAACAGCGCCCACGGGATACCGATGATGAGCAGGCCGATAAACCAGATACCCGCCACGCACAGCGAATCAAGACACTGCGCCACCAGCCAGTTTTTCAGGGCGGTGCCTGTGATGCGAGCGTGAGATATCCAGTCCATTTAGTGTCTATTGGATGCGGCGAGGCGGCCTTCGGGACTTCGAAAAAGCCCAACCGCAGAGACAGAGAACGCAGAGTAAACAAAAGGAAAAGGTTTTGCGGTTTAGCTAAGAGCTAAAGGCTAAGAGCTAACTAAAGGGCTTGTAAGGCATCTGAATCCCATTCTCCGCATTCATGCTGTCTTCACACGCGTGACTGCTAAAATGACAATATGCGATTCGGCGTCATCATCTTCCCTGGCTCTAACTGCGACTATGACAGCTATCATGCAGCCGTCACTGTTACCGGTCAGCAGGCCGCGTTTCTGTGGCACGAGTCGCACGACCTGCAGAACTGTGACGCCATTATTGTGCCCGGCGGTTTCGCCTATGGCGATTACCTGCGCACCGGCGCCATCGCCCGCTTTGCGCCCATCATGCAGGAGGTAGGAAAGTTTGCCGCCTCCGGGGGCCTGGTCATCGGCATCTGCAACGGTTTCCAGATTCTGTGCGAGGCTGGATTGCTTCCCGGCGCGCTCATGCGCAATGCCGGGTTGAAATACATCTGCAAGCAGGTCTTCCTGCGCGTGGAAAATACCGGAACGCCATTCACCAATGCCTGCCATCAAGGCGAGGTGCTGCAGATTCCTGTTGGCCACATGGAAGGCAATTATTATTGCGATGCGCAGACGCTTGAAACCTTGAAGAAGCAAGACCGCATTGTCTTCCGCTACTCCACTCCTGAGGGCCAGATCACGCGCGAAGCCAATCCTAATGGATCACTTGAGAACATTGCCGGTATCTGCAATGAAGGACGCAATGTTCTAGGCATGATGCCTCATCCGGATCGTTGCAGTGAGTTGCTGCTCGGATCGGCGGATGGAGCGAAGATTTTCAAGTCGATGGCAGCAGCTCTGGCCCCAACGCGCTAAACATGTCGCCGCTTCGCGGGCTCACCCCTTCTATGCCTATATTTCACCCCACAGCTTGCGTTGTGGGCTGCACAAGAATCGCGTCGGCTTCGCCGACTTGATAACCCATTTCCCGATCTCCCGATGACCCGATCATCCCAGCCCTCCTGCGTGAGCAGAAGCGCATCAAAACTCTTAGCCCCTGGTAAATCGATGGGAGGACTCTTGCGTATGAAACGAATCTTAGCAGTTGCAGGATCGCTTTTACTGGCTTTGAGCATTGGCTGTACTGAGCACCGGGCTAACACCCCGGATGTCAAAGACCAGGTCTCGAAGTCTCTGGATAATGCCGGATACAAGGACGTGAAGGTGGACGTAGACAAGGACAAGCAGCTTGTCACGCTTAAGGGCGACGTAAAGAGCCAGGAAGAAAAAGACCAGGCCGAGCAGCTCGCCAAGAGTTCGGCTAACGGGTTCGTAGTCTCCAACGAGATCGGCGTCCGTCCGGAGGGCGTTGAGAACGATGCCCGCAAGATCGACTCGAATGTAGATGCGTCGATTGAAAAAGACTTTAAAGCAGTGATCATCGCCAACCGGCTGGAGAGCCAGCACATCCGCTACGATGCGAAGAACGGCGTGCTCACGCTTAAAGGCAAAGTAGATAACATGGGCGCTCGCGATAACTTCGAAAAGCTGGCCGCCAGTGTTCCTCATGTAACCCAGGTCGTGAATGAGCTGGATGTGAAGGGCGGGAAGCATGCAAAATAGCTTCTAGCTATTAGCTGCTAGCCTCCAGCTTTGTCTCGTCAAGGATGTTGATGGCAAAGCCGAGCAGCTCATAGAAGGAAATATTCAAATAGGGACGGCTCACGCCGTCCCTATTTTTGCTCAGACGGAAACTGTCTGCCCCTTCCGTAAATGCGGCGCTTCAGTTTGGTGAAGATTAAATTCCTTGAGAATGCTGTCTTGCTTCATGTATCTTCACTCCAATCCCCCTGGCTCATCATTATGATTAAAGGAATCAGCGCATCTCTGATTCCTACAGCAAAAGACATATGAACCGAAACACAAGGAGCAGTGATGGCGAAACTGTTTGAGTGGCTGCGTACCAGGAGTGAGCGTCTGGACGATTACTTGCGGTTTCGCGACTTTTATGCGCACCGTACGGCGGGTGGACGGTTAGACCGCTGGCTGAAGATTAACCGTCATACTTTGCCGGCGCTGGTACTTCCCTGTCTGATCTGCGCGCTAATCGTGCTTGCTTCGCCATCGCTGGAACGCACGCTCATCGCAATTGGCTGCGCCATCGTTGTTGGGCTCGTAACTGCCATATTCATGCGTCACTCGGCGCGAAGAAACTGGCCCATACCGGTTGATTTAGTTTTCCAATGCGCCATGGTTCTGCTGGTCGCCGGCATCGTATGGATCTCACATAACAATGAATATCAGGACCAGCATCTGTACCGGCATGTCTTCGTCGTGGTTACGGTGCTGCTGGCGATTGCACTGCTGGTGGGAGCTATTCTGGCGCACTTCATGTTTCGCCGAATGCATGCAAAAAGCCGCTACGGTGACGGCCTGCAAAACAGGTATCGCGACTATCTCAGGGCCACTGAATTGTTTGCCTCACGAGGGCCCGCACCTGAGGTCACAAGCGGAACAATTCTCACCTCGTTAATCATGACAGCGTTTCGAGCGCCGCTGGCACTGCTGACTATTCCTGCGATTGTGGCGCTGGTCTCCCCAACAGCATTCGTCTGGCACGCATTCATCGTGGCGCTGGCAATCTGTTTCGCAGGCCTGTTTCTCGCGGGCCTCAACGAACGTTTTGGGGCCATGTGGACTCTGATGCAGGCAGTGTTCTTCAAAGGCGGCGCCTTGATCGTGTCAATGATTGTTATTGTGCTGGGACTTGCTCGTTTGGCCGGCAACACTTACGTCACACCAGTTTTTGATACCGCCGCATGGTGGACATTGGGCATCACCCTCGGTTTCGTCTATGTCCTTTCATGGTGGTACGACTATTGGTCAAATCGCCTGCTCACGGATCAAATCATGGCACTGCTGGAGCCTGAGGCCGCTGGGAGAGCGTTCATTCCCTACAATATCGTTCGCTGTAAAGTGGCAACCAGTGTGCCTGCGGATGGGCGCGTGCTTCAGGTACATGGGGCGGGAAGATTCCTGGCTTTCAGCGAAGGACCTATCTTCCAGGCACACACCATGAGCAGCCTCATTGATCTGGTCACTGAATCCGGCGCTCCCGGTGGCAAGGCAGTGCCTACCGCGGCACAGGTGAAAAGCCGCATCCTTAACTTCCATACTGTGCTGGCGATCATATTTGTCGGCCTGCTGTGGGCGGAAGCCTACCACCTGAATCAAGGAAAGCAGAACGCGGAGGTCTCTGTTCAACACAGCGACAAAGGTCTCTCTGTAGAGGGTTTGTTGTTCGACACCCAGAGAAATCCTGACGACCGCACTTTGATCATTGTCGCAGCCTCCGGTGGCGGCACGCGCGCTGCCCTGTATACAGCCTCAGTGCTCGAAGGCATTGCCAGCATGGGCAAAGCCAAAGATATCGTGTTATTAAGCGGTGTTTCCGGAGGCGGCGCGGCAGAAGCCTATTTTGCCGCAAATCGCGAAGAGCTTACGTCTTCCAATAAGGACGAGCGCGAAGCAGCGTGGAAGCGCTATTTCGAAATGATGAAGCAGCCTTACATTCGGGATGTGCTCGACCGCGCTACCGAATGGCGCATGGCAGGCCCGGGACGTCTTGGCCAACTTCTGGCAAGCAGTTTTGAGCGGCACTGGGAGTTGAAAAACCGCAGCAAACTTTCAGAGATTTGCGATGTAGGGTTGATTTTCAATACATCATTAGCCGGCCATGTCCGGCGTCCTGTAAATGCTGAGCCAGGCAACTTTGCTGACGTTGAACCCTCATTTCGGCCCCAAACGAAATCCACGCTTGCAGGTGGCCGTCTGGTCCTGACGAATTTGAAGTTATCCGAGCTGACGGCCAAACCGCTGGAACCTCAGGATGAGAACAGCCGTGTAGACAACCTGCCCATTATTATTCGCAGCGACGATCTCCGCCTGGAATATGCGGCCGCGCTCAATGCTAATTTTCCGCCCGTGTTCTCCAACGCGGCCATTGATGTCGATGACAACATCCGCTACTGGGTGACGGATGGCGGTGCCGTGGACAATCGCGGTATGGAAGTGATGCTTCTCGCTTTGCGGCAGGCTCTGAAGAATGAAAAAACGGCCAGCCTTCCCAGATTGCTGATCGTGGTCGCCGATGCCTCTGCGCTTTCAGACAAATACAGCCAGAACCGGGGTGTTTCAAGTCTGGCGGGAGCGGGCGCTCATTTTGCCAGCCATCTGGATGCCGAGGTATTTTCCGAGATCGAGAATCTTTATAAGGAACACAGTGAGCGGCTGCGGTTTGCATATGTCATGATGCCTGACCGCCTGCGGGAATCCGGAAGCTTTGGGACCCAGTGGATGCTGCAAAGCTGGATTCGAGTCCGTGAGGGAGATGACTCTGATTCTCATTCTGTAACTATCAAAGGCGAGGAGATGATCGACGTACTGAGGGCGTTACATACCTCCAGTTTAGATAAAGGTCTGCATCCTAAACCCTGCCGGGTACTCAACTGGAGCCGGGCAGACAAGAAACACCAGGAGGAATGGAAGAAGGTCCGGCAAGCGTTAGGAGGCGCTGATGCCGAACCCACTTGCAGTCAAAATTGAACTGCAGCCGCTCAGGACTTGAATGCTTCTTTATTCACCACATACGGCATCCGGGTTACATCCCCGCCATAGTTCTTCTCCAGCACGTCAATCAGACCCTGAACGCAGCGTCCAGCCATGCCTTTGTTTGGATCGACGGAAAGGCGGGTGATGCGGGCGCCGCTGGCAAAATGATGAAAGAGACGGCAGCGATCTTCGATTTCCGGATCGCGCAAAGGTGAATCTGACGGCAAGGGCTCTTTTTCGAATACATCGAGCGCAGCCCCGGCAATCCACTTCTCTTTGAGCGCTTTGTAGAGCGCGGCCTCACTCACGACCGGCCCGCGCGAGCTGTTGATCAGATAAGAGTCTTTGCGCATCAGCTTCAACGTCTTTTCATTGATGAGGTGATGCGTCGGCGCTCCGTTCTCGCCTTCTTTAATCAGCGGCACATGCAGGGTCACGTAGTCAGCCTGCGACAGCGCCTCTTCCAGCGTCACATATTTGATCCGTGTTTTTTCCTGCTGCAAGCCTGTTCTGTGGCGCAGATCCATCAACTCCTGAATAGCGGCAACGAATTTATTGTCCTGGTAGACCGGGTCATAGCACAGGATGTTCATGTCGAAGCCGGAGCATTTTTTGATCATCGCCTGGCCAATGCGTCCGGTGCCGATCACGGCAATGGTTTTGCCGCTGATTTCGTCACCGAGAAACGGCAGGAATGGATGCCACGATCCCCATTGGTTCTCGCGCACCATCTTTTCGCTGTCCCAGAGGCGGCGCGCAACCGCTCCCATCATGAAGAAAGCAAACTCGGCGGTGGCATCAGTGAGTACTTCAGCCGTATTCGTAAATGGAATCCTGCAGCGGTTGGCGTCGGCGCGATTGATATTGTCAAAACCCACGGCAATCTGGGCGACTACTTTCAGGGTATTTTTTCCCGCTTCGAAGACCTCACCATCAATGGGGTCGCGCAGCGTAGTAATCAGGCCGTCAATGCCGCTGCGCACTTTTTCGACAATTACGCTCTTGGGCGGAGCCTCAGGGCCAGAATAAACCTCAAGTTCATATCCTTTGTCACGCAGGCGGTTCAAAGCAGGGTCACCGATATGACAGGTGGCATAGATGCGGAATTTCTTATCGCTCATCAGTGACCATGATAATCAAAACCGCAGGCAGCTACCACGTAGCCGTCGGATCAATGCACAGGCAGAAAATAAGACGCTTTTCTGCCTGATTAGGGCTACACTTGATCCGCTATGCAATGCTTTCTGAAAGTTGGAACGTTGTTTGTGCTGCTGGTTCTCTTCACCTCTTCTGCCAAGCCACAGGGATATACCTCTCCGAACCAGAAGATTGATTTCCCCGCCGACCTGAAGCTCTCTACAGCCCAGCAGAACTGCCAGAACTGGGCGTTCGCAGCCGGATTGGAGATGCTGCTCAAGCGCCACAATGTTGCACTCGATCAGACTTACTGGGTACAACGATTGAACGGCGACTCCTGCTTAGACCAACTTCCCAGCATCGAACGCCTGAAGGATGTGATGAACAAAGAGTTTGCTCTGGATGATGGCCGGCACGTACGGCTGGAAGCGCAGTTCGTGACTGGTGCTCCCATAAATATTGACGTGGTTATCGCAGGTTTGCAGCACCAGGAGCTTTCGCTATTCCTGTGGCGTGGGCATCCTTATTACCTCACCGGCGTCACGTATGACATGTTCGTCCGAGGCGATGGCGTGCGTCAGTTCACGGTCAGGGAAATACGGCTGGCAGACACATTCGACAAACAGCCTGCAACTACCTTTCAAAGAGGACGTGACAACGTGAATGACATTGCAGGCATTCTGAGCGTCCTGGTCACGGAACAATAATTCCAACTACAGGTTCTTTTTCGTCCAGTCGTCTACGCGGTCCAGAGCTTTTCCGAGGTTCTCCATCGAATTGGCAATGCTGAAGCGCAGATAGCCTTCGCCATACTGGCCGAAAGCCGTGCCTGAGAGGCAAGCCACACCGGCCTGCTCAAGCAGCGCATCTGCCAGTTGCTTCGACGTCTTTCCAGTCTTCCGGATATTGGGGAAGGCGTAGAACGCGCCTGCGGGAACACGGCAACTGAAGCCGTGAATCTGGTTCACGCGCTCCACAAAGTAATCACGGCGGCGCTTGAATTCGGCGCACATGTTGCTGACCGACGACTGGTCGCCGCGCAAGGCCTCGATGCCGGCTACCTGGGTAAAGCTGGCGGTGCAGGAGTTGCAGTTGGTCATGAGCCGCCCGAAGTGCTGGGCTAGATCGCGCCGCATCACTCCGTAACCCAACCGCCATCCGGTCATGGCATAACTCTTGGAAAAGCCGTCGAGCAGGATAGTGCGATCCTTCCATCCATCAAGCGAGGCAATCGAGTGATGCTCCCCATCAAACAGGAGGCGGCTGTAGATTTCATCGGACAGCACCATGATGTCCCGGTCGCCCATGGCCGTAGCG
The DNA here is from genome assembly GCA_003223515.1 of Candidatus Angelobacter sp. Gp1-AA117. Lineage (GTDB taxonomy): Bacteria > Acidobacteriota > Terriglobia > Terriglobales > Acidobacteriaceae > Angelobacter. Next base: position 23,913 of record QHVI01000082.1, read on the forward strand.
ATATCCCGCAGATCCTGCTGGCTGAGTACGCCACCGGTAGGGTTATGAGGAGAGTTCAGAACTACCAGCTTGGTGCGATCCGTAATCAGGTCGGCGAATTCATTTACATCAAACCGGAAATCTTTTTCTTCCCGTAACGGAATGGGAACGGGCTTAGCTCCCAGGAAGTTAATCATGGATTCATAGATCGGGAATCCAGGATTGGGATAGATGACCTCATCCCCTTCTTCCACCAATGCCATGAAGGTGAAGAAAATAGTGGGCTTAGCGCCCGGAACAATCACTACCTCATCAGCCGAGCAGGGGATTCCACGCGTGCTGGAGATGTACTCGGCAGCAGCTTGGCGAAGTTCAGGAAAGCCCGCTGAGGGAGCGTAGTGCGTCCAGCCCGTCTGCAGGGCCTCCACGCCAGCTTCAATTACGTTGGCCGGAGTATCAAAATCGGGCTCGCCGATTTCCAGATGGATTACGTCCTTGCCCTGGGCTTCGAGAGCACGGGCTCGCAGCAGGACTTCAAAGGCGCTTTCACTTCCAAGGCGAGCCATGCGTTTGGCCAGCCGTAACTCAGAGGCGGTGGGTGCAACCGGGGTGGGTGTCATTCGTTAACAGCCTGCTCCTGGCTCTGGGATCGCAATACCTGTGCAACAGTATACGGCACACGCCGGGATGGCTCCTGGAAGTTACGTACCTGAAGGTCACCAAGCAGGCCCAGGGCCAGAAGTTGCACTCCCGCAACCAGCAATACTGCTGCGAAGACCAGCAGCGGACCATGCTCACCCATGATGTTCAGGCGCCAATAATACTTGGAGAACATGAGCCAGCCGGAAATCCCCAGCCCCGCCAGCATGGAAAACATGCCGACTGTCCCGAACAGGTGGAGCGGGCGATACATGTACTTGAGCAGGAAACGGATGGTAATCAGATCAAAGAAGACCCGAACAGTCCGCGAGATACCATAATGCGAGGCACCCTTGGGACGAACGATGTTCTTAATGGGAATCTCACAGATCGAGGCGCCATACCACGAGGCCAGCGCCGGGATGAAACGGTGCAATTCGCCGTAGAGCGGCAGTTGCTGAATGATCTCGCGCCGGTAGGCTTTGTAAGTAGTGCCGAAGTCGTGAATCTTTACGCCGCTCAATTTGCCCATGGCCCAGTTGGCGATGCGTGAAGGCAGGCGGCGCATCACGAAGTTGTCCACACGCTCTTTGCGCCAGCCGCTGACCAAGTCATAACCCTGCTCCAGCTTTTCAAGGAATTTTGGAATGTCGTCCGGGTCGTGCTGCAGGTCGCCATCCATGGCGATGATGTATTCGCCCTGCGCGTTGGCGAAGCCGGCGGCCAGCGCCGAGGTCTGGCCAAAGTTGCGGCGCAGTTTTACGACAACCACACGGCTGTCAATATGGACGATCTCGCGCAGGAGCCGGTAAGTGCGGTCGAGGCTGCCATCATCAACAAATACCAGCTCAAAGCTCTCACCGCTAGCCTCCATGACTGCCTTGAGACGGTCATAGAGTGTAGTTACACTTTCCTGCTCATTGTGAAATGGGACGACGATAGAGTACTTCGGCATGCGATTGAAATTATACTTCTTTTCTTCTCCTGACACGATGAAAACCATGACCGGCTTCTTCCGGAAAATCGAAGAATTTCTGTTAACAAAATGGTACACAGCAAAAAAATGAATCACGGTTCAGCAAATATCGACATGACGCTGTTTCTGGATTTTTACCGCAAAGGACGCGAAGGGGCGCAAAGGAAGCTAGTTCAGGTCAAATGCGTGGTGAGCATTACTTGTACTTCTCTTTAATCCTTACGGTACGGTTCAGTTCATCTGATATCTCCAGAATTTTGAGTTGCAGGTCTTTATCTAAGGATGCAGTCTGCAGGAAGTCATGCACCTCTTTCTGGGCAGCGGCGGATTGCTGTCCGCCGATAAAAGCTCCCAGCCAGCCCAGGACGAAGAATATCTTGCGCTCCCTTTTCATCTGCGGCAGAGCATCCAGGGCTGGCTGGAGGTAGGGGTAAGTCAATTCCGACTGATTCCAGTAATTGAAAGCTCCCAGGCTTTGCTCAACCCAGTCTTCGGGACGGGAGGAATTATGCAAGTAATCCTTGAAGTACTCCTGCTTGGTGGCACTCTGCGGGCGCGCCGCCTCGGCCATGTAAGCATACTTCTGTCCGTCGCCGGTATTGTCGCGCTTCTTCTCGGCAGCATAGATGGCTTCGGCTTCCGGATCGTTCAGGGCCATCAGCGCTTCCACCAGAGTCCAGCGATCCAGCGGGCGCAAAGTTACACCCGGCACAGAGAGCTTGCCGCTCAGCAGGTCCTTCAACTGCGCTCTGCCCGGTTCGGTCTCCGCGATTCCTCGCAAGGCTCGGAACCAGATGATTCGTAAATCCTGCTCGGGCGAGTGCAGCATGAGGTCGGAAGCCTGGGCTTCGGCTTTCGGAACAAACTGTCTGCGTAGCTCAGGGGTTACATAACGATGGAGAGCGGCAGTCGTGCGACCGATCAGATTCTGGGCAAGGGCTTCGTCTTTCTCTGCCGGAAGAAGGCGCAAGGAAAGATCGATATACTCGCGGGGAGCGAGTTGGGCCTCACGTACGGCGTCCCACAGTGAACCCCAGAGCAAGGTGCGCCGGAAAACATCAGAGATGGAACCCATTTGTTCCATCACCACTTTCTGGCTGGCTGGATCGAGCAGGAAGCGTCCGTAAGCGTAATCCTGGTCATTGGCAAAGACGTATTGCGGACAGGGCTTGCCCACGGCTTCCTGCAGGCTGGATTGCGCGCTCTCCAGTTGGGCCCGCAGGCGGAGATCATTGCCGTCCTGGTAATGCAGCAGCACCTGCATGGCAATGGGCCAGATTCCACCTTCATTCAGCACGTCGCGCTGCTTCAGGAGGAAATGGTCGATGCGGCCCTGTGCGCCGCAGGACCAATCTACATCCACCTGCGGCATGCCGCGCCGCCTGATCCAGACACTGGCCCAGTCTTCGAGTGACTTGCCTGAGACGCGCTCAAAAGAGTGCACCAGATCATTCCATTCGGCATTGGCATAAGCGTGTTCCTTGAGATAGAGGCGCAGGCCATCGCGGAATTTCTCATCCCCTAATACATAGGCGAGTTGTTTGATCACGCCCGGCGCCTTGGAATAGACAATCGCGCCATAAGCGGACTTCGCATCCTTTAAGTTGAGGATGTCCTGGTAAATGGGGGTCGTGCCGGGAGTCGCGTCAATGCCATAAGCGGCGGGTTTGATGGCCTGGTAGAAGCGCTTCCAGATATTCTCGTCGGGCTTGAGATCGGCGAGCGCCTGATAGGCCATGTACTGGGCAAAACCCTCTTTCAGCCACAGATCGTCAAACCAGCGCATGGTAGTGAGATCGCCGAACCACTGATGCGTGAGTTCGTGCAGCAGCAGGATGTCGCGATTCAGGTGATCGCTATGCGTAGGCGCAGTGCGGAAGAGGATGGATTCTTCGCGCAGGAAGGTCGCCCCCGCGTGCTCCATACCGCCATAGGCGAAACCGGGAATCATCACCATGTCGTACTTGGGGAATGGAAAGGGCTGAGCGAAATAGTTCGCAAGATACCGGATGCCCTGGGCCGTAATCTGCTGCACCTCCACCGCTTCTTCCTGCGCCTTCTGCAGCTTGGAACTGCGGACATAGAGGCTGGGTAATCCCGCCGACTCGATTTTGCGGAATGGTCCTGCGGCAAATGCAAACAGATAGGTACTGATGGGCCGGGTCTCGGCAAAGCTGGTGAGTTTCAGCCCGGGACCGGCGGTGGTGTTGCGTACTGCGGCAGTGTTGGAGATAGCCGTCCAGTTTTCCGGAGCAGTCAACTCCAGTCGAAAACGGCCCTTGATATCCGGCTGGTCGAAACATGGAAAGGCCATGCTGGCGTCCATAGGGACAAACAGCGTGTAGAGATATTCGGAGTTGTCGTCCTTATCTTCAAAACGGGTGATGGCTTTGCTTGCCGGAGCAACCGGGGCGCTGAATTCAATGTTTACAGTGTTCAGACCTGGCTGAAGAAGATCCGCCGGAAGTTCCAGGTGTCCGTTGGCAAGCTGAACGTCTGTGCCGTTTTTGTTCACGCTGACGGAGGTCACGCCGCCTTCGCGGAAATCGAGCAGCACAGGCACCGCTGCTTTCAGGCGAAATTGAATCTCTTCGTGTCCAGCAGCGATGGGCGCGTGAGGGGTGAGCGTGAATTGCAACTGATAGCGGACATCAGAAATCTGAGCGGCTCGCTGCCGTGCCAGATCGCGGGGGATGCCTTCCGGGGCAGCGGCAGCAAATAGATTCGGTACAGTGAGCAGCAGAAGCAGAGCGAGTTTGAGCGTGGCGGTATGGGTAATGTAAATTGAATCCCGTAATCAGGAGACAAGAATCATAGCAGGGGGAACCGGCATTCTGCGGCGGAGCGGAGATGCCGCTCTTTGTCTATTCGCATAACAATTTTGTCTCTGCTATAAGGCTTGCGGAGGTCAAGATGATCAAAAAATATCTTGTAATGAGCGCTCTGATTGCCCTTGTGGGAGGAATGGCCCACCCGCAAGCAGGTACAAGCGTTCCACCTACAGAGGCAAAAATTCACTATGATCAGGCGAAGCAACTCGAAGAAAAAGGCGATCTGAACGGAGCTATCAAAGAATACCGCGAAGCCGTCCGCCTGAAGCCCGATGATATGCGGCTGCACACCGACCTGGGCATCGCTTTATCCAACCATAGGGAACTTGATGCTGCCCTGGCTGAATTCCGGGAGGCGGTGCGCCTGGCCCCAAATGAGCCGCGGACACATCTCAATTTAGGCACGGCCCTGGAGTTAAAAGATGATCTGCCTGGGGCCATTGCTGAATTCCGGGAAAGCATTCGGCTCGATCCCAATGACGAAGCTGCGCATTATCATCTGGCCGCAACGTTGAAGGAGCAAGGCAAAATATCTGAGGCCATCAATGAATATCGTGCCGCACTTCGCCTGAAGCCTGACGATTTTGCTGTTCATCTCGATCTCGGCAATGCGTTGAGGGCCGCGGGAGACTGGAACAATGCTGTGGCGGAATATCGCGAGGCCAAACGGATCAAACCCGACTTTTTACTGGCTTCAGTCAACCTCGGCAACGCGCTATCGGATACAGGCAACTATTCGGCAGCCATCTCTGAATTGCAGCAAGCAGTGAGGCTCGACCCGAATTCGGCAAATGCCCACTACAATCTGGGTGTTGTCCTGTTTAAATCCGGGAACGCGGCAGGCGACATTGCAGAACAGCTTGAAGCGTTGCGCCTGAAGCCAGATTATGCCCTGGCCCATAGTGAACTTGCCTGGCTCTATGCTACGGAGAAGGAGCACCGTAATCCTACTGAAGCCCTCAAACACGCACAGACGGCCGTAGCATTGGACCACTGGAAGACACCCGGCATTATTGAAACCCTGGCGGAGTCCCAGTTCCTGAATGGAATGTACCAAGAAGCGGTAGATACTGAGGACAAGGCGATGCAGCTAGAACCAAATGCTAAAGAATTGAAAAAGAACCTGAAACGGTATCAGGAGGCGCTCAAAAAAAGTCAAAGGAAGCATTAGAATCGAATTTACCCGCATGCCAATTCATTTCTATCGCGTTCTTTTATTACTCACATTCGCGGCTTTGTCTATTGGCCAGCAGAGCGCCGCGCCTGCGCCTCAATCTGACATTGTGAGAATTCTGATGCCTGTAGGCGTGCCGCTACGCAAGGTTCCGGCAGGTAATGTGCCGAAAGATGAGGCCATCAACCGGCTCAATGAACAGAAGAAAAATGCCAACGGGAAGCGCCTCCAGGAGATTTCATTTCTACTGGCAGTGCTGGGCAATGACTACGAAAAGAACCGGGATTACCTTCTCAGCCTGCTCAATCACTGCACTACCGGCAGGGGAATCTGCGATGAAGACCCTGGCGCTTACCTGGTAAACCTCTATCGCCGGGGCCACAATGAACTGCTGCCCCCGCTGCTGGATGCAGGCAGGACCCGCCATGCTGCGCTGGCCGAATTGCTGGGCAGCTTCTACTCCAGCGTGATTACCCAGACACCCAAAGCATTCATCGCGGCCATTCAATCGCGTCCTCAGCCAGAGCAGAAAGCCCTGTGTTACATGGCAGGAGCCAGCGACGGTTCCGGTATGCCTCCCGAAGATGTCAACAAAGTTCGAAAAGCACTTCGCGCATCCACTGACAAACTTGCTAAAGATTGCCTCGCGCAGGTGGAACAAGCCAATAAGAAGCTCTAGCCATTGCCAAAATTGCCATAATTTGTAATTGCCATAATTGCAAAACTCAGCAACTCACAGCTTTATTTCAAGAACACACGCCCTAATTCTCTGCGCCCTCTGCGTTCTCTGCGGTTAATGCCTTTGCCACCTTCGCGTCCTTTGCGTCCTTTGCGGTTAAACAGATAACCGAATGCTTTTCGGCCCGTCTCACCCCCTGAACAAAAAATAATGGAAGTTTTTGTCCAATCCCGGCAATGGAAGATAGGAGCGCAGACCGACGCGCCGGGCACCGGAATGGCAGAACCGCTGAGCGACGATCGGGAGATGCTCCGCCAGCTCAAGAAGGGCAACGAGCAGGTATTCAGCGCATTGTATGACCGGTACCAGGGACCAATCTATCGCTTTGCTCTGCACATGAGCGGGAATAGCGGCACTGCCGAAGAGATCACACAGGAAGTTTTCATGGCTCTGATCACCAACCCGAGAGGCTATGACGAAACCAAGGGTACGCTCGCCGGGTATCTCTTCGGAATCGCGCGTAACCTCACGCGCCGCAGCCTGGAACAGAGCCGGTGTCTGTCGCCACTGGCAGATGACGCAACTGAAGCGGAGAGCAACGAACCGGCGAGCGATCTCGATATCTTGGCTGACCTGAGCCAAGCAGAGTTGGTGGAGTGCCTGAGAAAAGCGGTGCTGGCATTACCGGAACAGTATCGTGAGATTGTTGTGCTCTGTGATCTGGAAGAGATGAGTTATGACCATGCAGCAGCATTGCTGAATTGCTCACCGGGAACCGTAGCCTCACGCCTGCACCGCGCGCGGGCCACGCTGAAAGCCAGATTGAAAGGCCAGGGATGCCTGCGATGAACTCCTCCGACGAAAAACTCGCTACGGCGTTGCGCGGAGTGGCCGCGGCTTCTTCCCAGGGCGCCCCCGCTGAACTGGGAGCGAAGCTGCAGGCGGAGTTTCACCGCTACCATGCGCGGCGCAGAAGAATCCGGCGAATACAGATTGGCTCAGCCGCACTCTGCTTCTCAGCGATCATTGTGCTGCTGCTGGTGGGGATGCGTCCCAGGCATCCGGCGGAGATCAGAGCGAATACGCAATCATGGCAATCGACAATAGCCACAATGGCAACCCCAGTGGCGCCGGTGCCAAAGCCTGTTGTGATCACGCCGGTGGCAGCAAAAACGAAGAAGAAAAAGAAAACCCAGAGCACCGATGATTTCATGATTCTGCCATCCTACGATCCCGCGCCTGTCGGTGATGATTTGCGCATTATGCGAGTGGAATTGACGGGCGAGTCGCTGCGGCGACTGGGTGCTCCGGTCACAGAAGAGCTTTCCGATCAGCGCATGAAGGCTGACGTCGTCGTGGGAACTGATGGCACTCCGTACGCAGTGAGGCTGGTCAATGGGAATTATTAGCAATGGGTAATTGGGTAATTCGGTAATTGGGTAAGTAATTGGGTAAATGAAAACCACACTAAGAAGGAGAGTTTCATGAGTAGAACTTCATTTGCGATTGTATGCATATTGCTTTTGGGTGCGGCGGCATTTGCGCAACAAGAGAAGCGTGAAAGTACGCTAACGGCGGTGTTGTCACAATCAGACAAGCATGAGGGCGGTGTAACAGAGGTACGCCAGATCATCAACGGAGAAGAGGGCGGAATTAATTTCCTCTCCATGGAGATGGGCTCCAGGGAAACCGTGCAGGGCGCGCCCTACACGGCCACCGCCATTACCGAAAGCACGCAGGTGCTGGCGGACGGCAACCGCATCGCGAACAAGAGTAGCGCGTTCATCGCCCGCAACGGGCAAGGCCGGGTACGCCGTGAAGAAACGTTTGGCCCGGGCGGTTCGGAGTCAAAAAAGGTAGTCCTGATTACCGATCCTTTGAGTAAAACAGACTACGTCTTGAATCCGGACGAACAGATGGCCCGCGTGGTAAAGCGCAGGGAATTCAACGGTAATGTAATCATACTCAATCAACAGAAGAAAATAGAAACTGAAACAAAGGGCCTGGCCATTGAACGCCGTCATGAAGGCGAGGGAGAGGTTAAACGCGAAACCCTGCCGGCCCAGGTCATTGAAGGCCTGAGCTGTGAAGGTGAGCGGATTACGCGCACGATCCCGGCAGGGGCGATCGGCAATGAAAAGCCGCTGGAAATCGTCTCCGAAACCTGGACTTCTCCTGAATTGCACGTGATGGTCATGAGGAAGCGCAACGATCCGCGAACAGGCGAAACTCTCTATCGTCTTACCGATATCAAGCGCGGCGAACCTGACCCGGCATTGTTCCAGGTTCCCAGCAATTACAAGAGCACCATCAAGGTCGAGCCTCCTCCTTCAAGGGATTAATCCTCATTCTCCTTGGTTGGGGAAAACCGGGTCGTCATGGCCCGATTATCTTAATTTTTGGCCGCTGATGAACGCTGATAACACTGAAAAACCAAGAGCTTTACCACTGATTACACGGATAAACACAGATGAAAAGGCATTGACATCGTCAATGCCCTTTCCTTTTTACCCGTGCGATAATGTTTCGGCTCTTGCACGCACACACCAGCGTGTTCCGCTTTTCGTTACAAACATCTTATTCAGGGAACCAGGCGCGGTTGTAATTTTCTTCTGAGAGGCTCAGGATTTTACGAATTGAAAGCAGTTAGCCCGTTTGGCGGTAAGAATCTTCATTCCGCCCGCTCCGAATTCCTGTGATTCGAACAAAAATATTAAAAAACCTTGCGAAGTTCACGTTTAAGCTAACTTACTGCCCGCCTTGACTTCCGGAAATTTGAAGGTCGAGTCAGGACCCATGTGTCAGGAGTCCTGATCGGTTTTTGATTGGACTACCGACTCAGATTCTTCTGATTTTTCTCAAGGAGCGCTATTGAAAAAAAGCAGTCGGCGCGACTTCATCAAAATACGTGCGCTCGCTGGAGCCAGCATGGCAATGCCTGCTCTGGCGCAGAACACCCGTGTCCTTACCAATGGCCAGGCGGGAAAGTATCGTAGACATGTGTGGCACAGCCTGGGAATTCAGCCCCAGCGCGCCGTGCTTCAGCAACTTGTCGATCCCCTGCCCATTCCACCCGTAATCCGGCCCGCAACCGGATCAATCACCAGGATAGATATGAAGGTGGTGCAGAAATTACTGCATCGCGACCTGCCACCCATAACCGCAAGAAAAGCCGTCACCAGAAGTTGGGCCAGGAGGGCCTGCTGGAAGAGGCGGCACACACAGCTCACCGATCAAAACCTGAACAAGCAAGGAACATTTGTATCTTGCGAAGGAGCTATCTCAAATGAAGAATTTCCAGCGTAGTTTACCCCAGTACGCAACGCTAATTGTGGCAGGAGTCATTCTGGTGCTGGCGCAGACCGCCAGCTTTGCCCAGACCTCCACTGCCCCCACAAGCATGTTGATTGCGCCCACAACACCTGTTGCCAGCGGGCATGCTCACAGCACGGCAGCAGGCGCTACCCCGGCGCCGGCGCAGACCACGACGCCCACACAAATGAGACGCAAAGGCATGTCAATGCACGTGCAGAAATGGATGACACTACCGACCGGAAGCTCCAACCCCGCGGTAACGCCTCTGGATCCCAGCACCGTTCCGAAGTTCGTGAATCAGTTGACCAGGCCTGCAACCTTTGTTCCCACAGGGACGAAATTCGACCCGACAATTGGCAGGAACGTCCCGCTCTACAACGTCACGGAAGTTACAACTTTCCAGCAGATCCTGCCGCCGGGATTCCCCAAGACTAAGATCTATGCTTACAGCGGCCAGGCGAACGTTGCTGCGCCGGGCCAGACGCAAAACATCCAGAACGTCGCCTCAACACCCGGACCGACTTTCGAGGCAACTGCGAACCAGCGCATCTTCGTTCACTATAACAACGAACTGGAAGGTTCGCACATGTTCCCAGTCGACCCCACCATCCATGCGGCTAACCCCAACAACGCGCCGATACCGCAACCACCGTACGTCGATGCCAACGGTAACTTGCTCGTACCCTTCCCGCCGGGCTACCCGCAGTTTCAAAGCCCCATTGTGACCGTGCCTCACCTGCATGGAGGTTACACACCATCTGCCTCCGACGGTTTTCCCGAGTCCTGGTTCTCCGATTTTTCAGCAGGAAAGACAGGTCCAACATTCACGGGCACTACGTTCGAATACTTCAACTCCCAGTTGCCGACCCTGCTCTGGTATCACGACCACGCTCTGGGACTGACGCGCCTCAACCTCGCGGCAGGCCTCGAGGGCATGTTCATCATTCGTGATCCCCAGAACGACAACATTTCACCGCTCCTTCCCTCGGGGCAATTCGAGTGGCCGCTCATGCTGACGGATAGGGCTTTCAACAGCGACGGCTCCATTCATTTCACCACCGTCGGCGACAACCCTGATTTCCATCCGTATTGGGATCCCGAGTACTTTGGCGACGAGATCATGGTCAACGGCAAGGTATGGCCGAACCTGAACGTGCAGCGGCGCCAGTACCGGTTCCGCATCGTCGATGGCTCCAACGCGCGCTTCTACGGCTTGTCCTTTGTGAATCAGACAACCGGGAAGCCCATTCCCTTTATACAGATCGGCAGCGACGGCGGCTTCTTGCGCGCGCCCGTCACCATGACGCACAAGCTCATTGCAATCTGTGAGCGAATCGACATCCTCGTCGACTTCTCCAATCTTCCGGCAGGAACTAAGGTTGTACTGACGAACGACGCTATTGCGCCCAACCCGGGTGGCGATCCCGCCGATGCCAACACCGGTGTGGTCATGCAATTCACCGTACAGAACTCCCAGGCTGTGCATCCGAATCCTCCTCCAACAAAACTGATCAGCATTCCCACGCTCACTCCAACCCCGAACATCGGCAATCCAAAGCTCTTCACGCTGAACGAGCAGGAAAGCCCTGACAGTGCTCTTTTCCCGGGCAATCCCCTGCATGTTCTCATCGACGGACGCGCTTTCCATGAGGATGTCACGGAAATCCCCAGAGTGGGCACGACAGAAGAGTGGTACATCCAGAACCTCACGCAGGATGCCCATCCCATCCACATTCACCTGGTCGAGTTCCAGTTGGAAGACCGGCAGGCTATTGACGCCAACCGCATGCTGGCCTACTTTGAGAAACTGAATGGGCCGAACTCGGCTCTTCCGCTCAATCATCCACCGGTCAGAATCAATGTGGAGAATCCGGTGCAATTCTGCGATCCGAACAATCCCAACAATCCAGACGGAACGCCTACGGACCCGAGCGACCCGACCTGTGTGCTTGGTGTCCGTGACTTCCAGTTTGACACGCAGAACGGCGCCCTCGGCACTACAGACGACTTTACCGAGCCCGGCGTGCCTAGTACCGCGATACCCGCCAGCCAATTCCCTGGCGAGGACGGATGGAAGGACGTCGTCCTGGCCCCGCCGTTCGTGGTCACGCGAGTGCTGGTCCGCCTGGCATTGCAGAACACGAACGACGCCAACCTGAAGCCCGGGCAAAACGTATTCCCATTTGACCCGACGGCAGGGCCTGGTTACGTCTGGCACTGTCACATCCTTGATCACGAAGACAACGACATGATGCGCCCCATGGTCATCACGTTTAAGGACCTGCCGAGTCTCAACAGCGCGTCTAAAATCCCGGATGGGATTCTCAACGCGAACTCTCCAACGCGTGATGCCAATGTAGCGCCGGCTACCACCACCCAGCCGGCCCATAACCATAACGGCTCTACACCCACAACCGAGCAGAAGGGCAGCATGCCATCACCCATGCCTATGCCCATGCGCGAACAGCAATGAAGAAGTAGATACGCCTTTAAGGAGGTGGCGAAGAGAAGGGCGCACAGCCCCTCTCTTCCCGCCTCTTTGGAGGTTAATCCCCGGTCGAGATTGTGAAATTTATGAACTTCCAACGTTGGCAAGCCCGTATTCTCGTGCTGCTTCTCTGCAGCGTGGCCTCAGTTTCCGGCCTGAAGGCGCAAACGCAAGCGCAAGGAGAGGCAGCCTACCACGTCAAGCGCCAGCAAGCGATGCAGCTTTTTGCGCAAGACAAGCGCCTGCAAGCCCTGCCGCTGCTGGAAGAACTGGTGCAGCAGAACCCGAAAGATGATGAGGTGCTGGTGGCCTTGGCGGCATCTCTGGTTCACCACGCGGCAACCTTGACGGACCAGCAACAGGCCGGCAGGGAACGTTTTCGCGCCAGGAATCTGGTGCAAGAAGCGCTGGACTTCGGAAATAGCAGTCCCTTGGCGCATAATTTACGCCAGCTCCTTCAGGAGTTGCCGGCAAATGGCGCGATCCAGTTTTCCGATAATCCGGCGGTAGAGCAGGCCATGGTAGCGGGAGAGGCGGCCTTCTCCCGGCATGATTTTGCTGAAGCCCTCAAAGACTATGGCAAAGCGCTGGAACTGGATCCGAAAAACTACGCCGCTATCCTGTTTACCGGGAATACCTACCACAGACAGGGTGACGTTGCCAAAGCGGGAGAGTGGTATGAACGCGCAATCCAGCTCGATCCGAATACCGAAACAGCGTATCGCTACTATGCCGAAATGCTGGTGAAAGAAGGCGATATGGCAAAAGCTCGGACTATGCTTATTCATGCGGTCGTAGCCGAACCTTACAACCGAATTGTCTGGCGCGATCTGATGACCTGGGCCGCGCTCAACAATACAAAGCTTAATTTCAAATACGCTGGGGCATGGCCGGATCCTGCGCCTCTGAAGCAACCAGACGTTACAGCTCCTGCGAAAAGCGAATCGTTGTTCGATGTCAAACTCTTTCCGGAGCGCCCCAGGAACCTCTCTGATGCCTGGCGGGCGTATGACTCGGTTCGCGAGTCCTGGAAAAACGGCGTCAAATTCAAGCAGCAATTTCCTCAGGAAGCCGAGTACAGGCATAGTCTCGCGGAGGAAAGC
>QHVI01000154.1 GCA_003223515.1 Candidatus Angelobacter sp. Gp1-AA117
CCAACTCATATACCGCGATGATGGATGCGGTCGCCGCAGGATCGTTCAGCATATCACTTCGCAACTACACGGCTGGAGCTTTAGGAGAGGCTGTGGTCATCAGCTTTGCCGTCATTAAGGGCGCAATCTCCTAATACCGGGCCGTTCTTCTTCTCCGGAAGTCAGGGCGGATGCAAAAACAGGCTATCTGCCCTGACATGATCCTTAGCAGAGACGGCCTTCCCGAAAGCAGCAGAAAGACGGAGATAAATTGACATGCCGAAAACAACACTTATCTCTCTGAACGCAAACACCGGGGCCTTTACCACGATCACTGCCAGTATTCCGGCGCGGCGCGTAGAAATCCGCGAAGATGAATCGGTCACTGCCCAGGGATTGCAATACCAGAAGCCGGATGACAACTTTACCGCCACCTTTAACGTGGGAACGCCGGCCGGACCAGACCAGCCCCAGATCGTCCTGGGTAATCCCATCGCCACCGGACACGGCAGCAGCCCGCTCCTGGGCCTCCCCGCCCAGAACACCGGCGGCTCCTCCACCCCGGCGACCACATATTTAAAAGTGCGCTCCCGCACCGCCAGCACTACCACGATCCGGGTCGTTGAATACGAATAACGCCGCAGTATCAGATCTTCGGATGAATCGACGGGCCGATGACCAGATCCACAAATACTATTCGTCAGATTGTTCCCGCCTCGCGAAAGATTGATCCCCGCAGCCGAGGGCGGCTGCGCTCCATAAGAATTTTCGTTTGGTTGCGGCCTTGCCGCGCTATGAAACTGTGGTGAAACATGCAACTGCCGTTTGTCTCGCGTAATCGCTACACCGAAATGCTCTGCCTGAAAAACCAGCAGATCGCCCGACTGGAAGCCGAACGCCGCCTCCTGTGGGACAAACTCTCGCTGATAGGCATCGGCGCACCTGTCTTTTCAGCAACGCCAAAAGAACCACCTCCGAATGTTCCGGCGGCACAAGCGTTGAAGCCAATCCGCACATCCTCCGCCCGCCCCAGCACCATTATGCGCCGCATGGACAGAATCATGGAACTGCGGTGGGTAAAAAAGAACCTAGCCGGTTCAAGTTCAATGCCGGACAGCCAATGATTGCCATTGCCATTGAATTTTGTGCATTGACGTTGATGTGGTCATTTTTGGCCAGAAACGCGTTGCAAGTAGTTCAATACTCTATAGTTGTTTGAAGAATTATCAGAGTTTCTTTTGGGGACCGGCTTTGTGGTTGTTGGCGGTTCTTCCTGAATTCCTCCAAGCGTTGGAAATACAGGTTGTTCTGCAGGGGCATCGGGATTTAAATCTGGCTGATTATCGGCCTCCATTCGTACCCGCTGGTCTGCCTCGCCACACGGCATCAGCGCATTTTTATCAGGACAACATGGCACACAACATGCCAACTTCGTGTGGCTTTCAACATTTTGATATTCCGGCCTCGTTCTTCGCTTGGGAACAATGCGTTGTGGGTTCGCCCGCTCGGTTGAGGTAATGCTGAGTGGCTGCTGTTCTGCATCGGTCGCTGGGGCAGGTTCAACATTGCGTGCAGGTGCTGGTTCATTCTTTGCACCCAGCAGCTCTACAATTCGCTGTAAATGCATTTCTGATTTACTGGGTATGCTGTTTGACGTGTACATGGAAAAGCCAGCAATAAAAACTCCTAATCCAGTAAGAAGCACTCCTAGTACAGTCAGCGCCAGCATCATTTTACGGTATTGGCTTTCTTTATCCTTGACAGCATGGACAGCATGCGGAGCCAGTACCATGGCGACAACTGTGCCAAGCAAAACAACTTCAAGGCGGCCAGACATATAGAAACTCTTTTGACGTGATTACCAGAAAGGTTGATATCCTGAGAACTCGTCCGTGAATGCGGGATTCCTATCCGGTCACTCTTTAACAAAAAAGATGCTGGTGCGCGAATAGCCGTTGCCTAGTTGCTCAACCTTAATCAACATCAATCCGCATAATCAGCGTCACCTGCCCCGGCTTGCCGTGGGTCAGCGGTAAGGTTCTTCAATCTGCCCAGTTTCCTTCATCGACATCGTCCGCAAGTACAAGCAATCGTGGTTCCTGCGGCGGCGGATGATCGTGAAACGGGTGCTCAAGGCCTATGAGTTCTTCAAAGGCAATCACTTCATCAGCTTTGACCCGGAGAGCTTCCAGTGGTTTGACGCCGTGGAGGCGACATTCGCCAGCGATGATTCTGATAACGAAGACGTGAACATTTGCCGGTTCGCGACTAACTTCTACCAGATGCTCGGGCTCGCCTTTGTCTCGGCTCTCTCCTCGCAGCTCCCCAAAACACGTTTCCTGCCGGAAAATGCCGAGCGCGAAGAGGACATAGCCACGGCCAAGGCAGCATCGCGGGTACAGGAGATCGTGGAGCGCCAGAACAATATCAAGAGCCTGCACAAACAGGGCCTGCTCTTCTTATGGATGGCCGGATGCTACTTCCGCCATACGCGCTACGTGGTTGATTCCGACCTGGCAGGGACGCACAAGGAGCCGGTGCTGGAAACGCAGAAAGTGGCCGTATTGCCGGAGCGGTATATATGCAGCCGGTGTACGACCGCAGTGCCCGCGCAATCGGGCCATCCACGGGCAGCCGGGACAGGTCGGGAAATCGGGTCATCGGGTCTTCTGGCCGCGCGAGAACCTGCACTGGCGAAGGCTTGTCCTGGCTGTGGGGCAATGCTGAGCGATATGGATTTTTATCCTGAAGAAGTGGCGGATGTCCCGGTGGTCTCAGGGACCAGGGAGTGTGCGAACGGCATGGTGCTGATGACGCTCTACTCGCCTCTGCACATCGATGCTGCTCCTTATGCCAAGAACCTGCGCGAGACGCCCATCCTCAACGTGGATGAAGAGGTGGACATTGCCGCCTTGCGGGCCTCGTATCCGGCGCAGTGGGAGGCGCTCAAGGGCGCCCTGGGGCCCATGAATCCTGAAGCGCAGAACGAGCGTATGGCGCGGCAAATGATCTACTCTGAAGAAGGGTCGCGCTCCAACTTCATTCAGGACCTGATGCCCACGCTCTCGCGTACATGGATCCAGCCCTGGACCTTCAATGTGGTGGAGGACAAGCAGGTCGCGCTCAAGCTGAAGAAAGTCTTTCCCAGGGGCTGCCTGCTGGTGAACGTCGGCGATCTTTTCCTGGAGGCGCGCGAGGCCAGGCTTACCGATGAATGGACCTGGTCAGGAACGATTCAGGAGACCTTTGGCTTGTATCCACCAGCGGCGGGCGATGCTGCCGTTCCTATACAGGAATGCATCAATGATACGGCCAATATCACGCATGAATATGTGGACCGCCTGGCCGCCGGCCTGGTGCTCTACAACTCCAACCTGATCGATGGCGAGGCGCTGAATGGCAAACGGATGGTACCCGGTACACTGAATGGGGTGAAGATGAAGCAGGCGGCTTCGGCCATGGGCAACCGGCTGGAGGACGCCATTGTACAGATCAAGGCGGAGATCGACGGCAACATCTATCACTACCAGCAGCAACTGGTGTTTACGGCGCAGCTCATCTCGGGGACGCCTCCACAGACTTTTGGAGGCGCGGGCGATCCGCACATCGAGACGGCCAGCGGACAGCAGCAGCAGCTTTCAACAGCACTGGGCAAGCTGGGCCTGTTCTGGGACAACGTGCGCGAAGAACATGCGCAGGCCGCTGAGGCGGCCGTACATTCGGCAGCCCAGAACATGACCGATGACCTGGTGACGGTGATTACGGATCAGAGCGGCCAATACCGCAACCAGTATGTGCGGCTCGATGAACTGCAGGGCAATGTGCATGCCTATCCGGAAACCGATCAGGGTTTCCCGATGACATTTGCAGAGATCAAAGCGTTCTGGGAAAAGCTGATCGAATTCGGCGCTGGTGGAAAAAATCCGTATGTGAATGCCATTCTTGACGATCCAACCAACCAGGAACAGATCGCGACCTGGACCGGCGTGCCTGGACTAATCGTTCCGGGACGCGATATGCGCAATAAGGTACTGCGGATGCTGGATGTTCTGGTACAGCAACAACCTGTAAAGCAGGAAGTCAATGGCCAGGTGGTGGAACTTCCATCGATTCAGCCGGATAAGGAACTGGATGATCTGGATGTGATTCAGAAAACGGTGCGCCAGTGGGCGCAGAAGAACTTCGACAAGCAGGAAGAGAACCCAGAGGGATTCAGGAACGTGAGGCTGTATTACCAACTCGCGGAGCTATGGGCTAAGGAGAGTAAGGCAGCACTGGCCAGCAGTGGAATTCAATCCTCTGTTGCTAGCCGATAGCCCTGACCCGTCTGATTAAATCGCCTGATAAACGGAAGATGCTTCTTTTCAAACTCCTGCCTAAATTCTTCCGTATATTTCCAATCTTCCGGTCTGGGTACGCGATCCTTGCAACGGTTACAATGATTGGTTTTGAACATCTGGAATGCCTTGTCATACTCACTCCCCTCCACATGGAAATCGTGCAAGGAACAGTGGACGAGTTTGGAGGCCGCCGTGCTGATATTGAACAGTGCATCTATCTGTCGAGCAATGGGACCGACCGCGCCCAGGCTGGTGACGATATGCTCGCACGTCGCAAGTACCCGCTCCGGATTATCGTCGCGGGCAGTTACAAGGAGTGCTTTCATCATTGGATGATCTGTATCCGCCGGATCAATGCCCATAGTAGCAGCCATATGTTCAAGAATCTGCTTGATGGGATCGTGACGCAGGTCGCGCTCTGGCGGCTGACCTCGCCACCGGCTAAGTTGGTGTTCGACCAGCAGTGCTGCATTTTGCCGGATATTTTGATCAGTGATTTGGCTTAACGATTCTACCGCCCAC
>QHVI01000083.1 GCA_003223515.1 Candidatus Angelobacter sp. Gp1-AA117
ATTTCTGGCGTATGGAGGATCCCAACCAGCGCATGAATGAGATGATCAACTTCAGCAAGAACCTGGCGCTTCTAGGCGCAGGTCTGGCGTTGATGGCCGTGGAAGAACCATGGCCGGCCAGCGTGCCCGTGGAACAATCAAAGTTCACCAGCATTCATGAGGACACAATCGCCGCCTGATCACGAGGATGATCATCTGCAAATTCCCTGAGCACCAGCTTTGTCTGGTGCTCAGGACCGGAATGGCCGCTGGGGGAAGTTCCCTTGTAATAATGTTTCTGCCAGGATTCACTGGCGCTGGAAACTCCTTCGGATCGCATCATCTCGGAGAAATGAGCGCGGCTCCCTGCCCAGGTGCGATGTGCCTGCGCGAGTTCCGGCTCGGAAGAAATAGGTGCAAAGCGAGGATGGAAGGCTTCCAGCTCTCCGCGTTTTTGCGGCACGATCATGCAAACCGGGTCGCCTTTTTCAAACCGCACCACCTGCCCCGGACGCGTCAGCTTCCAGTTCATAGTGAAGCTGGCTACCGCCCAATCCGTCTCGATGATTCCTTCGAGGGCACAGATTCCGTCCTTGGGCCGGTTTGCGGGCCCCCGCGCCAGCAGGTTATAGCCTTCCGGAGTGCGAAAAAGATAGGGGATGGTAAACGTCAGTATGCCGTAACCAAACATGCTGGAGGCACGAAACTCAGGCACATCGCCGGCATAAACAATCTGCAAAGCTGAGGTCTGCTCCTCTCCATTCCACGAAACTTCCAAAGGATAATCATTGAGGAGAAACCAGCCGGCCTGGTTGGCGATCACCATGGGCAGGCAACGGTAGGAATAGCGGATGCGGGTCTGGTCCATCCAGTCCCGCGTATTGGGAGCCGGAACAATCGGCATGGAAGTGCTCTGGGAAAACGAATAAGCAATAATTTCCAGCACGGAACTGTTATTAGCCGGTTCAGGAACTGCCATTGAGATACCTCTTCAGAGCTTCAGGAACGATTGCAGATTTCATGTTGATTGCTGTTTCTACTTCAAGGTATCCGCGCCGGTTTTGGCGCATTGCCCATCATGTTCGCTGGTATCGCCGGAGAGGCCAATCGCGCCGACAATCTTGTTATCCATGATGAGCGGCAGGCCGCCTTCTACCGGGATTGCGCCCTGCAGCCCGAAAACCCGGAGACCTGCACCGCCGGAAGCGATCGCATCCTGAAATGCTTTGGTGGGACGCTTGAAGAGCGCCGCCGCGCGCGCTTTATCAATACACACCTTCGCGCTCCCCAGTTGCGTGTTGTCCATTTTTTCGTAGTAGACGAGGTTTCCGCCTGTGTCCACGATAGCCACGGCCATGGTCCAATTGTTCTTGCGTGCCTCTTCCAACGCGGCGGCAGCAGCTTTCCGGGCATTATCCAGGGTGATCGATGATCCGTAAGCAATCGACATCTGGGCAAAAACAGCGACTGCGCCCAGCATCGAGATCAAGGTAACAGCGGCATGAATTGAATGTGGTGACAAGGCGTGGCCTCCTGGGCTTCCGTATAATTTTCTATTAAGCATCCAGAGGGAGCCGCAGCCCCGCCCGGTGACGGACATCTGCAGCTCTCAATGCTGCATCTTACTGTATATCAATCAGTTGTAATACATTTCTGGTTTCCCGGCCCGTGCACCTCGTCAGCAAGAAAGGATTTGGTCATGAAGCAACGCACATTTTCCGTCAGGGCGCTGGCGCTCATCTTAGCTTTACTTATCGCTGAGCCATTTTCGCTGTTAGCGCAAAGCTCACCCGATTTGCCCGATCCCGGCTCACCCTCAGGCATTACCAGGGAGCAGCAGATTCAGGTAGGCCAGCAGGCGGCAGCAGAGGTCTACAAGCAGATGCCAGTGCTCTCTGACTCCAGCCCCGTGACGCGTTACATTCAGGAACTGGGACGAAAACTGGAGTCTGTTATCCCATCGGATCGATCATGGCCCTATCAGTTTCATGTAGTACAGCAGAAGGAAATCAATGCTTTCGCTCTCCCTGGCGGCCCCGTCTTTGTAAACATTGGAACCATCGAAGCGGCGGACAACGAGGCGGAACTGGCGGGAGTGATGGCCCACGAAATGTCACACGTGTACATGCAGCACTCAGCCAAGCAGGCAGGAAAGACATCCACGCTGCAAGGTCTGGCGGGAATTCTGGGCGCAGTGCTTCCCGGCAACGCGGCAGGAAATATTGCGCGACTTGGCATTCAGCTGGGTGCGGGCACGCTCTCTCTGAAGTACTCGCGGTCTGATGAAGCGCAGGCCGACGCCGTGGGTGCAATCATCGCCTATAAAGTAGGCTATAACCCCAAGGGTATGGCAGATTTCTTCCAGAAGCTGGAAGCACAGGGCGGCAGCGGACCGCAGTTCCTCAGCGATCATCCCAACCCCGGCAACCGTGAAGCTTCTATCGAGAAAGAAATTCAGAACTGGCCACCAAAGAACTACCAGACCAACAGCGAGGCGTTTGCGCGCGCCAAACAGGAGTCCAATGGCATCAAGTCTTATAGCGCCCAGGAAATTGCCGATGGAGCCAAGCAGGGTGCATGGGCACAGCAGAACCAGCGCAACGGGGCCATTCCTCCAAATGTGCCCGTGTCTTCAAATAGTGGAAACAGCGGAAATAGCGGAGGCAGCCCTGCAGCCAGCGGCGGCAGCATCACCAACGTTTCCCTGAAAGACGTGCGGCCCAGCAGCCGTTTCAAACAATACCAGGGCAACAATATTTCCATTGCTTATCCCGATAACTGGCAGGTCAACAATGGCCAGAGCGGCCTGCTGATTGCGCCGGCGGCCGGAGTCTCTGAAGGCGGAATAGCCTATGGAACACTGATCAGCGGAGGACAAGACCAGAACGCCCAATCGCTGGATCAAGCCACGCAGGATTTGATTCGAAGCCTGCAGCAGCAGAACCAGGGCATGCAGCAATCCGGAAGCATCTCGCACATCCAGGTGAACGGCACGCAGGGACGCTCCGTCTATCTGACTGGCAGCTCGCCTGTAACCCAAAATGGACGTCCATTGCCGGAACGCGACTGGCTGGTGACTCTGCCCGCCTCTCAAGGCGGATTGCTCTACCTGGTGTTTATCTCGCCTGACAAGGACTTTAACTCCCTGAAGAGCACCTACCAGAAGATGCTCCGGAGCCTGCAAATGAGATAGTAGAGGATCGGGTCATCGGGAAATCGGGTCATCAGTCATCGGAAGAGACCGCCACAATAATAGAGACCGCTGAAGAATTTCGAGGGGCTTATCTTTGTATTTCCCCTTTTGAATTTCTCCGTGCCTCTGTGTCTCAGTGACTCCGTGGTGCATTTGGTTGGCGGCTCCGCTGCGCTATGTTGATCTGTGGTAAGATTCGTTTTTTCAGCGTTTATCAGCGGCAAAAATTGGTCGTGGCTCCGCTACGCTTTTTCTCCGTGGTGGGGTTTTGGTTGCGGCCGCTGTGCTGCTGCCATTGTGGTATGTTCATGGCAGAGGAACCATGGCTTCGGAGCATTTTGACGTACTGATCATCGGAGCAGGCTTGTCTGGCATTGACGCCGCCTGGCATCTGCAGAAGCTCTGCCCGGCAAAGAGTTACGTGGTCCTGGAGCAGCGCGAACGGATCGGCGGCACGTGGGACCTGTTCCGGTATCCCGGCATCCGCTCCGATTCTGACATGCTGACCATGGGCTATTCGTTTCGTCCATGGACTCATCCTAAAGCGATCTCTCCCGGCGCGGATATACGCGCTTACATCATCGATACCGCGCATGACGAAGGGATAGACGGCCACATCCGCTTCCTCCACCAGATCAAAAAGGCTTCGTGGTCTTCAGCAGAAGCCGCATGGACCGTTGAGGCCGCGCGCACATGGCCGGATGGCTCGAATGCGCCGGTCACGTTCACCTGCAATTTCCTGCTCTCGTGCGCCGGATATTATCGCTACTCTGCCGGGCACATGGTGGAGTTTCCCAGTGCCTCGGTTTTCCGGGGACGCATCATTCATCCGCAGGCCTGGCCGGAAGATCTGGATTACAGCGATAAACGTGTGGTGATCATTGGCAGCGGAGCGACGGCGGTAACGCTCCTGCCCGCGCTGGCCAAAACTGCGGCCCATGTCACCATGCTGCAGCGCTCGCCTACCTATGTGATTTCCATGCCGGAGCAGGACCGCATTGCCAACGCGCTGCGCCGCGTGCTGCCGATGCACTGGGCTTATCGTCTGAGCCGCTGGAAGAATATCGGCTTCATGACTTTCCTCTACCAGTTCTCGCAGCGGTTCCCTGAGCACGTAAAAAAGGGACTCATCAGGAAAATCCGTGAACACCTGGGGCCGGAGTTTGATGTGGAGACGCATTTCACTCCGCGCTACCGGCCCTGGGAACAGCGCATGTGCCTGGTGCCGGATGCGGACATGTTTGAAGCCATCAAGTCCGGTCGCGCCAGTGTGGTGACAGA
Organism: Candidatus Angelobacter sp. Gp1-AA117; assembly: GCA_003223515.1. Classification (GTDB taxonomy): domain Bacteria; phylum Acidobacteriota; class Terriglobia; order Terriglobales; family Acidobacteriaceae; genus Angelobacter. The sequence continues at coordinate 4,454 of QHVI01000083.1, forward strand.
CCAGGTCGAACGGTTCACGGAAAAAGGCATCCTGCTGAAATCAGGCAAAGAACTCGAAGCCGATATCATCGTCACCGCCACCGGCTTGGTGATGCAGGCATTCGGCGGGGCTGAATTTGTGGTGGACGGAAGAGCAGTGACTCCCGCCAAACTTCTCGCCTATAAAGGGGTAATGCTTTCAGGCGTGCCGAACTTCGCCTCCATCTTCGGCTACATCAATGCATCATGGACTCTTAAAGCCGACCTGATCTGCAATTATGTGTGCCGGTTATTGAACTTCATGGATCGCAAAGGCGCGCGCCAGGTTACACCCAACGGCTTCGGCGAAGTCCCCGTAGCGCCTTTCGTGCAGAAATTCACGCCCGGCTACATCCAGCGCGCCTTAGCCGATTGGCCCAAACAGGGGCGCAAGTCCCCATGGCGCGTCTACCAGAATTACCTGCTAGATCTCATCAGCCTGAAATGGAGCTCCATTGACGACGGCGCTTTGGAGTTTTCCAATCCGAACGAAGCCTCTCATAAAGCCGAATCGTCAGAACTGGCCGAAGTAGCGAGATAACCACAATCCATCCTTGAACCAGACAAATATCAGCGCATGAATTTCGTGAGGAAAACGTTTTCGCACCCGTTTCATCTCCACAGATCTTTAATCAACTTTCTCCGTGCTCTCAGTGCCTCAGTGGCCCTTTGATTCCGTTTCCTCTGCGAACTCTGCGGCCTCTATGGTGAGGTACGCTCATGGCCGGTTCCAGAAGCTGCCCAGCGAGAACCTGAAGCGCGCCTGCCCGTGTTCATTGAAGCTCACGACCAGACCTGTAAGTCCCATGGGTGTGGGAGTGAAGATGCCCAGCGATGCGCTCTGGGCCGTGCGCCAGCCCTGCGATCCCAGATCGAGGCATCCGGCCTCATACCAAGTTGCGAGAAATGGACGAATGCTGGCCGTCTCCGGACGCAAGCCGCGATACATGATTCCTGCGCCGCTGGTCAGCAGCGTATTGGCATGGAACTCCTGGTAGCGGTATGCATCCAGCGAGGTAAGGCCGCCGGTAATGAACTGGTCATAGAAGGTGAGTTTGCGTCCGAAGCTGGTGCCGACAGTTCCTACCGTAAAGATTGAGGTGGATTTCTTTACCGGCCAGAAATGATCTCCATCGGCGTACAGGTACGGATAGGAATGGTCGCGGAAGCTCCAGCCGGAAGAGCCGTTGATGCGCGTTCCACGGGTCGGCAATGCGCCGGAATCCTGGTTGTTCACGGTCCAGGCGATCTCAGGATTCACAAAGGCTGTGCTGCGCGCAGTGACGTTATCTGTTGTGATGCGCTCGCTGTAATCATCGAAGCCGCCGGTAGCGCCCACTCTGAATTGCGCGCTTCGCCACGTGCCCATGCCAAAGTAAGCCGTTCCGGCAAAACGGTCGCGCGTGTTGTCGAGTTTGGTGGGACCGCTCAAGTCGAGCATGTGTGTGCGCTGGATCAGCATGCCCGGCGCAATGAAGTATGGGCTGCCATCAAAAGGCTGGTAGTACTCAAAGCGCAGACCGGGGTCGTAACCGATGGCCAGCGCAGCGAGATAGCGGGACTTGTACGCATCCTGAGGAATGACTGCGCCTTCAAGCCGCAAAGTAAAGCGATTCGCATCCCCATTGGAGACCTGGTAGAACAGTGAAGGCTGCACCAGGAATTCATGGTTGGGACGCGCCTCGAAATCTACCTTGAATCCTTCCTGTCCGGGCACCCTGGTCCAGTTATAGAAAGCGCTGGGCAATCCGGTTGCGGCAATCATTCCGGTCAGGTTTTCTTCCAGTTCGGCCTCGGAGGTGGACTCTCCGGATTTCCGCATCAGCTCATGGCTGCTGCTTTCCTGTATTTCCGCCTGCGATGACGTAACCTGCAGCAATGGCCCCTGGCCTGCAACTTTCTGGATGCGGGCATTTCTCATCGCCAGATACTGTGCCCACTCTTCTGGAGGAAGCGCCAGCGCATCGAGTGCCGCGGCGTTCTGCTTTGCGGCGCTGTATCCCAGGTCGATGATGACCTGCGCTTTTTCAAAGTCGGTGGATTCAACCTTGCCCACTGCCACAGTGATGGCAATATCCGCCAGCTTCAGGTTGCGCCGTTCATTCTGAAGCACGGCAATGTTGGCGGACTGGCGCAGGATGTTGGTCAGGGTATTGAGTTGCGCGCGCGGAATCGGCGTGCCCTGCACGCTCACCGCAATCACCACGTCAGTGTTCATGCCGCGTACCACATCCGTAGGCAGATTGTTGGTGATTCCCCCGTCGATGAGCACCCGGTCGTCCCACTCTACCGGAGTGAAGATGGCCGGAAACGCCATGGTTGCGCGCAAAGCCTTCGGGAGTGAGCCATGGTTGAGGATGAATCCTTCACCGGAAACCAGATCGGTGGCCACGCAGCGAAAAGGAATGGGAAGATCGTCGAATGTAGAGATCTCAGAATAGCCCAGCGTCTCTCGGCTCAGCAGCAGCGCCAGTTGCTGGCCGGGATTGATGCCCGCCGGCAGCGCCAGGCCCTTGCCAAACCTGAAGGTGTACTCGCCGGTGATGCGGTTCCATTGCTGCTTCTCCGCGACGGGACGGTCGTCAAACTTGGGCGTGGCCCGGAACAGGTCGCTCCATTTTGCCTGGCGCGCAATCTCCTGGATGTGCAGGGCGTCATGGCCGGTGGCATAGAGACCCCCGATCAATCCGCCCATGCTGGTGCCGGCGATGGCGTCCACCGGAATGTGGTGCTCGTCGAGATACTTGAGCACGCCGATGTGGGCCAGCCCCAGCGCTCCGCCGCCGCTCAGCGCGACACCCACGCGTTTGCGGGGAGATGAAGCCTGTTGAGAATGAAGACTGGACGGAATAACGAGCAATAGGATGGCCAGATAACGAACAATGTTGAAGTTCATGAGTATCTCTGATTCGACTTTATCTTACAGAAAAGCCCAAATCTACTACGGCGACACAGTGCAGCCGAGCCACAACCAAAACCTTGTAACACAGCGTGGCGAGCCACAACCAAAAACCTTTTACCGCAGAGGACGCAAAGGACGCAGAGGTAACAAAAGTAGTTGATGTGTATTGAATTTGGCGGTGTGTTGCTCCCTATGGGCCGCACCCGCCCTTGGCTGCGCGGGAGAATTCGTCGCAAGCAGAGAAGAATGCGAACGTTAGTAATACAGAGGAACAGAGTAAGCGGAAGGAACAAAAGTAAAATCCACCACAGAGGCACGGAGGCACTGAGCCACGGAGAAAGCTGATAAGTTTATGAACTCTTGCTGATAGCAGATTCAACTACAGCAAAGCAGAACTCATTTTTTCCTGCCTGAAGCGGCCTTGAGTTTTTCTGCTTTGGACTGTTTGGCTTCGATGTCAGCCATCATTTTTGCAGTTGTGCTGCGGACATCCTTCACTAATTGGAGTTGCGCCTGGCACTCGCTGCATTTTGGATCAAGAGACACGGCTTTCTGCGCCATTTCCTCCGCTTCGTCAAGTTTGCCTGTCGTCATCAATGCTTTGGAAAAGGCACAATACGTTGCACTGTTCGGCGGCAACTCGGGAATACCCTGTCTAAAGAGAGGAATTGCCTCATCGTTGCGCCCCAAAAGCACATAAAGACCGGCGAGGCTCACCTGTAGCTTTGGATTATGGGGTGCAATATCAAGCGATCGCTTCCATTCGTCTGCAGCTTGCCTGAATCGTTGTGACCGGGCATATGCCGCTCCCAGGAAAAGATGCGCATCGGGTTCATTGGGATAATGAGAGACGAATCTTTGCAGGTGGATGATTGCTTCAGGAAGATTCTTGTCTAACAGGAGTTCACCGCGCTTTAACTCAACTACATCGTGCCGCACAAAAGCCAATATACCAAACAGAATAAAAAGAACGGCCGTAGCATAGACCAGCCTGCGGTATTGTCTGGCCGAGCGTTGCGCAATCGGCAGGCGAAATGTTCCTGCGAGCATGCAGCCAATCAGGAGACCAGCCAGCAGTCCGCCTAAATGTCCTGCTGTATCAACATGTGAATCAGGCGAATTGGGAGTTGCCAACCCGTATAAAAGATCGCCCAATACCAGCAGAAGACCGATGAAATAAAACCAGTGAAGGCGAGGCCGCGCAAAGGGCAGCACGCAGACCAGTATTCCCACGAAACCGAAGATGGCACCCGAGGCGCCGGCTGATATTGCAACCCACCAAAAGAGGCTCAGAAGCGAGCTTCCCATCCCGGTAAGCACATATAAAACAAATACTTTTTTTTATCGAAAAGCCGGTCAATGGCTTCGCCAAAGAATCCAAGAGCCACCATATTGATGAATAAGTGGTAGAAACCCCAATGAAGAAAGCTTGACGTAATCACCCGCCAATACTGGTAATCCAGGGTATATGGTCCATAATCAGCGCCGAACACCAGCAGATGACTGCGATCGAAAATAGGGAACTTCATGCCCTCGGCAACTGTATAGATCATCATGACTGCCGCTACCAGGACATTGATCAGGATGAGGATAGTTGTCGCCCGAATGGGCTTATCTGCCGGCTCGGTTGCTTTAAGCAGCTCAACTACCATAGACAGTGGAGCAGGGGATTGATCGATGCGGCGCTGCTCAGCAGGCAGCGGCTTTCTTGCCTCCAACAGCTCAACTACCACAGACAGCGGAGCAGGCTGGGTTTGATTGGGTCGAGGTTGCTCAACGGGCAGCGGCTCTATCTTGAGGGGCGGTTTCACTTCAGGCGCCAGTTCCACCTTGGGCAGCAAATCCATTTTGGGTGGCGGCTCTACCTTGGGCGCTACACCCCCTGCGAGCAACCGGTTCATGCATTGCTCACAATACGGCGATGCTCCTTCTTCAGGACCGGCAGTAAGCGGAGCATGGCACTGGTAACAACTGGGCATAGTCTTTGCCGAAATTGGGCATCATTCTATGCCAGCTTGCTCGATGAGTACAGCCATAATCTACAGGACAATTTTGGGCAGTCCCATTTCGGGAATCTTCGGTTTGTTCAGAGTTTACGGCATCACCGGCAGCACGATATGCGACGGCAGTTTCGGCGAACAGTAGACACGCTGGGTTGCCGCAACATAATCCGATGCCTTGGCCTGGTAGATGCTCGGCACGAATTTCTGCGGATTGCGGTCGATCACCGGGAACCACGTGGACTGGACCTGCACCATGATGCGATGTCCTTTCAGGAACACATGGTCATGATCGCGCAATGGAACCTTCCACTCGGTGGGCTGATTGGCCACCAGCGGCTGCGGATGCTCATAGCTCTGGTTGTATCGCCCGCGTCTTACCTCCATGGCGATGGGCAGCTCATATCCGTTGAGTGATTGCGCGTATTGCTGGGGAGCGGGACCCGCTTCTTCAGGCCATGGGTTCTTCTGCGCGTTCTCGGGATAAATGTCGATCAGCTTTACGACAAAATCGCTGTCTGTTCCTGAAGTGGAGGCAAAAAGGTCGGCTGCCAGTTCGCCGGTCACGATTACATTATGATCGAGCGGGGCGCTCACAAAGCTGAGCACATCAGGACGATGATCGACAAAGCGCTGGTCGTCCACCTCCCAGTTGCGCCAGTCTCCGCCCGGATAAGTCGGCGAGATGGGCCGCTGGCGATATGGCACGGGATTGGCCGGATCGGAAACATATTCGCGGTACCCGGCGCCGGCCTCCTTCTCCGTGGGAGCGGTGAAGGATAGGGTGCCATCGCTGTGCAGATACAGGTTCATTGCCTTAGCCTCTTTTGGAGGCCATGCCGCATACTGCCGCCAGCGGTTCAACCCCGTCTGAAAAGTTGTGGCTTTGCTGCCTGGCTTTTCTCCTTTTCCGTGCAGGTAATAGCGGAAGAAAGGAGCTTCCACCTCTTCACGAAATTCACGCGCGGTGTCATGCCCGCCAAAAGGAATGATTCCCAGCATGTCGCCTTTGGGCCCGCGCCAGCCGCCATGGTTCCAGGGGCCGGCAACCATGAAGCTGGTATTGTCAGGATCGTGTTCTTCTTCATGGCGGAAGATCTGCCATGGCCCCCACGGATCTTCCTGGTCCCAGAAGCCGGCCACGTTCAGCGTGGGAACGGTGGTGGAGTGCAATTGGTTCACCCATGCTTCCTTCTTCCAGGCATCGTCGTAATCAGGGTGCTCCACCATCATGTTCCATGCGGGAATGGAGCCGTGCAGGTACTTTGCGTTGATATTGGAAACCGGCCCCAGGTCGAGATACCACTGGTAGCTGTCATAGGTCTCGAATTCAAAATGAGTGTTTTTGTTTTTGTCGGCCTGCTCCAGCACCGCATATTCAAAGCCATAACTTTCGCGCAGCGCTCCATAGCGGTGATCGTCATCATTCATCCACTGGTCTGCGGGTGAAGCCTGTTCACTCACTGCTTTCAATGCCGGATGCGGATGCAGCAGCGTCATGCCCGCGGTGAGGCCGTCATAGGAAACACCCATAATTCCCACTTTGCCGTTGTTATCGGGAACGTTCTTCAGCAGCCAGTCGATGGTGTCATAGGCGTCAGTGGTCTCGTTGGTTGCTTTGGGGTCCTTCTGATCGACGTAAGAAGAAAGCAGGAACGTGCCTTCAGACTTGAAGCGGCCACGGAGGTTCTGAATCACGAGGATGTAGCCATCTGCCATGAGTTCTTTCAGGTTGGGCGATATCTGATCTGGCGCGCGATCAGGAACACCATAAGGAGTACGGCGCAGGAGAATAGGCAACGGGCCGCTCTGGCCTACAGGCGTAAGAATTACGGTTTGCAGGTGCACGCCATCGCGCACCGGGATCATCACTTCCTGAAATTTGAAGATTGAATTAGCTTTCTCCTGAGCTGCGGCCAGCGAAAGCAACAGCAATACCACTACCAAACGATATCTGGGCATGTTCTCCTCAAATGAGGGGAATTATAACAATTGCAGTATCAGAGCTGATTTACCACAGCAAACCTTTTAACCGCAGAGGACGCAGAGGACGCAGAGGAAGCAAAAGTAAGTTTATGTGTTTTATTGATTGCGTACTAAGAGGTCGTCTTCAGTGGTGATGCGGCGCTGCGCTTTTCGATTTTCTGCCACGTATCCTTTAGAGCAACCGTGCGGTTAAATACCGGCTGTCCGGCTTTGGAGTCGGGATCGACGGAGAAGTATCCCAGCCGCTCGAACTGGTAGCGGCTCCCCGCCGTGGCGTGGGCCAGTGATGGCTCCAGCTTGCAGTGGGTCAGAACCTGCAGCGAATTGGGATTGAGATTGGCAGTGAAGTCCTGCCCTTCAGGCACGTCGTTCGGATCTTCCGTGGTGAACAGGTTCTCGTACAGGCGCACCTCGGCATCCAGGGCGTGAGCGGCTGATACCCAGTGGATGGTGGATTTCACCTTGCGTCCATCGGGAGCATTGCCGCCGCGCGTGGCTGGATCATAGGTGCAATGCACTTCGACCACTTCGCCGGCATCATTCTTCACTACGCCAGTACAGGTGATGAAATATCCGTAACGCAGCCGGACTTCCCTTCCGGGCGAGAGGCGGTAAAACTGCTTCGGCGGATTCTCGCGGAAATCGTCCTGCTCGATGTAGAGCACGCGCGAAAACGGCACTTTCCGGCTGCCCGCGCTTTCATCCTCCGGGTTGTTGATGGCATTCATCTCTTCCGCCTGACCCTCAGGATAGTTATCGATGACTACGCGCAACGGATGCAGAACTCCCATCACCCGCAATGCCCGCTTGTTCAGGTCTTCGCGGATGAAATGCTCGAGCATCGCCAGTTCGATCATGCCGTTGGTTTTCGACACGCCAATGGCCGTGACGAAATTGCGGATGGCTTGCGGGGTATAGCCGCGCCGCCGGATTCCGGCCAGCGTAGGCATACGGGGATCGTCCCAGCCGCGCACCAAGCCTTTTTCGACCAGCGCCAGCAGCTTGCGTTTGCTCATGAGCGTGTAGGTCAGGTTGAGCCGGTCGAATTCAATCTGCCTTGGATGAAAGATGCCCAACTGCTCTACGAACCAGTTATAGAGCGGGCGATGGTCTTCGAATTCCAGCGTGCAGATGGAATGCGTGATCTTCTCGATGGAATCCGACTGCCCGTGGGCAAAGTCGTACATGGGATAGATGCACCACTTGGCCCCGGTGCGATGATGCTCCGCATGAAGGATGCGGTATATCACCGGATCGCGCATGTTCAGGTTCGGAGAAGCCATGTCAATCTTCGCCCGCAAAGTGCGCGAACCATCAGGGAATTCCCCGGCCCGCATGCGCTCGAAGAGTTGCAGATTCTCTTCCACCGGGCGCTTGCGATAAGGACTCTCTTTTCCCGGCTGCGTGAGCGTGCCCCGGTATTGCCGGATTTCGTCTGCACTCAGGTCATCGACATAGGCCTTGCCAGCCTTGATCAACTGAACAGCCCATTCATAGAGCTGGTCAAAATAATCCGAGGCGTAGAACAGGCGGTCTTCCCAGTCAAAGCCCATCCAACTCACATCTTCAATGATGGATTGGACGTATTCGAGGTCTTCTTTCGAGGGATTGGTATCGTCGAAGCGCAGGTTGGTCTGGCCGCCAAACTCAGCCGCCAGGCCGAAGCTCAGGCAGATGGCCTTGGCATGCCCGATATGCAGATAGCCATTCGGCTCCGGAGGAAAGCGCGTATGTACCCGGTTGTAGCGGCCGGTCTTCAGGTCTTCGACAATAATGTCACGTATGAAGTTTGAGGGACTAGCGCTCACCTCGGGTGCAGCCGCATCCAAATTTGAGTTAGTAATATTCATAATTCAGTAAAAAGCCTGAGTTATTATGATAAATACGACTGAAGGATCTCGCCATCATCAGGCGGTCAAATGCGCTCGTAAAAAAGAACTTTGCCCACAGGATCAAGTTGCTGGAGAAAGTCAAAATCATTTCTATTTCTGGTCAAGATAGTCAGCCCATACTTCTTTGCGCTTGCAAACAATAGTGCGTCGATGATGGTGCGCCGGCGATCAGTAGAAGAATAATTTTGCAGGCGAGCGAGAATTCCACTCAGCATAGCAGCTTCCATCCATACTCCCCGATCAGGAACTATGGTTCGATGTGCTGGTCTGCGTTCGATAGCATCCGTAATTCTTTCAATCACTCTGGATGTTTCTGGGCGGGCTGGATCCAGCAGTCCACATAACGCAATCATCTCTGCCTCAGTAGCCGGTGAATGCCATGCGTCTGCTGCCCGTACTGCCAGATCACTCTCCTGTGGAAACCTGTCCTGGAGAATATCAATGTAAACAGTCGTATCGTAGAGGAGCTTTCCAGAACTTTTCTTGCTGCTCCCCAGAAATGAAAGCTGAGAGAGTGCGCGGGGTTTTAATTGCTGCTGGCACTTGCTTGGTTTCAGACGCCGGAGAATATTGCGAAGTTCAGAACTCAAGATCAATATCCTTACTGATTGTTCCTCGTTGTGATAACAGCCAATCTGGGTAGTCATCTGCAACCGCGAGTGCAGCCAATGCAACTTCCAGCAGTTTAGTATCTGATGTGACACCTGTACTGGCTTTGGCCCTATCAATGAGAGCCTTGGGCATACGTCCGCGAATGACTTCAGTTCTTGCGCCGCTCAGGAGTCCCGTTTGCTCCGCAATCGTCATCACTTCATGAATTCGCCTGCTTCCGCTGGCCTTTTTCCTTTGGAGTTTGACGCCACTCTCCACTGATCGCGCAACTCCCTTTTTCTTTAACATATTTGTCATCAAAACTCCGTAGCACAACCATAGATGAAGTGTAGCACAGGGAGGGATTGGCAATCTACGGTTCTTGTAGTATCCGCCGCACCATCACGATCTGTCCCAGGTGATAGGCATTGTGGTCTGCGACCAGCAGGGCTTCGCGCAGCAGTGTCTGTCCGGTGCCATGTGCAAGCCGGGCAAACAGATCACGCCTCTGATCGCGCACCAGATTGCATATCTCTTCAAGATCGGCGGGAAAATTCCTTACACTTTCGCTCCATGCCTTGTCGCTGGGCGGGGCGCCGGTCTTCGGCCAGTATTCTTCCGGCCATTGGGGTGAAACATGGTTTGCATCTACGCTGAAGCGCAGGATGTCCCATTGCCCAATGCGCATATGTTCGAGAAGCTGCCAGGGAGTATGCGGAGATCCCTGTGGCTTGCGTCCGCGCAACTCCGCTGGAAAGCTTTCCAGTTCACTTCTGGCATCCACATGCGCCTCTGCCTTGGTCAGCAGGTTGATGATGTGCTCGCGCAGAGCGGCAAGATTTTCCATCAAGCTTCTCCCTATTATTCTTAAGATGCGGCCACTCGATAATAGTTTTTGCGATGGACGGAATCGCACATATTGCTTCTCATCGCCACAAGTAAACTTGTGCCTGATACCAACTGTTTGTGCCTCGGTAGCCGGCAAACCCGGATTTCCCAAACCTGTGCCGGGTTCTGGGCAATGGAATCAGATCAATCTGTGCTCAGGCCAGCGGAATTCCTTTTTTGAGATTTATCTTTCCCGGGAGATCAAGCGGACCGAAGCTGCGTTTGGGTAAAGGAATGCGGCCTATCTTGATCTTGCCTTCGCCTTCGAGACTGCCCGCCTCGATTGCATGAATGATTCGGTCTTCAATTTTAAGGATCAGCCCGTCCAGGGTGAAATCCACCTCTACCTGGAAAGGAATGGTTTTCTTGAACTGTCCCAGTTGTATCTCGATGGCAGGCTCCAGTTCGGAATGAATGTTGTGTTTGAGCAAAGGCACGTGCGCGGGGCCGTCATTGTCTTTACTTTCCTGCTGCAGGTGTTCTATCAGCTTGCTTCCGCGCCAGGCCGAGACCATCATCTCCATCACATCGACATCCAGAAGTTCACCGGCTTTGCGGCGAATCTCGCCTTCGACAAATTTCCACTGCAGGCCATGCAGGCCTTTCGAAACGCGGTCCTGAGCAGGCTCGGTTTCTTCCCCCTGATCCGAGCTGGCATTGATTACCTGGTCGGAGAAATCCTTGTCGGGCAGCCCAAGCAGAGTGTTTAACGTCAATGAGTTTTCAGGCATGAGCAGCCTCTTTCCTGTTATCCGCAGAGGCAACGGTCACAGTGGAATGAATCGTCGAGGGCACACAGCGAATACGGAAAGGCGCACCGGCAATCGGGCCTTCGGTATTGATCGTATGACGCCCCGCATCGACTCTGGCGATCACACCAGCACGCGCTACCTTGCGTAGTCTGCGTAGAGTGTGAATTCCAACCAGCAGGATCAGCAGGATTGCCGCCACCGCCCATGTTCCCGTCCACAACCCCGGCTTTCCGGCTTTAGTGCGTCCACCGAGGTGCAGGGATGAGTTGTTATCCGACGGCTTGTCGGTTGCACCCAGCACACCTATATCAGCGGAAGTTGCAGGTTTCTTTCCGGGTGCAGCAATAACAGGCACGCTATCTTGATCGCTTTTACCGGCAGGAGTTGCAGTTTTGGCGGGCGCAGGGCTTTGTTTCGCAATCTCTGGCTGTGGCTTTGTGTCGCCGGTTGGCTCCGATGCATGAACATCATCAGGAGCTTTAGCAGGCACAGTTGCGGAAGGCGCAGGCGTAGTTACAGGTTCTGCCGCAGGTGGTACAGCTTTGGCTTCCTCTCCAGGAGGTGCAGGCTTGATTGCCACCAGTGGAGCGGACACGCCGGCAACCACTGCGCCCGGAGCGGCGGGCACGACCATAATTGCAAGTTCATCGCTGACCGCAAGCTTTTTACCTTTTTCGAAGACGACCACACGCACTTGGTACTGGCCCGGAGAGGTGTACGTGTGCGCAGCCGTGGACGTGTCTTTCTGTTCGCCGGGCAAATCCTTGCTCCATTGAAATACATACTGGAGTTCAGGTTTCGCCGGACTGACGCTGGCGTTTACTGTTACCGGCTGGCCCGCCTGCACCTGTGCCGGCGTGGCTTCCAGTTTGATCTTATGTTTCTTTTTAAAGACCTGGTGAAGTACCTCGCCAACGTCTACGCTGACGCCGGTGCCCACTCCACCTGAGGATTTGCCTGAGCCGGAACCCTGTGGTGATTGCCCAGGCGGATGTGTGTCTTTGGGTGGGGTACCGGCCTGCGGGAATGAGTAAACAGGACTCAGCAGCAGTAAGGCGAGAATCAGCCTTGAGATAATTGGTGTTCTCATCCCACAAACATTGGCCGCTGAGGACATATGTCTCCCTGGTCACTGCGGGAAAATCGATTGCCTGCTAGGGTGCTGTCATTATAGGGACGTTTGCTGCATTTCTTTAAAGCTTTTTTCGCGACCGCAAAAACGTCCTGATTTTTATCGTGTAACGATCAGTTCCTGCAGTTTGCCTGGCACAAAAAAGCGGCAGCCCGAAGGCTGCCGCTGATTGTTTGCGGTTCAGTCCGGTTAGAACTTGAACCGTGCACCCACTTGAATCTGCCGTGGCGAGTAGGCAAAGTTGCTGTTGCCATTGGTGACGGTGTTGAATGACAAGTTGGGAGCTGCCGGTAATGTCAGAGTGTTGCCGCCGCTGACGAAATAGGCAGTGTTGGCTACCGACGTGACGTTCACATGGTTAGCAAGATTGAAGAAATCGGCGGACAGTTCCAGGTTGTATTTTTCCCGGAACTTGAGGAACTTCGCCAGCCGCACATCTGTGACGTAGGTGTTGGGCATCCGGAAGCTGTTCCGACCAACGAGGAAGTTGGGGAAAGCATTGGTTCCAAGGATGCCGCCAGCAGCAGTGCTGAAAGCCGGAGAAGTGGTGGGATCGGTGCCGCGCGCCGATCCTGAAACCACCAGCGAGAACGGCAAGCCACTTTGCGCCTGCACAATCGGCGAAAGCTGCCAGTTATCGGCCAGGAAAGCGAGCCAGCCTTCATGCTTCCAGGGCGATTCCATCACGGCATTCGCAACGAAGCGGTGGCGAACGTCATAAATCGAGTTGCCACGGTCCCTGCTGAAGTTCAGCGGATCCATCACGTCATTGGTATCGCTGAAGGTGCTTTCGTTCTGTCCGAAGTCAATCGCATGGGACCACGTGTAGTTCGCGCCGAACTGCATGTGATGGCTCATGCGATGCTCCACCCCAACAACCATGGCGTTATAGCTGCTGTTGCCCTTGCTCACGATCGAGGTCATGGCGTTGTATTTAGTGAAGATGCGCCTGTTGTATACCGGCAGGGTGATGCTGGAGATATTCAGCGCCCCACCAGGAGTAATGGTAAAAGTGTTGGAACCAATGCATCTCGGTTCCGTGCAGATGTTGGTATCCTGGAAATCAGGCAACTCCCTGCCCATGCTGCCCAGATAGCTCAATTTCAGGACGGTGCCCCAACCAAGGTTTTGCTCGACGTTGAAGTCCATTTCCTGGATTTCAGGAGCCTGGAAATGAGCATCAAAGAACAGCGCGCTGGGTTTGCCAGCCGTGGTCGGCGCGGCGGCAAATACCTGCGGGAACACCGGCGCTCCGGACGAATTGGGGCTGAAGCTGAAGGAGGATTGCGCCCCGGCGATTACACCCGTCTGGGTCAAAGCGCTGAAGATCGTGGAGTTAATAGCGCGTCCATAAAAGACACCGTAACCACCGCGAACCACGGTCTTGCTGTTTCCAAACACATCATAGGCAAAACCGAGACGCGGCCCGATGTTGTTCTGGTCGCGCGGGAGATGCGCCGACTGCGGAATGTCAGGGTTGATCAAGTTGTTGAACACGTGAGGAAGCTGCTCATAATCGTAGCGAACGCCAAGTGACAGAGTGAGCCGGTTCAGCAACTTCCAGTTGTCTTCCACGAAGAAGCCATAGTCGTTGGTAGAGAACTCGAATCCGAGTGGGCCAAAAGCCTGGGTGAATCCATTGCTGTTGTAGCAGGAGAAGCCGCCGCAGGTCTTGGGCTTATTCAGATCAGAGAAGTAGGCCAGCAGGCTGCCATAGCTGTAGCTGCCGAACTGGTTGCGCAGGTTCTGGGATAGATCGTTTACGTGCCGCACATCCATTCCGAACTTCACATTGTGCTTCCCGTGACTCCATGAGGTGGTGTTGGCCACCTGCGTGGTGCTCTCATCCGGGAATGCCGGGCGCTGCAGGAAGCTGGGCACGCCGAAAGTGAAGCCGTTGGTGATGGAAACCTGCGGAGGCAGGCCCAGCGGATTGAGGAACGTGGGCGTGTTCACCAGATTGTTGACTTCGTAAGGCGTGGGCTGCTGCGTGAACTCGTACTCAAAGTCGCGGCCATACTGGAAACGGATTTCATTGGAGAGATTCGCGGTAAAAAAAGTATCCAATTTGGCAACGCCCCAGGTATCTTTCACAAAATCATTGCCAAAGCTGGCAATGCCATTGGTGTTGGTAGCCTGGGTCTGGATGCCTGCGGGTGACGCCCAGCGCATGCGGTTCAACTCAAAGGACGCATGGTTTTTCTGGCTGATGTTCCAGTCTATCTTGGGCAACAGAATGAATGACTCGCCGGTACGGGGAACCGGACCCAGCATAGTATTCATTGCAGCGAGATCAGCATTCCAGAGGTTCAAATTGGCTTGGTCGTTCGCGAGGTTGTTTGCGCCTGACATTCTGGTAGCAAAAGTACCCAGAGTGCTGCTTGCATCGCAGACGGTAGTCCCATTGAAGGGAAGCGTGGGACTGGCGTTGTAACAGGTGGGGGTAGCAAAGAAGGTAGCTGGGCGGGACGGCACAGCCGTTCCGGGGAAGTTGCGGTGATAGTAATCTAAGGTGACATGCCAGAACAGCTTGTCCTTCAAGGCAGGTCCACCGAGAGCAAAACCGGTGATCCAGCGCTTGTCGGTTGGTTTGTAGGCACCGGTGTTGAAGGCGCCCGTCGCATCCTGCGTGGTGAGAGTAGTGAATGGATTGATCGCGCCAAAGCCATTGTCCCGGTCAAAGGCATAGAGTTCACCATGCAGATTGTTGGTTCCGCTCTTGGTCACGGTGTTGATCACGGCCCCGGCCGCGCGGCCATATTCGCTGGAGAAGTTCGAGGTATTGACCTGGAATTCTTCAATGGCGGCCTGCGGAGTGGAGTAACCGATGCGTGTGCGTCCGCGTTCTTCGGAGAAGAAGGCCTGGTTGTTATCAGCGCCGTCTACCGTGTTGTTGTTCAGAAGCACGCTGATGCCGCGGAAGCTGATGAGGCCGAAACCGCTGCTGTTGCTGACTGCGGCTGGGGTGAGCAGCGAAAAGCTTGACCAGCGTCCGCCATTAATCGGGAGATTCTCAATCGCGACCTGGTTGACAGTAGGAGCGAAGTCGGGTGAGGTAGTGTTGATCTGCGGCGCTTCACCGCTTACCTCTACCGTTTCGGTGGTACCCACAGTCAGGCGCGGCGAAACCTCAGTCACGCTGCCGACCTGTATAGTGACCTGCGGTGACTTGAACGAAGAAAAACCCTTTTCACTTACAGTAACGGTGTAAGTGCCGGGCTGAAGACTATTCACCCGGTAATTGCCGCCGGCATCGGTTGTTGCGGTCTGCTCGGCATTCGTACCGTTATTGTGGACGACCACCTGCGCGTTCGGCACTACCGCTCCGTTAGTGTCATAGACAGTGCCACTAATGGCGCCTTGAGTAGTGGACTGCGCAAGTGAGAGTGTACAGAAAATGGTAAGAGCGAGAACTGTCACCAGCACTCGCCGCATTGTAGTAACCAACATAGACAAACGAATATCCTTTCGCATTCCCCCCTCCAGACAACGGGTTATGCAACGCCGTTTATTTCAACACCTTAATCTATAGACTAAGATTGCATTTATTTTTTATGGACTAGAGCGAGAACCAGAGAGTTTGCTGAAGGGAGAATACTTTAAGCGGTACTTGAGTTCAAGCTTTTCGCTGCCTTTTCACGACATTTTCATTGGGAGAAATAATGATGCCTGTGGAAAAGCTGAGATAAAATGGCTGATTTCTAATTTCCTTACCTACATCTCAGGGGTTCAGCATAACCTGCTTAGAGTGAGTGCACCAGCAGCAGTGCATGATTCACCGCAGCGGAGCCCCCAACCAGATTCTTTGCCGCTGATCAACGCTGATGACGCTGAAGATTAAAGCCTTTACCACAGATAACACAGATAAACACTGATTTTTGGCAAGCGCCGATCAGGCATATTAACCGGATGGAATTCCTGCTATTAAGACAAGAATTTTGATTAGGTCGGCGCTCTATTCAGGATGACAGGCCTGAAGTTTATCTGTGTGCATCTGTGTTTATCAGTGGTAAAAGCTCCTGTGTATCAGCGTCATCAGCGTTGATCCAGCGGCAAAAAGGTTTCTAGAACTTTTTGTGATACTTTCCATCCAAGCCAAAGCCGCCGTTCTGGTCGCGCACTCCACTCACCGACCAGCGGGGATTCAGCTTGTACTCGATCTGAATCTGCTGCCGCTGGGTTGAGGTCACGTCAGTCGCAAAGGTGACAAAGAGATTGCTGGTGACCCGCTGCTGAATCGCGATTCTTGCTCCCGGATTGCTCTGGTCACCGCCTAAAGTCGGATCAATGGAGAGATGGGAGATGCCGGCGAGCTTCTCCACGCGTCCACTGACTGCACTGCTGACGCCCGAGGCCAGCAAAGATTCCGCTCCCGTATTGCCCGGAGTGCTGGGGTTGGCCGCCGATGCTTCCGTAGTTTTCCCGAACGCCAGCAGATTGATGATGTCCACCGGTGGAAGAGCGGGATCAGACGTATATGTGGTCTTGAGGTGATCGATGGGGCCTTCGAAGTTCAACGCGATGTTGTACTGATCTACCAGGGTGGTCACGCGCAGGTTCACGACCGGCTCTGTTCTGATTGGATTCAGGAAATCCACTGTTCCATTCTGAATCTGGTAGCGGTTGCTGGCCAGGAAGAGTTCGCCTCCTGTGAGATTGGCGCGGCCCAGAATCACCGGGTCTGCTGCCGTACCCGCCACCCGCAGATTCGCATTGCCCTGCAGGCTGACCTTGCTGCTGGTCAGGTTCATCTGTGAAGTAGATTGCACTGCAATATCCAGTTTGACGTTCTGCGCAATGCCGGGTGAAGGTCCACCCGTCGATTCGCCGGTAAACTGGCTCATGAAGCTGGAAAGATCGAAATCATTGGTGAAGGAGACGTGCTCGATACGCACCTGTCCGCGCAGCAATGCTGCCTGTGTGGTTCCAGTCAGGGCGAGATTCGATCCCAGCATGGCGCGAATGCCATCCGGGTAGCGCAGGCGAATGTCATTGGCGGCCAGGGCCAGGTCGAACTGGATCGCCGGCCGATAAGCCACGCCGCCTTTGGCGGTAATGGTTCCGCCTCCTACTTGTCCCTGAAAGCTGGTGATTTCCAACCTTTCTCTGGTCACGGTGAAAATGCCATTGCCATTCGATAATCCCAGCGGCGCGGAGATGCTCTGGAAGTTGGCGCCGATGAGACGAATCTCTCCCTGGATATTTGAACCTGCTCCATAACGCTGTGAGTTCACATCGAAGCGAAGCTGGCCGGAACTTTGAACGTCGGGATTGAGCATCTGCGCCAGCCGCAGGTCCACTGTGCCCAAGGCGACAAAAGAAGCCTGTCTGGGACTGCTCACTGGCACGCTGCCCTGCAACTGAATATGGGTGCCTGTACCTTGAATGGCGGTGGGCTGCAATGTGGCAACGCCGCTCACATAATCCAGCCGGATGGGTTTGGTTGCGGCCAGCTTCACATCTTTATAGTTGGCCGTGAGAGTTGGAACTTCCACATGAGCCTGGAGACGAGTCTTGTCTGTCAGCGGCCCGCGCACAGTGGCGTGCAGTTCGGTTTCTCCTCCGGCATTCGCAGCCTGCGCCGGAGCATACAACGCAAGCAACGGCTGGAAAGCAATGCGTCCGGTATCGAGCCGCACGTCGGCCTCATAAGGAGCCTCAATCCCCACCGTGCCATTGGCCCGCACGTAAGTTTCTGCCACTTCAGAGTTCAGGTTCAGCGTGGCCACGTGGTTTTTCACATCGGTAGTGAAGTTAATGCCGCGAATGGTCTGCTTCGGCACCTGCAGCACCGGAATCTGAATTGACGCAGTAAGCTGCGGATCTTTAACCGTGCCGCGACCGTCGGCATTGATGTTTACGCCGCCCTTCACCTGCAGATTGCGGGCGCGTACCGTCTCCAGTTTTTCCAGGCGCAGGTCATTCGCTTTCATCTGCATAACGTAAGCTTCAGTCTTGGGCTCATAGGTCACATTGGCCTGCGCCGTTCCAGCGTTCAGCCGGGCTGTCATATCGGCGTCGATGCTATTGCCGTTGCCCTGGAAGTTTACGTTCAGCGCCTGGATCGGCTCGTTGGAAACCTTGGCATTGGTCAGGCTGATATTTCCCTGCCCTACAGGATTATTCTGCGACCCATGCACGGTCACATTCATGGCCAGAGTGCCGGTCACAGGATAGGTTTTGCCTGCAAGCCTCTCCAGATCAGCCACCGAAAGCTGCGCAGCCGAGAGTTGCACATTGATGGGACTATCCGGAGTGAAGGCCCATTTTTTAAGATTAGCCTGCACATTGAAATTGATTCTGCCCTTGGGAACCGCTTCAAGATCGCCGTTTCTCAAATTCACGAGTGAGGGACTGGCATCCAAATTGGCGCGCAATATCTTCCATGAACTGCCTTTCACTCTCAGGTTGCCGGCTACAAGCTGTCCGGTCACATGAGGATTGCTGGTCGATCCGGTGACTGCCCCGTTGAACGAAGCCGTGCCGTAAAGATCGAGGTTCTGCTGCGGCTGCCCCGGGGTGGGCGCGCGCAAGTTGGCGGCCAGCAATTCGAGTTCGTGCAGGTCGTTGGACTGCAACCGCACCTGCAATTGCGAGTAATCGCTCACCTTCCCATCGAGATTCAACGAGGTTTTCGGCGTGCGAATGTAACTCTGATGTAAAGCAATTTGCCTGCCGGCGGCTGCATAGTCGGCATGAATCACTCCATTCAAAGGCATGGCTGACTGGCTTGGGCCAAAAGCCGCCGCAATCGTGGCATTGGCATGAGCCACAAGATTGTTGATGGTCTTGGCCCAGTGCGCATCGGCATCAGCATTGACCCTGCCGCTAAGTTGGGTCTTTTCCAGGGATGGATTGCCGGAGGCGGCCCGCAACTGGTCAATCGAGAGATCTTTGAGCGTGGCCCGCAGTCTTGCCCGGGACGCGCCGGTCACATCGCGAATGGTCAGGTTGCCGTCGAGATGCCCGCCAAGAAGCTGGGCATGGATGTTTTGCACTTCGGCATTTCCGCCCTCCAGCTTGTACTGCGCTCCCAGATCGCTCACCTGTCCGTGGAAGCTCGGGGTTTTCATCGCCAATGCCCGGCTGCTCATTTGCCCGGACAAGGAGACTGTTTCCATTGCCGGTTTGTTGGGATCGTTCTGGTAGTTGAGCGAGCCATCCAGGTTGATGGTTCCTGTGGGCAGCGTTGAATTTTTCAGAATGCGTTTGAAGTCATCCGCAACCAGGGTGGCGTTGTAGCTGGCCTGCATCTTGGGATTATTGTTGTAATCATCGATGGCGGCCTTGAGGTCCACTTTAGACGAACCGGTAGCAAGCACCAACTGTTCGAGATTGAAGCGCGTATGGGTAAGATCAAATTTCGCCTGTAGATCATGCACCATGGGCGCATAGCTCCCATACTGAATGCGGCCCTGCTTATAAGTAAGGTCGCCGAAATAGCGGGTTTGCGCATTATCGAAGCTGGCATTCACCAGCAGGTCCCGCAGTTCCGCATTCAAAGGGGTCTTCCGGTCGTTGTAATAAATTTCGCCCCGGTCGAGCAGCAGCTTCTGGATGGCCAGTTCGAAAATATCTGTCTTGGTTTGATTGCTGCTTTTCTTCTTCGCCTTGGGCAGGTTGTTCTCGCCGTTCTTATCCACGAAAAGATGCACGACCGGATGGTTGATGGTCACATCCTGCAAACGCCAGGTGCGGTGAACGAACGAGAGAATTTTCAGGCCTACGCCCAAGTGGTCTGCCCGCAAGAGTGGTTCGTCAGGATTGGTTTCTGTCCCGCGGACAACCACGTTATAAAGATCGAGACTTAAGGTGGAGAGGTGCAGGTTAAAGTCACGAACGCTCACGCGGGCGCCGCTGGATTCGGCAATGCTGTTCTCCACCTTGCCGAGCAGTGACTCGCGGAACGATTTACTGTGCTGGAGCAGCAGGATACCGGTGATCGCAATACCGATGATCAATACAAAAATTCCGGCGATACCCCAAAGGATGATTCTCTTCCAGGTTCTTCTCTTATGCGTGTTGTTGGTTTCGCTGTTCACAGGTACCCCACTTCAAAATGCCTGACCTAACGTAATAAAGAGCTGTGTCGCCTTCACGCCGGGAATCGGGTTCATGTTGTGCCCGATATCGATGCGCACCGGGCCCACAGGCGTGGCATAACGTATGCCGAAGCCCAGCGTGTTGGTGTATTGATCGAAGAAGTTGCCGAACCCAATACTGGTAAAGACGTTGCCGCCGTCATAAAAGATCACGCCGCCCAACTTGTCGCCGCCAATGAACGGGAGCGGAAGTGGCATGGGGAACCGCACTTCTGAGTTGAAGATGATCAGTTGCGCTCCGCCGACCGGCACCCGGATCTTCGAGCACGTAGATTGATCGGCGGGATTACTGCATACCGCTACGTCACGTTGCGGCCCGGCGCCGTTCAGGGGAAAGCCACGAATGGTACTGCCACCGCCTGAGAAGAAACGCTCGCTCAGCGGAATATGCGCTCCCGCAAAAGCTTGTTCAAATCCCAGGCGCAGGCTGTTGGCCCAGACAACATTGTTGCCGCCGACGTGCTGGTAATAAGCGGCCTGCCCCAGCATACGGCCAAAATTTGTATTTGACCCCAGGACACTCGGGTTCATAGCCAGATCGAGGCTCTCATAAATTCCGCGATGCGCATCGAGCGAGTTATCACGCGTGTCCCGCGTATACGAAGCAGACAACGTGGAAAGCCGCTCCCGCTGGTCTTGGGGCGTGACCAGATCGGGAATCAAAATATTGGTCAAGCTCGTGTGGCGGAAGCTATAGCGCAGGAACAGGGTCTGGGTCTTCCTGGTATCCAGAGGTCTTTGGAACTGGTATCCGGCTTGCACCAGTCGCGACGTAAAAATAGGGTTCTCACTGGTACGCTCACCTGTGAAGGTGAGCGTAGTGCTCCAGATGCTGTCCCAGAATGAAGGATTCGACCAGGTAATGGCGCCGCGCTGATCCAGCCGTGCTGCCAGCCCGCCGATCGTGAAGGTTTCCGCGCGTCCTCTGAAATTGGAGCGCGTGTATTCGATCGATCCACGTGGCCCCCAGAAAGTTTTCTCACTCGCTTTGAAACTCGACGGTAATCCTACCGGAGGCAGGTTAGGCAGAGCGACTGTGCCTCCGGGGACGCTGCCGCCGCGATTGATTACCTCAAAGCCGAAACCATAGGTGATGGTATTGCGTTTGGCCTCATGCATCTTGATCAGCACTTCTTCATTGGGATCATCGGTTACCGGACGCAAGGGATCAACGTTGGCCCAGTCAAAAACTCCCAGTGTGTACAGCTTGCTTTCTGATTCCAGCAACTGAGTCTCGCTCAAGGGCTGTCCGGTGGAAATCTTCGCGTTGTGCGCGATGATCTCCGGACGGGTATGCTGCGCCCCCAGTTGCACCACGCTTACGGCATGCACCTGCGGCCCTTCATCGATGGTGTACACCACCTCTACTTTGGAAGGGTCACTCTTCAACGGCCGGGTGGTAGCTTTGAAATTTGCCGTGAGATAGCCTTTGTTCAGGTAGGTAGCCATGA
>QHVI01000084.1 GCA_003223515.1 Candidatus Angelobacter sp. Gp1-AA117
CAATTACGACCTTGTAATTTTCGTAAGATTTTACATCTTGTAGCGGCCGAGGTCTTCGTCGTTCAGTCCTTCGAGCCATTTGCGCAGGTCTTCGGAGGAGACCCGGTCAGCGGTGGCGTTGGCCTGCTTGGAGTACTTGAGCACCTCTTCGTCCACGAAGATGGGGCAATCGAGACGCAGGGCGAGAGCCAGGGCATCGGACGGCCGGGAATCCATGCTGATGATCTTGCCGTCGCGCTCCATCCAGATAACGGCAAAGTAGGTATCGTCGCGCAGCTCGCTGACCACCACCTTGTGGACATGGGTATCCAGCCCGACCAGCAGGTTCTTCAGGAGGTCATGGGTCATGGGGCGGGGCGTGGTTACCTTTTCGATTTCCAGGGCAATTGCATTAGCCTCATAGACGCCGACCCAGATGGGCAACACGACTTCACTGCCTACGTCCTTCAGCACCACAATGGGCATGTTCGTAATCGGATCCATCATCAGTCCGCGAATTTTCATCTCGACTTCCATCATGCCCTCCTACTGCACAAGTTCGCCTACCAGGCTGTTGGGGAAACTTCTGGTAACCAGCACATTAGCATAGCTGCCGACTTCCGGCACACTGGTGCTATCGGTAGTAAAGTTCAAGGTAATATTCTGTGAGGTGCGGCCCACAATCTGGCCGCGGGCCTCGTTCTTCCCTTCAACCATTACTTCAAGAATCCGGCCTACCTTCTTTTCGTAATTGGCTCTCTGAATCTCGCGCTGGCGCTCCTGAAGAATATGCAGGCGTTTCGATTTTTCCTCATCGGGAATGCTGTCAATCATGCTGAGCGCCGGTGTATTGGGGCGGGGCGAATATTTGAAGCTGAAAACACCATCGCACTGGCACTCATGCAGCAGCGTGATGGTCTCTTCGAATTCCGCCGGGGTCTCGCCGGGAAAGCCGACAATGACGTCTGTGGTGAGGGCGATCTGCCGCCTGGCAGATTTGATCCAGGCGATTTTTTCCAGGTACATCTCGCGGGTGTACTCGCGGTTCATGCTCTTCAGCACCCGTGATGATCCGCTCTGCACAGGCAGATGGATGTGGTCACAGAGGCTGGGCAGCGCGTCAATGGCGTCCACAATATCTTTGCCGAAGTGGCGCGGATGGGAGGTGGTGAACCTCACCCGGCGAATTCCGGGGACCTCTCCCACGGCATAGAGCAACTCAGCAAAGCTTTTCTTTCCAGCAGGATCGGCGTAAGCATTCACGTTTTGCCCTAATAATTGGATGTCAGTATAGCCAACGTCGGCCATCTGACGGGCTTCAGCCAAAACGGAGTCGAATGTCCGGCTGCGCTCTTTTCCGCGGGTGTACGGAACCACACAGTAGGCGCAGAATTTGTCGCATCCCTCGATGATGGTGATATAGCCGCGATGAGGATTGCTGCGGGCGGTGAATTCGGTCTCAAAGGTCTGGTCGGTCTGGCGGTCGTCCAAGCCGGTGACGCGGCGCTCGCCAGCTTCAATCTGCACCAGCATCTTCTCCAGATTGCGGTACGAAGCGGAGCCAGCTACCAGGGAGACGTGCGGCGCCTTCTCGAAAATTTTTTCGCCTTCCTGCTGGGCTACACAGCCGATTACAGCAAACTTCTTGCCCTGGGCCTGGAACTTCTTATAGTCGTTGAGGCGGTGAAAGACCTTCTGTTCGGCTTTATCCCGGATGGAGCAGGTGTTGTAGAAAACCAGGTCGGCCTGTTCCACAGTCTCAACCTGGCGATAGCCCTGCTTCAGAAGCGTGCCAATGACCTTTTCCGAGTCATGGACGTTCATCTGGCAGCCAAAGGTCTCAACATAAAACGTCTTTTGCTGGGTTTCCGGCACCATCTCAAGTATAACGCGCAAATCGCTGGAGCACAGCTATGCCTCAATGGTATGTACTCTTCCCCCGCAGCCGAGGGCGGCTGCGCTCCATAAAGATTAAGGTACATTGATAGCAAATGGACGAAAGGTCACTCTGGAATAAGAAGTACAGCGAAGGCTCGCATACCTCGCTCGAACCAGACCCTCTTCTGGTGAATGCCTACGCCGAATTTCTGCAGGACAGCGGGCCGGGAAAAGCGCTTGACGTAGCCGGAGGTGCAGCAAGACATGCGCTGTGGCTGGCCGAGCGCGGCTGGCAGGTGAAGCTGGTGGACGTTTCGGAAGTTGGCATTGAGGTGGCCCAGCAGAATGCGCGCCAACGAAATGTGACCATTGAAACCCAAGTTCTGGATCTGAACGATGCGCCTGATCTCGGACGGGAACAATACGATCTGGCGATCGTGTTCTTCTATCTCCAGAGGGAGCTCTTCCCTGCTTTGATTTCGGCGCTCAAGTCCGGCGGCTTTCTGATCTACAAGACTTACTCTACTGAGCAACGGAAATTTTCCGGAGGACCGACTCATCCTCTGCACCTGCTTGAGCCGAATGAACTGCTGCGAGCTTTCTCATGGTTGCGCGTGCTGCATTATCACGAGACGGTAAGCGGGAAAGGTGTGGCGGAACTCATCGCGCAGAAGCGGCACGCACTGTCGTGATCGGAAACCGCAAAGGACGCTAAGGACGCAAAGGAACCAAAGCGGGTATTGTAGAATTTCGTTTCCATGCCCAAACGTAAACCAGCTCACGGACACGTTATCCATCATCCTTCTAAGAAGGCCCCGAAAAACCACTGTTTTGCCTGCGGGAAGGATAATTCCGCCGGGATGAAGTTAAAGTTTTACTTTGACGAGGAGTCGCGCACGGCCGTCTGCAAATTCAAGCTAGGGTTGCGCTATACCGGGCCTCCGGGACACCTCCACGGCGGAATCATCGCAACCATCCTCGATGAAGCCATGGGCAAAGTAAATAAGCTCAGAAATGTGGTTGCCCTTACCAAGAACATGAACGTCGAGTACCTGAAGCCGGTGCCGCTGGGCAAACAGCTTACGGTCACGGGTCGCGAGCAACAGGTGGAAGGCCGCATTCACATCAACGTGGCGGAGATTACCAACGAAGCCGGCGAGGTACTTTCACGGAGCACTGGAACTTTCGTGGCGATAGATATCGAAAAGATGTTTGCGAAATTCGTTAAAACATAGCACGGCGAGCCACAACCAAAAACCTTTTACCGCAGAGGGCGCAGAGGACGCAGGGGGTAACAAAAGTAGTTTATGTGTTAGTACAGAGTTAGCTCCATATTTCCGCTCGTAAAGATTTTTCCGCGCAGCCGGGGGCGGCTAATGTCACTTACTTTGCACATTCGAGCATGAATTTAAAAGAATTTTCGCATGGGCGGGCAGCAGCGGGGCAGATTCCTCCGCCCTACTCACGCGCTGAAGAAAACGCGCGTGAGCTTAACGGGCGTTCGGAATGACATCTCTCATTGGGATACAGCATAGTGTCTCTAAAGTAAGTGATATTAGCCGGGGGCGGCTGCGCTCCATAAAATATATCTTAAGAAAAGAGATGTCTAAGAATTTCGTGTGGCTCCGGTGAGCTGCGTCACAACCCTGCGGGCGGCAAACCCCAGCGCGCTGCCTGCAACACTGATCACGGTCACCACAACCAGCAAGAGCAGGAAATTCTGGGTTGTGCTCATCTGGCGTCTGGGAACACCATGATGCAGATTCCATAGCTCTGAAGCCACAATGCTGAGACCTATCATTGAGCCAAACAGGAAGCCGGGTCTGCGGAAGAGGAAAGAAGTGATGGCAGCCGAGATGAAAATCAACCCGGCGATGATGCCGGTATCATCCGTGTGCAGGTTGGCTGAAAACAGGAAGACACCCGCGGCAATGACGGTTATAGGAGCCAGAAACCAGTCCAGGGCTTTGCTCATAGGGCCTTCTGGGGGTGAAGCTTACCAGCAATCGATTGCTATCAGAAAGCTTTCTAAACGGGTAAAATAAGAAAGGTCAGCTTACAAGTTCCCTCTGGAGTTTCCTATGTCTGAATTGAATGGCAACAATGGCCTGCGTCTGAAGACCGGTCTGGCTGAAATGCTCAAAGGCGGCGTGATCATGGACGTGACCGATGCCCGCCAGGCAGAGATCGCCGAAAAAGCCGGGGCTACCGCGGTGATGGCGCTGGAGCGTGTTCCGGCGCAGATTCGCGCCCAGGGCGGAGTCGCCCGCATGGCCTCGCCCAAAAAGATCCGCGAGATCATGAGCACGGTTTCCATTCCGGTGATGGCGAAGTGCCGCATCGGCCATTTTGCCGAAGCCCAGGTGCTCCAGGAACTGGGAGTCGATTACGTTGACGAATCTGAAGTGCTCACCCCGGCGGATGAGGCCCACCACGTGGATAAACATGCGTTCACGGTGCCGTTCGTCTGCGGCGCCCGCAACTTGGGTGAAGCCTTGCGCCGCATTGCCGAGGGCGCGGCCATGATCCGCACCAAGGGTGAAGCGGGCACCGGCGACGTGGTGCATGCGGTGAAGCACTTGCGCGCCATCACTCGCGACATGCGCAACCTGACTGTGCTGCACGATGAAGAACTCTATACGCAGGCCAAGGAACTTCAGGCACCTTATGAACTGGTGCGTATGGTGGCCAAGACGGGAAAGCTGCCGGTACCGAATTTTTCCGCCGGGGGCATTGCTACTCCGGCTGATGCAGCCCTTGTACGGCAACTTGGAGCGGAAGCGGTGTTTGTAGGGTCCGGCATCTTCATGGCCGATTGCACCAACTTCTGCGAACCGGCGGAAGCCGAAAAGCGCGCTCGCGCCATTGTTCGCGCTACCACGCACTTTGACGATCCTAAAGTATTACTTGAAGTCAGCGAAGACCTGGTGGGCGCGATGAAGGGACTCGCTGTAGCTGCCATGGCCGAGGCGGACATGATGCAAACTCGCGGCTGGTAAAAAATCTTTAACCGCAGAGAACGCAGAGGTCGCAGAGAAATTCAAGGTTAGGGTAGTTGAATAACAGCTTGCTAATTTCTTCCGCGCAGCCGGGGGCGGCTGCGATCCATAAACACTATTCTCAAAAAGCATTCGCGTAAATTCGTGGAAATTCGCGCCATTCGCGGCTTATTTGCCTTCCTCTGCGCTCTCTGCGTCCTCTGCGGTTGAGTGCAAAGGCATCAGCGGCGATTCTGCTCCGGGACTATGACTTCCCTGCTGATATCTTCCCTGCTGATATCATGGGCACGTGAATTCCACGGGAGCGAATGTAGTCCGCATTGAGGCGGAAGCCCTGCGCGCCTTGGCGGAGCGCATCTCCGGGCCCATGGCGCAGGATTTCGAGCGGGCCGTCGATTGCCTGCATTCCTGCGGAGGACGCGTGGTGGTTACCGGCATGGGCAAGAGCGGCATCATCGCGCGTAAGATTGCGGCGACGCTGAGTTCTACCGGCACCCCGGCGCTCTATCTCCACCCGGCTGAAGCCCTGCATGGCGATCTGGGAATGCTGGTGAAGGGAGACGTTGTCCTGGCACTCTCGGCCAGCGGTGAAACCGAAGAGATCGTCAGCCTGCTGGCTACGATTCGCCGCATCGATATCAGGCTGGTCAGCATCACCGGTGACACGCTCTATAACGGAAGTCACACCCGCCGCTCTACCCTGGCCCAAGCCGCAGACGTGGCACTCGACTGCTCCATCAATAAAGAAGCCTGCTCGCTGGGGCTTGCGCCTACTGCTTCCACCACGGCTATGCTGGCACTCGGCGATGCTCTGGCGATGGCGTTGGCAGAAAAACGCGGATTCAAAGAAGAGGATTTTGCCAACCTGCATCCGGGAGGCAAGCTGGGCAAAAGACTGGCCCGTGTTTTCCAACTCATGCAAAGTGGTGAGGCCATGCCCCGAGTCTCACCTCAAACCAAAATGCCGGATGTGATCTATGAGATGTCCCGCAAAGGTCTGGGTGTGACCACGGTGGTTGAAGGTACCAAGTTGGCAGGAATCATCAGCGATGGCGATTTGCGGCGCCTGCTGGAACATAAGAAAGACGTCTTACACCTGACCGCGGCCGAATGCATGACGACCACTCCCAAAACCATCCGCGCCAACGAATTCGCCACTACCGCTCTCAACATCATGGAGCAGAAAAAAATCACCTCACTGGTGGTCGTAGACGATGCAGGACAGGTGGAAGGCATTATCCATCTGCATGACCTGTGGGGGACGGAAATGGTGTGAAGAAGGCAGCTATTAGCTCCTAGCTCTTAGGTATTAGCTATTAGTTTTTAGCTCTTAGCTTTGTCTTCAGAAGGCGAGATTGTGGCCCGCCGAAAATGTTTCACAAAAGATACTGCGAAACACGAAGAGTTATGTTTTCTATCTAACCTCTGTGAACCTGCATTCTTTTCACGATTCAATCAGCGTTGATCGGTGGAATCAGCGGTAAGATTTTGTGGTTTTCGCAATCCCGGAGTTGCTGGATTCGTGAACAGATGCCTATGCTGGCGCGAAGGAGTACCCCATGAAGTTACGATTTATCTTTCTGATCATGCTCTTTGTCTTGACTTTTGCTTCACTTTCCTCAACCCCAAAGCTGCAAGCCCAGCAAACCAGGACAGGCACCGAGTTCGACTATTACAGCGATGACACGTATACCGACATGGTAGGTATACGAGGGTGGTGCTCCAATGGCGCCAGTTATGGCTTTGGATATGTCACCTCGTATTACGTCGTTACTGATTCGGGATGTTGAGAGCAGCTAACAGCTTCTAGCTGCTGGCGGCTAGCTTTTTAAAACCACAAAGGACACAAAGGAATTCCAACAAGTAAATCCTTCGTAAACCTTTGCGTCCTGAGTGGTTGAATTTCGCTTCTGATGAATGAACCAGCGTTGATCGGTGAAATCGGCGTCACCTGTCGCGGCGTGGTGTGGATCAGCGGTCGTGTTGGTCTTCTATATCCCGAGTATATCCCGACTATATCCCGATTACTTTGATCAGCTCTGCCACTGAGTCGGCGCTCTTCTGCAATGCTGCCTGTTCTTCGGGAGTGAGTTTGATCTGGATGATCTGCTCCAGGCCATTGGCTCCCAGCTTACACGGCACTCCGACGAACAGGCCGTTGATGCCGTACTCGCCTTCCAGGTATATGGCGCAGGGCAGGATTTTCTTTTTGTCCTTGAGGATGGCCTCAACCATCTCAGCCGTTGCCGCAGATGGAGCGTAGTAGGCGCTGCCGGTCTTCAGGTATTTCACGATCTCCGCTCCACCATCGCGGGTGCGCTGCACAATCGCATCCAGGCGATCTTTCGGCAGCAGTTCCGTGATCGGAATTCCAGCCACAGTGGAATACCGGGGCAGCGGAACCATGGTGTCGCCGTGTCCGCCGAGCACGAAGGCAGTCACGTTTTCCACGCTGACCTTCAGTTCCTGGGCAATGAAGGTGCGGAAGCGGGCGGAATCGAGCACGCCGGCCATGCCAATCACGCGATTGCGGGAGAACTTGCTGACCTTGTAGGCGACCTGCGCCATGGCATCGAGCGGGTTGGAAACCACAATCAGGATGCTGTTGGGAGAGTGGACGATCACGTTCTCGACAACTTCGCGAACGATTTTGGTATTGGTATTGAGCAGGTCATCACGGCTCATTCCCGGCTTGCGGGCGATTCCCGCGGTAATCACTACGATGTCAGAGTTAGCGGTGTCTTTGTAATCGTTGGTGCCGAGCACGTAAGAATCGCGCTTCTCGATGGGCATGGCTTCGAGCAGATCCAATCCCTTGCCCTGCGGCATGCCTTCTACGATATCGATCAAGACAACATCGGCAAGTTCCTTGGAGGCGATCCAATGGGCGGCTGTAGCGCCTACGTTTCCTCCACCTACGATGGTTACTTTTTTGCGCATTCCATTCCTTCCTCTAGATTCATCCGCGCAGCCGAGGGCGGCTGCGCTCCATAAATTTTTCTTTAATTTCTAAACAGCAATTTCTAAACAGCCGTTTTCTTGCGGCGGTCGACCATGTTCTCGATGATATGTCCGGCAAACTCGCTGGTCTTCACCTTGGTAGAGCCGGGCATCAGCCGTTCAAAGTCATAGGTCACCATCTTCTGCTGGATGGTGGCTTCCAGAGAAGTTTCAATCATCCGCGCCGCCTCGTTCCATCCCATGAAATCGAGCATCATCACGCCAGACAAGATGACCGAACCGGGATTGATTACATCTTTATCCGCATATTTCGGAGCAGTGCCGTGCGTGGCTTCAAAGATGGCGTGCTGATCACCCACGTTGGCGCCCGGAGCAATGCCCAGGCCGCCGACCTGCGCCGCGCAGGCGTCAGAAAGATAGTCACCGTTGAGGTTGGGCGTGGCCAGAACATCGTATTCCGCGGGACGCGTGATCACCTGCTGGAAGATCGAATCCGCAATACGGTCATTCACCATCAGCTTTTTCTTCCATAAGCCATTGCCGTGAGTTTTGCCGATGGCATCCAGCACTCCGCGCACCTCCGCATACACTTCCTGCTTGAATTTCTCCGGCGCAAACTCCAGGCCGGGTTCAATCATCGCGGCGTTGTCTTCCACACTGAGGTTGGGGTTCTTGTCTTTGTTATCCAGAATCCAGCTCTCGCGCTCGGTCACCACATGCTCACGGAACTCCTGGGTGGCCAGCTCATATCCCCACTCGCGGAATGCGCCTTCAGTAAATTTCTGGATGTTGCCTTTATGCACCAGGGTGACGGAGCGCCGCTTTTTCAGTAGCGCTTCCTTGATGGCCATGCGCACCAGGCGCTTGGTGCCGGTGATGGAGATGGGCTTAATGCCGACACCTGAATCTTCACGGATGCGCTTCTTGGTCCCGGCCAGCATCTCGTTGTTGAGAAAGTCGATCAGCTTTTTGGCTTCGGCAGTTCCCTGCTTCCATTCAATACCGGCATAAACGTCTTCTGTGTTTTCGCGGTAGATGATTATGTTCAATTGATCAGGATGCTTCACTGGAGAGGGCACGCCCTGGTAGTAGCGCACCGGACGAATGCAGCCATACAGATCGAGAACCTGGCGCAGCGTAACGTTCAGCGAGCGAATACCGCCGCCCACGGGAGTCGTTAGCGGGCCTTTGATGGCGACATGCAGTTCGCGGATTGCATCGACGGTCTGCTGTGGAAGCCAGTCGCCGAATTTCGAAAAAGCCTTTTCGCCGGCAAAGACTTCATACCAGTGAATCTTGCGTTGTCCGCCGTAGGCGCGTTGGACAGCAGCATCAAAGACACGGACTGATGCGGCCCAGATATCGCGTCCGGTACCGTCACCTTCGATGTAAGGAATAATAGGATTGTCGGGGATTTGCAGCTTTCCACCGCTGAAGCTAATGGGAGCCCCCCCGGCAGGAAGCGGAAGCCCGTTGTATGAAGCCATGGTCCCTCCACAGGCATTAATGCAAACCTCTTAACTTATCACAAACTAAGGACCCGGCTGTGATGCGCGTCACATCTTTTTGCGCCCGTGGAAATATTTGGTAATTCGATAGAACAGGTTAGTTCCTGCTGTTTGCGTCCATTGCAAAGTGCATCTGCTCGGATTGCACCTGCGGTAGACGAGGATGATCAGGGGCTGAGTGCTGAAAACTGATTACTGAATGCTTTCCTGCGTCGTCAGCGTTGATCAGTGGAAAAAGATGCTAATGAGAGGGAGATTACGCCACCGTCGACCTTGACAACGCAAACTGAGGGTCCTGATTTTCCGGACTCAGATTGCGCAGCACTCTTTCCGCAATCTCGTCAATGATCTCCCGCGCTGCCCGGCTGTTTGGATCCAGCTTCTTCTGGAGGAGTTTTTCGATCATGGCAATCGGTTCCTTTCTTATTCGCATAAGGGACTTACCTGGCAGCCAACCTTTAATGCTAGAAGCAAGTTCAAGGCCGGGAACACAAAGCTTGTAGAATGAGCAAGTTAGAAAGTCAAAGGGATGCAAAGAAACGTAAAAACGACACACCAGCGGCAAAAATTCCAAGTAGTACCACTATCAGGAGCAGCTCTGGCGGCGGGCAATAAGATGGGCAAAGACATTCGCAGGCCGTTGAAATTTTGTGCCGCCCCTCCGGGGCTCGGATTCCCGGTTTCATAGTTACCCACGTCTTCTGACGTGGGCTCAATAATCGTGCGCCTCCGGCGCTAACTAAAGGCTGTGTATGTGGCTTCAGTATGCGATACAGTTACAGCGATTCTCCGGCGCTAATTCAGCCGAGGGCGGCCAATGTCACTTACTTTGCACATTCGAGCATGAATTAAGAGAATTTTCGCATGGGCGGGCGGCAGCGGGGCAGATTCCTCCGCCCTACTCACGCGCTGAAGAAAACGCGCGTGAGCTTAACGGGCGTTCGGAATGACATCTCTCATTGGAATACAGCATGGTGTCCCTAAAGTAAGTGACATTATGAAAGTAAGTGACATTATGCCGAGGGCGGCTGCGCTCCACGAAGATTCTGGTGGCGCTAGCTTTCTGTTGCCGCAACCGGTGGCTGGTCGGCTTTTTCTTCGAGGGCCAGCACCACCTCGCGCAACGTTTCGAGATTGTCAACGTGATCGAGTGATTTCAGCTTCATGGAATTGAGAATGGGCCGCAGAGCGTTTGGCCCGGTTTTATCCAGGGCTACCTGGAGGCGCCGCAAACCGCGCTCGCCCGATTGCATGGAAGTGAGAACTTTCTGCAAGACAGCTTTGTCTTTGATCTGATTCGGTTCCCACACACGGGCAATGTTTTTGAGCAGGCCGCGATAGAGTCCTTTGCCCAGGGGCTCATTCATGGCTTCAATCTGCTGGATGAGATCGCGCTTGTCTTGGGCACCCTCATGACTCACCGCAGCCCCGGCGGCTTCGCTTTCGACATCAGATTTCGTCTGTGACTCTTCGCGTTTAGGAGGCCGCATTCCCTGCCGCCATCCCTGGGGCGTGGCCCAGCCAAAGAGCTGGGGCAGTTCGCGGGGGCGCTGGCGCTCGTCCAGGTCAACCCACAAGCCGCCAAAATAATAGAGATATCTTCCCAGACCGAAGCAGGAGCAGGCGCGCTTGAATGCCTGGGCTTCGGCGCTGGTTCCAGCATTGTCATCATCCGTCCAGTCTTCCCCGGTAGCCGAGTGGGAGCCGATTCCATGAATGGTGAGATCGCAGGTTACAAATACTTTGGCCACCACCTTCTTGTCGCGGCTGCGCTGGAAATTAGCGCTGGTATGGACGGTGTATTTGCGAGTCCATCCGGCGGGAGTGAACAGCTCGTTCAGGCGGTCGGTATAGGCGCGTTGGTCGGCGTAAGGCATGATCTGGCCACGATTATTGGCAACAGTCATCACCCGCCATTCCACCAGCGACGGGTCAAACGGTGTTTCCAGTTCAGCCACCAGTTCACGGATTTTCTCCGGAGGGTATGGAAAGGGCGAAGTGGAGGTCACCAACGGGGCAGCCTTATAGCTGCCATTGGCAGGGACGCTTGCGGATCGCTTTTTCAGGGCAGTCATGAAACATCTCCAGCACAGCAAGCTGTGGACCGGCGGCCACGGCTATATCACGGCTATATAAAGTGAAACTTAAGCTGCGCCATCTAAGTTAAAGAGAGGGCATTATTTTACAGCAACTCCTGCTCTCTTCAAGTCTAACAGTGGTTCAGGAACTTACAGGGAGAGCTCGCTTTGTCCGGCCAGTTCTACCGCGGGTTCGGCCCTGACGGAAACCGGCTTCTTTCTGGCTAAAGCGGCTCTTTCTACGTAAAACCTGAGGATATCCGCCTCATGCCGCCGGACATAAGCGTCTTCCTCAAGCTGCTCACGGATGATCTTAGCGATGCTTTTCATGGCACTATCCTGAGCACATTGTAAGGCGAATAAAAAGCGAATACAAGAACTTTTTTCGACCCCGCAACTCTCCCTGGCTAAGTTTCGCATCACAAATAGGTTACCCCTGAAAACTTGTCAGGCCCCATGCGATCAAACCCGGTCTTTACCGTGCTTCTCATTGACGACGATACACAGCATCTCAAGCTTCAGGCACGCACCCTGAGCAAAGCCGGGTTCCGCACGATCACCACGGTAGTGGGCAGCAACATAGTTGGATTTCATGAACATGAACGTCCTGATGCGATCCTGCTGGACTACCGCTTGAACAGCGATCTAAGTTCCGCGCAGATAGCTAGCCTCATCCGGCAGACCTTTCCGCATACTCCGATCCTACTGATGTCGAACTTGCCTTCCATGCCCCAAGACATTGCGCCCCTGGTGGATGGGTTTATCTCCAAGGGGGACGATGCAACACTCATTGCGGCGCTCATGCGGCTGCTGCGGCTTAAGGGTGCCGCGTAGATCTTGCCAGCCGACGTTTTGCTTAGATGGAGATAAGGATTCAGGAGGCCGCCGGCTGGGCCGGGGCGCTTTTGAGCTTTTCCAACAGCACATCAGGATTAATGGGCTTAGCCAGGATTTCAAAGACATAACCCTCAGCGTGAGCTTTTGCCACTAGATCAGTACTGGCTGCCTGTCCGGAAAAGAGGATGATGCGGCACTGGGGAAGCAATTTCAAAATACCCTTGGCGGTCTCAACTCCATTCAGTCCGGGCATGATTACATCAGTGACAACAACTTCCGGGCGCAACATCTCAGCCCATCGAATGGCAGAAGCGCCATCGGAGACAGCAAAAGCATCGTGGCCCTCGCCGGTCAGGATGTTGACCAGCGTATCCGCGATGATGGGCTCGTCATCTACAACGATGATTTTCATCAGGCCGGCGCTCCCACGGGCTGGTGCATGTGCACAACTGGGCCGTTGTCTGGGGCGCGGGTTCCGGAATTGACAGGAAGAAAAATGGAGAATGCTGTTCCGGCGCCAGGCCGGCTTTTTACCCGAATCGCTCCCTGGTGTTTTTCAACTATGTTGCGGGTGATCCATAACCCCAGTCCGGTACCAATGTCGGTTTTGGTAGTAAAGAATGGTTGAAAAAGACTCTTCCTATGCTGTGGGGCAATTCCCGTGCCGGTATCGACGATAGTAATGCGCACACCCGGAATACCGAAGTCATTCCAGGCCCGCGATGCAGAGACGCGGATAAAGCATTTTCCACCCTGAGGCATGGCATCAATGGCATTGGTGATGATATTGGAGAGAGCCTGGCGGAATTCTCCAGCCAGAGCCCGGATTTGAAGATCACACTGATATTGCCTGGCTACCTGGATGTTCCTGGTTTGAAATCTTGTCTCATACAGGAGCAGCAGGTCATCGAGTGCCTCAGTGACATGGAACCA
Source organism: Candidatus Angelobacter sp. Gp1-AA117 (assembly GCA_003223515.1). Classification (GTDB taxonomy): domain Bacteria; phylum Acidobacteriota; class Terriglobia; order Terriglobales; family Acidobacteriaceae; genus Angelobacter. Next base: position 13,174 of record QHVI01000084.1, read on the forward strand.
TGCCGGCGAGGAAGTATCGCGATAGAACCCCAGTGTCTGACGCGCAATGTGGGCCACACGGTCGAGTTCGCGGCTGGCCAACTGAAGATAACCAGAGACCCTGGGATTGTCCTGGAGGTCGCGTTGGGCCAGGTAGACAAGATTGGTGACCGACTCCAGCGGGTTATTGATCTCGTGGGCTACGGTGGCCGCCAGACGCCCGGCAGCAGCGAGCTTCTCCGTGGTGCGCAGGGCGCGATCAATCCTCCTGCTTTCGGTGATGTCGCGGGCGATCTTGGCTGCGCCAATCACATCTCCATGTTCATCCTTGACTGGAGAAATAGTGAGCGACACCTCAAGTTTCTCTCCAGTCTTCTTCATGCGCACGGTTTCAAAATGCTCAATCCTTTCGCCACGCCGTATCTTGCCCAGGATCATGTCTTCATCCTGGTGCAGTTCTGGAGGAATAATGACCGTGATGGGCCGTCCGATCATCTCTTCCGCAGTGTAGCCAAACAATTTTTCCGCGCTCTGGTTCCAACTGGTAACCAGCCCATTCAGGTCCTTGCTGATAATGGCATCGTGAGAAGAGGCCACGATAGCTGCCAGGCGTTGTGAGGCAATGAAGGCGTTATGGAGCTTCTCCTGGTTCCGGCGGAGCTCTTCACGCGCTTCTTTCTGATCATGGATATCGAGACAGCCACCGACGTATCCCTCGAAGGTTCCGTCGGGAGCGTAACGGGGCACTCCATGATCCAGAATCCAACGGTATTGTCCGGTGTGGCACCGCAGCCGGTACTCCATTTTAAATGGCTGGCGAGCATCAAACGAGCTGACGTAGATCTGGAGGCAACGGTCGAAATCATCCGGGTGCACGTTCTCGGCCCAGCCGTTGCCGCATTCCTGTTCCAGGGTACGTCCAACGAACTCGAGCCAGCCCTTGTTGAAGTAATAACAGAGCTTGTCTGTTCCGGACATCCAGACCATTATGGGCGAGGCTTCCGTAATCACCCGGAAACGTTGTTCGCTCTCGCGCAGGGCCTGTTCAGCCTGTTTTCGTTCCAGGAACTGGCCAATCTGATAGCCAACGGCGGCCATCATGTTCATAAACTCGTAATCGGTTCTTCGGGACCGATAAGAGAAGAATTCGATGACTCCACAGGGCCCGGTTTTGGTGCTGATGGGGAACCCGAAGGCGCTGCGCACGCCATCCTGGACTGCCAAAAGCAGGCGCGGGAAATTATCTGCATGGGCAACATCTTCTATCCAGACCGGCTTGTTTGTGGCCCAAATGTGGCCGGGCAGCCCCTCGCCTCTGGCAAACTGGACGGAAGCGCTGGCGCGCTCCAACTCAGGGAATTGCCTGGTGGCGCGGCACCATAGATGCACGCAGCGCAGCTTTTCACCATCCGGCATCCATAATGCACCCATGTCGTACTCTGAGTTATCGCAAATGGCCTCCAGCACCGGCCCCGCAATTTCCGCAAGGCTGTCGGATTCCGCGAGCAGCCGGGTGACGGTGTGCTGGGCCGCAGTGCGTCGCTGCATTTGCTCCTGGTCGGTGATATCGATGGTGAAACAACGGGTGTGGACAAACCTGCCATCCTGGAGCAGAACATTGGAATGGAGACGAATGTCGCGTATAGAACCATCTTTACAGAGCAGGCGTGATTTATAGCCGTGGAGTTCTTCCTTAGATACCAGGCGGCGCAGAATGTCTTCAATGGCCGGCTTGTCAGCATGAAACTCGGCAATGTGATGGCCAATGTAATCGTCATGGTCATAGCCTAATAGCGAGAGTTCCGCCTGGTTCGCCCACAGGATGATGCCATCCTGGGCGACCCAGTGCATCGGCACGACTGCATTCTCAAGAAAATCCGTCAGCTCCGCTTCCCGCTGTTCCAGTGCTCTTGTGGCTATTTCGCGTTCGCGTATTTCTGTGTTTAATGCCTGGGCCTTCTGCTGTAAGGCCGCGATGGCATGGAGGCGTTCTTTCTCGCTCGTTAAACGGGTGTACTGCTCTGCCGGAATAACCTGGGTGTGCGCCGAGCAAACGCGCTCGATGGCAGCGGCGTGGGATGATTGGGAAAAGAGGCCGAGAGGATACGCACAAAGCAGGTGAAATGAATGCGTTTCCCCCATCTGGTTCCATAACTGTTCCAGCTCAAGAGCCGCCTGCTCCTGGCCGTCTTCCCATAGAAGGGCCACCATTTCCCCAAACGCAGCCACCCGGCAGCCGGGTTTTGCGGCCGAGTTGAGCTGCGCAATCGCAGCTCCTAGAACTTCATGGAAACGCTGCGGATCGGGACGGCCCCCGGCCATGAATTGAGACAATATTTCAGCAGCATCCAGCGAGACAAACCGGCCTTGTTTGCCGGCCACACTGAGATCCAGGCCGCTGTGGATGAGCCGCTGTTGAAGTCCATCACGATGCGCGGGTGTGGCGATGACGATGGCGGAGTCGCCCGCAGCGATGGCTGCACCTATAAACCTGCTCAATCCGTCAAGCAGGAAGGAATCATCCTGGTAGAACTGTACGCTATGCCCATTGGCCTGGGGTGTTTCCCAACAGGGTGAGGATGCTGGTGAATTGAGATGATCAGGGAAGGGGTTCATTTCTGAGCTCCGGGCACTCCCAGCCGTGCAGGGGAATACAGAGTTAGTTTACCCGATTGTATTTTAATTGTAATGCGGTATGGCCGATCGACAACACATAGTAAGAATTAAGTAAGATGCAACTCGTGCCACGAGCGTTGCCGGGTGCGGGAACATGATGGCGTGAGCGCTTTCAAGAGTTCCGTGAGAACACCTGGTAACAGCATGGTGGAGCAGACGTCCTCGGGTTTCCTCCACTCCGTCCTCCCTCCTACGTCGGTCGGACTGCGGAATGACAAGGGGGGTGAGTGAATTCCCTACACCTCAACCTAAAATTCTCTATCCTCAACCTGAAATGCTCTAAAGAATCAAGCAGTGTTGTTCCGGGATTTCTTCTCGCCGGTCAGGTAGAAGAAGACTGCCGGCGTCACGATCAATGACAGTGCCATGGAGATCACGACACCTCCGATGACGGCAATCGCCAGAGGCTGAAGCATCTGCGAGCCCGCACCCAGGGCAAAGGCCAGGGGCAGCATTCCGGCCACAGTGGCCAGTGCGGTCATGAAGATGGGGCGGAGGCGGCGGCGTCCGGCCTGGATCATAGCTTCTTCTGAGGCAAACCCTGCGACCACAAATTTATGATGAGCGTCGAGCAGCAGGATGCCATTCTTGGCGACGATGCCAATCACCATGATCATGCCCATAAGGGAGGCGAGGTTTACGGTCATCCGGGTGATGAGCAGGGCGAGAAAGACCCCGGAGATGGAGAGCAAGGCAGAACTGAGGATGGCCACCGGAGCGGAGAAGCTGCGGAACTCAAACAGCAGGACGGTGAAGACCAGCACCACGGCCAATATCAGCACCACGGCCATGTCATGAAAGTCTTTCTGCTGCTGCTGATACAGACCGCCATAGCTCACACGGATGGAGGCAGGCAGATGCAGGCCGGAAACAACTTTCTGCACCTTGGCCATGCCGCTACCCAGGCTCTCACCCTGCAGACGCGCGGTGACTTCCACCAGGCGCTGCAGGTTCTCACGAGTGATCTCTATTTGTCCGGGCAATTCATTCAACCGGGCCAGCCCGCCCAGGGTTGCAGTCCGTCCGCTGGAGCTGACCAGCACGGTGTTATTCATGGCTTCCAGCGAGTTGCGGTTACGCTCGGGAAAGCGCACACGAATGGTATAGGCGCGATGGTTGGAGACCAGCGGTTCGCCTGCGGGAACGCCTTGCAAGAGGGCGGTGGCGTCAGTCGAAACTTCTTCTGCGGTAAAACCGGCGCGGGATGTTGCCGCGGGATCAATACGGAATTCGGCCGCAGGGCCGCTCATGGTGTTGTCTATGCCATTGAGCACGTCCACAACCGGGCCTTCGTTTTCCTCTTTATTTTCCTTATCATCTTTTTTCTTATCGGCCTTGCCAATGCCTTCGATGGCGTCTGCTACTTTGGGAGCAGTCTGCTCCAGCAACTTTGCGTCCTCGGAAAACAGCTTGATGACTACGGGCTGCGGCGCACCAGTAAGGTCGCCAATCATGTCGCCCAGAAGCTGCTTCACATCCACATCCACGGCCGGTTCTTCTTTCTTGATGCGGTCGCGCACCTCGGCCTCGATCTCGTCAAAGGCCCGGCTGCGCTTAGCTTTCAACTTGACAGAGATGTCACCGGTGTTGGCCTCAGTGACTGAGGCCAGGCCAAGTTGAAGCCCGGTGCGCCGCGAAGTGCTTTCGACTTCAGGAACATCACGCATGATCTTCTCTATGTGGGAGATCATGCGATCGGTTTCCTGAAGAGATGTGCCCGATGGGGTGACGTAATCCACGATGAAGCCGCCTTCATCCATTTCCGGAAGCAGATCCGAACCCAGGAATTCGTAGCAGAGAAAAGAGACTGCAATAAGCACGAGGGCGCCGAGGGCAAGCCATGCCGGGCGCTCCAGGGCGCGCCGCAGCCAGTGCTCGTAGAAATTGACAATGCGCCGGAAGAAGCCTCTCATGGAGGCTTCCTCGGCGGCCATGAGCTTGCGGATTTCCTGGTCCATGTCAGCATGGCCGGCGGGCTCTTCAGCTTGTTTAGCTTCTTCGGCTTCTTCGGCTTTATGGCGCAGCAGATACAGGCTCAGGGTCGGGGTCCAGGTAAGCGCCAGCAGCAAGGAGGTAAGAAGGGCGGCGCACATAGTGACTGCCAGTGCGCGAAAGAAGCTGCCATAGACTCCGGTCATGGAGATCAGCGGCAGAAACACCACAATGGGAGTCAGGGTGGAACCGATCAGCGGGACAGTGATCTCAGACAGCGCGCTTTGAATGGCTTCAATACGTCCTTCACCGGCATCACGATGGAGCACGATGTTTTCAACCACCACGATGGCATCATCGATGACCAGGCCAACGGCTGCCGCCAGGCCTCCCAGAGTCATCAGGTTGAAGCTCTGGCCCAGAAGCTTGAGCATGATAAAAGTCACAAAGATGGTTACGGGAATGACCAGCCCGGCGACAATCGAGGTGCGCCAGTCATGCAGGAAAACAATCAGGACGATAGCGGAGAGCACCAAGCCAAGGAGAATGGCGTCACGAACGCTCTTAATGGCATCCCGTACCATGCCTGACTGGTCATAAAAAGGGGCGATGTGAATATCGCGAGGCAGGGCGTTGCGGATACGGTCTACTTCCTCATGCACGGCACTCGCCACGTCAACGGTGTTGCTGTCCGGCTGGCGGTTTATGTTGAGCAGCACAGCAGGTTTGCCGTTGGCGCGCACAATGGTATACAGCGGGGTCGTGGAGGGCTGCACTGTGGCAATATCGCCGATATGAACAGGAACGCCTGCGGGCGTGTTCTTGATTACGGTTTGAGCAATGTCCTGGGCATTGCGCGCCTGCCCGCTCACCAAACCCAGCACCAGTTGATGATTGCGTTCAAATAATCCGGGAGAATCGATCAGGTTGGTCTGTTTTACCGCATTGAGAATATCGGTGACGGTGACCGAGGCTGCCAGCAGTTTTGCCGGTTCAGGCATGATCTGAAATTCGGGCTGCGCTCCTCCCTGGACGATCACGGTAGCGACGCCGCTCATACGGTTCAGGCGGGGGGCAATGTCATAGGTAGCCATCTCCCACAATTGGGTTGCCGGAACTGTATCTGACGTGAGGCTATAACCGAGAATGGGAAACGACGCAAAAGTCAGGCGGTGGCTCTGAATCCTGGTGCCGGGCGGCAGTTCCGGCTCTACTTTGGAGAGGGCGGCATCCACAAGCTGCAGGGTCTGAAACATGTCCACCTGCCAGTTGAAGAAGAGATCAACCTCGGCGGAGCCACGGCTGGTGATTGAGCGCACCGTCTCCAGCCCCTGAACGCTGTTGACCGCCTGTTCCACCGGACGGGTGATGGTGACCATCATCTGGTCGATAGGCATTACACCGTTTTCAATACCAATCACGATGCGCGGGAAATCTGTGGAGGGAAAAACCGCAACGGGAATGGTGAAAGCCTGGAAGATTCCCACAGCGGCAATCACCACGAGCACAAAGATGATGGATTTCGAATGATGCGAGAACCACTGCCGTGATTTCCGGGGAGCGGCGGTTTCAGTCCCGTTCTGAATGGTTAGCCCGTCAGGCATTAACTTCCTAGTCCTTGTCGTCTTTGTCTTTTCCAGCGCTTTCTTTGTCTTTATCTTCTTCTCCGGCGGGAGCCGGTTTCTCGATTGCTACTTTTGTGCCATCCTTCAGTCCATATCCACCCTGGGTAATAACCTGCTCACCGGGCTTCAGTCCTGAAACCACCTGTACTTGCTGCTGAGTTTTGATTCCGATTTTTATGTCACGCGACTGCGCCGCTCCCTTCGCATCTACCACCATCACTTTAGCTTCGTCACCCTTGGCTTCAAGGATGGCCGGGGCAGGAACTACCAGAGCGTCGTGCACAGTCTGGGCAGTGATGGAAACCTGGGCCGTGGTACCGGGGCGAAGCTGCTGTTTGGGATTCCTGGCCTGCACCCAGATTTCCAGCGTGGTGCTGCCGGGATCGAGGGCCGGGCTGACCAGCATGACCGTAGCCGGAAACTTTTCCAGGCCGGAAACTTCAATGGCGGCCTTGTCGCCTTTGCGCAGCAGTTGAGCATCTCCCTGGGGTACGTGGATTTTGGCAATCACTGAAGAGACATCCATCACCGTAAGCAAAGGCGCAGAGGTAGAGGCCATTTCACCGGGATACAAAGGACGATCAGTAATGACTCCATCAATGGGGCTGCGAATTTCCGAATAACCAAGCTGCGCCTCGGCACCCATATACTTGCCTTTCGCAGAAGTGAGCTGTCCGGTGGCAGATTGCACCGCGGTCTTTTTGGTGACCGCGTTCAGCGAGTCAAGATGCTTCATGGCAATGTTGTACTGGCTTTTGGCCTGCGCCAGTGACACCGTTGCCTGGTCCAGGTCTTTGCGCGGCAGCGCGCCCTGCTTGTAAAGCATTTCACGGTTGTTGTAGAGCTTTTGCTCAGCATCGAGCGCCTGCTGCGCGGTCTGCACATCAAGCTCAGCCTTCTGGATGTCCTCCGGGAGAGTGGCGTTCACGCTGGTGGCATATGTCGCTTGCGCCTGCTCATAGGAGCCCTGATTATCGAGCGCGGCAGCGGAGAGATCACGGTTTTCGAGCACAGCCAGCAACTGGCCTTGATGCACCTTCTGGGCGCGGACAACATAGAACCTTTTCACCGGCGCATTGATTTTAGGAGTAATCATGGCCTGGGCCAGAGGAAAGAGCACGCCTTCGGCATTTACTACCTGGGAAATATCGGTTTTCTGCGCCGGGACGGCCTGCACGGCGACCACCGTTTCTTCCTTCTTCTCGTCGCCATGGCATCCCGCAATAATAAAGATCAGCGCCGGGGCAATGGATAGGCGTATCTTCCGCCAGAAAGTGTGGTTCATCATCAAGGTTTACATTGTACCTGTGAGGGTTTGCAGGCTGGCGAGCGCAGCCCGGTACCTGACGACGCCATCGTGATATGCGCCCTGTGCCTGGGTCAGCGTGTTTTGAGCGTCCACTACTTCCAATACCGTGGACTCGCCTGCCTGATAACGAAGAGTGGTGAGCCTCAGGCTCTCAGCAGCAAGGTCGGCGGAGCTTTTGAGCAGTTCCAATTCTGAACGCGAGGCATCAGCTTCAGCATAAGCACTGCGGATCTCCGCCAGCAGATTGCGCTGAGCCAGAGATAGCTCGCGCTGCGCCTGCTTGCGCTTGAGATCGGCCTGAATGACTTTACTGCGGGTGGCGCCCCAATTCCATAAAGGGACGCTCAGAGTCGCAGTAGCCTGGTGGCCAAGGTTGTTTATGCCATCAGTACGCAGCGCGTAGCGGGTGGCATCAATGCCGTAGAAATAGTCCAGGGTGAGCGTGGGAAAGTAAGCAGCGGTTGCCGCTGTGACCTCATGGCCGGCAGCCTGCAAAGAGGCTGTGGCGACCCGCAATCCCGGGTTCTTTGTTTGTGCCAGCTTGGCGAATTCCTCAAAGCTCTGCAATGGTGGCGCCAGGTCGAGATCGTCCACAACGGTAAAGTTCTCGTTGAAGTTGGGGAAAAGCAGCACAGCTAAAGTCAGCCGGGCCTTGTCCATGGCAAGCTGAGCTTCGCGCAGGTCCCGCTGGCGATCCTGATACTGAATCTGCGCTTTGATCACGTCAGAATGGGCCACTTCGCCGCCGTTTTCCAGTTGTTTGCTGATATTGAGGAAGCGTTCGGCTTCAGCAGCAGCGCGCTGGGCATTGGCGTACTTGCGCTGGGCGGCGATGAGTCCGTAATAATTCTGCACCACGGTCACCACCAGGCCACGGACCGCAATCTCGGCCCTGGCTCGGGCCACGGCCTCCAGGGCGGCGGCGCGGCGGTAATCGGCAAGACCGCCGTAGCTAAGCGCTTGGTGCACATTACCCTGGCTCACATATTCGTGGACGGCATTGGCGGCGATGAAGCGGGGCGCCTGTCCAGCTACGGTTGTGGTGGTCGTTTCCCCGGCGGCAATTCCAGCGGGGCTGGTATATGAACTGCTGGTGTTATAGGTGAGACTGGGAAGCAAGGCTGCCCGGGCCTGCACCTTGTCCTGATGCGCAACGCCCTGATCGGTGAGCGCGGCCTGAAAATCCACGCTGTTGGCGCGGGCGTGGGCCAATGCGTCCTGAAGGGTGAGCGTGAGAGGAGCATTGGTTTGCGGCGATTGGGTTTGCGACGATTGCGCCAGGCTGAAAATCGACGTAGATGAAACCAAGAGGGTGATCAAGATGCGTCGTAACAAGTGCGGCCTCCTGAAGCCTTTTAGTATAGCCAACCCCTTCAGCACGGCGTAGCGAAGGCACAACCAAAAACGTTTAACCGCAGAGGGCGCAGAGTAAGTTTATGTGTATCTGATCTGGCACTGTTTCAGTTCCTTCAAGACTTTTCAGTTGCCAAAGCTGGATTGGAAGGGGGGAAACAGCATGAAATTCTTCACAGGAAAACGAGCAAACTCAGCCGTCCCTTCGGGACTTTGATCTCATGGGATTCGTTACCCGGCATTCCGCTGCCGCTCCATGCCGGGCTACTTTCACTTTCGTGCCTTCGGCACTATCTATTTTCACTCGTGCCTTTGGCGCTAAAGCTCATCAATCATCTTGCCGGGTAGTCTTTCCTTGAGAGACAGCAGTAGAATCATCGGGCTATGAGAATACGTTGTGCTGTGGTTTTGCTGGTTGTGTGTGCCTGTGGGATTCATGCCTTGGCTGCCACCGAATCTATGTATAAAGCAACTCTGGTGCAGGCGGCGCCGGGCAAGTTGCTGGAGTTAATCGATCTGTACAAAACAAGAGCGTCTGCGTATCAGGCGGCGGGCGATGAAGCGCCTCTGTGGATGCGCCATAGCCAGGGTGACCGCTGGGACCTGCTGATCCTCTTTCCCATGGGCAGCTACAGCGAATACTACCAGCCGCAGCGCGTAGCCAAACGTGCCCAGGCTGACGCCTCCCAAAACCTGGGCGAGAAATTCCAGCAGGATATTGCCTGGCAGGAAGACGTGTTGGTCAGCGGGCCGCCGCTGGGTGCCCTGCGCAAGGCTTTTGCCGAAGGCACGTTTTTTCATGTGGAGATGTTCCAGGCGCTTCCAGGAAAATTCGCGGAGCTGAAGCAGGAGCGGGTCATGGAGAACACCTACGCTCGCGCAATCAAAGAGCCGGAGAACTTTATCTTTGTCCGCGATCAGGGGGCGGCGTGGGACATCTTTACCATCGGCGTGTTTCGGGACCTGAAGCATTATGCCCAGAGCGCTGATGTACCGGTGAAAGACCAGGAAGCAGCGGCCAAGGCAGCGGGCTTCGATGCACCCAGCCAGATTGGGCCGTATCTGCGGCGGTTTATTGCGCTGCACCATGACACGCTGGCGGTGGGGGTGAAGTAAGCCGCGAACGTTCGTGGCTTTTTACCATAGCGTGGCGAGCCACAACCACACCTTTTACCGCAGAGGACGCAGAGGAAGCAGAGGAAGCAGAGGAAGCAGAGGAAGCAAAAGTAGTTTATGTGTATTTGATCTGGCACTGTTTTTGTTCCCTCAAGATTTTCGGTCCGCCAAGCTGGACTTGGAGGAGGTAAAAGCAGCATGAAAATCTTTGCAGGAAAACAAGAATTTTGGAGATAGCAATGCAGAGGACGCAGAGGTAACAAAAGTTTGCGAGAAAGAGCGCGATTTAAAAACTCTTCGCAGTGCGAAGGACGCAAGGGAAACCGGAGAATTTGATATTTGCCCAGGCTGTATCTGTGGTGATCTGTCAAATCTGTATTATCTGTGTTGAGATTTGCCTTCTAACGAAATCCATTTCCCGCTTGTCCGCGTACATAAAGTGAAGCGAAAATGAGTGCTGAGAACTCCAATAGGACAGGAAAACCATGCTGATTAAAAAGCCGGGCGACATACCCTCTTCTGAAATCACTTCGAAATCGAACTACTTCACCCGGAGGAAGTTCATCACCGGAGCAGCGGCTACGGGCGCGGCAATCGCGGCCGGGCTTTACCTGCGCAATCATGATGGCCCTTTGGAAGATACGGTCCATGCCGGCAGCAAGTTGAGCGGCATCGTAAAGAGCCAGTACAGCACCACAGAGAAGCCGACCAGTTTCAAAGACATTACCAATTACAACAATTACTACGAGTTCGGCACCGACAAGTACAGTCCTGCGGGCCTGGCCGCTAATTTCCACACGCGGCCCTGGACGGTCTCCATTGAAGGCATGGTGAAGAAGCCGAAAAAGCTGGACATCGACACCATCCTCAAGCTATCCCCGCTGGAAGAGCGCATCTATCGGCACCGGTGCGTGGAAGGCTGGTCGATGGTGATTCCCTGGGTGGGCTTCCCGCTGAATGCCCTGATCAAGCAGGCGGAGCCGCTGGGCAGCGCCAAGTTTGTCGCCTTTGAGACCGTTTTTGCGCCCAACCAGATGCCCAACCAGAAAAGCAATGATGTCCTGTTCTGGCCTTACGTGGAAGGGCTGCGCATGGATGAGGCCATGCATCCTCTCACCATTCTGGCGGTCGGATTATATGACGAAGTTCTTCCCAACGTAGATGGAGCACCTTTGCGACTGGTGGTTCCCTGGAAATACGGGTTCAAGGGCATCAAGGCCATTGTGAAAATAAGGTTCGCAGACACCATGCCGCCCACCACATGGAACATCATGGCTTCCAACGAGTACGGGTTCTACTCCAACGTGAACCCCAACGTGGATCATCCCCGCTGGAGCCAGAAGACGGAGCGCCGCATTGGCGACAGCCTGTTTGCGCCCAAACACCCAACGCTGATGTTCAACGGTTACAGTGACCAGGTGGCCAGCCTTTATTCCGGAATGGATCTGAAGAAGTACTTCTGATGAAAGCCCCACGGGAACCATTCATGCGCGCCTTGAAGGTGCTGGTATTTCTTCTCTGCCTGACGCCGCTGGGACTGCTGGTATGGAAAGGCTATCAGCAGGATCTGGGGGCGAACCCAGTCGATGTGATTACCCGCGCCACCGGCAAATGGACGCTGGTATTCCTGCTGATAACGCTGAGCGTTACCCCGGTACGCAAATTGGCAGCGCTTCCCTGGCTCATTCGCTTGCGCCGGATGCTCGGCCTGTTTGCCTTCTTCTATGGCACCCTGCACCTGACCACCTACGTGTGGCTCGACAAATTTTTCAACGTGCAGGAGATGCTGCATGACATTGTGAAGCGCCGCTTTATTACGGCCGGGATGACCGCCTTCGCGCTGATGCTGCCGCTGGCGCTGACCTCCACTGCCGGCTGGATACGCCGGCTGGGCGGAAAACGCTGGCAGATGCTCCACCGTCTGATTTATTTCAGCGCCACAGCCGCGGTGATCCATTTCGTGTGGCTGGTGAAAGCCGATAAGCGCCGCCCATTTATGTATGGGGTGGTGTTGCTGCTGCTGCTGGCGTATCGGTTTGCTGCATGGAGTATGACAAAGGCCAGAACAGCGCGTAAGCAGCAATTGGCGATTAGTTCTTAGTATTTAGTATTTAGTATTTAGTTGCTAGAATTGTGACAAGGCGCGGGGAATAGATTGAAACATTCTCGCCTTTATTTGCACTAAGATACCAAAGCGAAGTTTTCAATCCATTTCCTGGAGTGCTGCCCTGAACTCATCTTTCTTCGGTCTTCACACGTCCCTGAAGCAGATTCTTGCCTGCTTTTTTGCAATTCTTGCAATATCCTGTGCCTCAATTGCCCAGGACAAAACCGTTGCCGGGCAGGAACAAGCAACCTCATCTGCTCTCCAATTCCCTGTTTCACAGTACAAGGACTTTGCCGTGGCCAAGGATAGCAGCCGTCTGACGGCAGTGGACCAGAACGTCCATCATATCGGCTCTCCAGGGTCGCAGCACGAGGTACAGATCATTCAAGACAAAGACGGCTACAGCGAAGTCAACCTGCCCTATCTGGGCATTCAGTTGAATGTGCCATTTGGCTGGGCCAGTTGGGGAGGATTCAACACCATGGCACGCATTGATTTCTTTCCTGATCCCAATCACAAGAGCAATGGGAACCTGATCAATTCACCCGTATCTATGGGTATAAAAATCCTGAACAGTGCAAGCCTGGCTGCAACCAGCTTCCAGGATGTGGCAAAAATGGTTCGGTCATTTGATAAATCAGGGAAAAGCGTTCTTGAAATGGACGAGCCGCATCATGTTTTTCTCATGAAGACAGATGTAGTCGTCAGCCGTGACGAGGAAATACAGAGCTATAGCATTTTCATGCAGGATCCCAATCCCAATTCCAATGCCTGGGTGGATATTGATATCCACGCTCCCAAACAAGACTTCGCGAAGTATGCCGGATTTATCGGGTTAGTCTACCGCGACATCAAGATCAATTGGCCGGCCCTCGCGGACTACATGCGCCGGCAGAAGCAGAACCAATAACACGGGATAGCCTTTTGCTTACGGACGAGAGGCTTGTGTGCCCCGGGTACCAGATCTCCTCGTTGATTACAACGCTTACAACCA
>QHVI01000155.1 GCA_003223515.1 Candidatus Angelobacter sp. Gp1-AA117
TAACGAGGCCGAACCGGGTTCACTTGCGTTACGGCTCACAGGCTTGCCGCACGAGGCTTCACCGGAAGAATCGCTCCTTCCTGCGCTCGTTGGGCTACTTGTCGAATAGGCAATTTACAAGGTGAACTCCTTTCAGTTCACAAGATCAGGCAGACTTCGCCTGGCGCTCCGAATGACGCGAATAGCGCGCGAATTTACGCGAATTTTTTACGTGCAAGTTTCGCTGATAATTCTTCGCACCTTGAGACGAATTTGATTGATAGCAATACAAAGGGCGCAAAGGAAGCACATGACGTTCATGTGTATCAGCATTAGACGTCTGATGCTTCCTGAACAGCTTGCAGGCGAGAGATCAAAGCGGAGCCACCAGAGCAAGAGTGAACGCAAGTCTGGTATAGGCTCATAAGCATCTAAAGTCTATATGGCTATCGTACGGCAATGCAGGCAGTGTGGACAGAAGAACCGGGTTCCCGAGAAGCATCTCAGCGACACTGGCCGTTGCGGTAAATGCAAAGCGCCATTGCCTCCGGTGAATGAACCCCTGGAAGTAGATCGTGAACAGCTTGACAGCATCGTGCGCGAGGCGCGTGTGCCGGTGCTGGCCGACTTCTGGGCAGCATGGTGCGGTCCATGCCGCATGGCTGCTCCTGAAGTGGCCCGAACGGCTGCGGATATGGCTGGCCGCGCCATCGTAGTGAAAGTCGATACAGAGCGCCATCCTGAACTGGCGGCCCGCTACAAGATTCAGGGGATTCCCAATTTCATCGTCTTTTCTGGAGGCCAACCCGTCATGCAGCAGGCTGGGTCGGCGGGTCACGAGCAAATGGAACAGTGGCTGCGTTCTGCAACTCCCACAGCAGCGTAGAGCACTTAACCGAACAGTGATGCCGTGTGTGAAATGATCACCGGTTCGGCGCAACTGGGGTCGTCGTTCTTCACGGAATTCACCCTGGTACTCACCGGATACGTGCGCATCAGGCGCGCATCCAGCGGCTGCAGCAGGTCTGCCATTTGATTGGGATCAGTAATTCCGGGATCGAGCCATCGATCGTAATCTTCAGGCTTGAGAATCACCGGCATGCGGTGATGAATATCCTGCAGCAAAGCATTGGCGCTGGTCGTCAGCACCGAGCATGATTCGAGATGCTTGCCTGAAGGATCTTTCCAACGCTCCCACACCCCGGCCATGGCAAAGATGGCATTATCCTGCATGCCGGAGTTATATGGCTGCTTCTCTTTGGCGCTGAGTTTCTTCCATTCGTAAAATCCGTCGGCTGGTATGAGGCAGCGCCGCCTCCGGATTGCTTCGCGAAACGTAGGCTTCTCTGCCACCGTCTCTGATACGGCATTGATCGCTTTTCCGCCGACAGAAATATCCCTGGCCCAGTACGGAATTAAGCCCCAGCGCATCAGGCTCAACGCGCGGCGCGGCTCTTTGGAATGCTGGCAGACGGTAACTACATCTTGTGTGGGCGCAATGTTATAGTGCGGCTCCCAGTTGAGATCCGATTCCTCAACACCGAAGAATTCCATGAGTTCGTAGATATTGCGAGCCAGCCGATAACGTCCACACATGATGTTTAATGTACATCACAATGACGCTTCTCTGTGGCCCCCCTTTCCTCTAACATTTTGCTGACGAGATTGCTTTTTGCGCGAAGCAGACGAACATCGGCGAACCTCATATTGCATTAGCTTTTCTCGTGTTCTCAGGGTCCGCGCCTCCGGGTAGATTTTGACTTCTGTCCTCCTCATTATTCCGTTCCTCTGCGGTTGCAAGGTTTTGCCTTGGTTGTGTCTCCGCGGCAGACATTCTTGCTATAACTGAAAGGTGATCTCCACAACTGATATTCAGCAGGCTGCGAAGCGCATTGCCGGGCATGTGCGACGGACGCCGGTGATGGCGCTGGAAGAAGGCGCTTTCGGCATCGATGCCCATCTGTTTCTCAAGCTGGAGTCCCTCCAGCATGCCGGATCATTCAAACCGCGCGGCGCATTCAACTGCATTCTGAGCTCAACGGTTCCGGAATCAGGAGTGATCGCCGCTTCGGGAGGCAATCATGGCGCCGCAGTCGCCTATGCTGCGCATCAATTAAGACATCGCGCCGAGATTTTCGTGCCCACCATCTCTCCGCGAGCCAAAGTCGAGCGTCTGCGGCAGTATGGCGCGAATGTAAACGTGACGGGCGCAGTCTATGCAGAAGCCCTGTCCGCCAGCAAAGAACGTGCAGCCCAGACCGGCGCTCTGCCCGTTCACGCTTACGATGATCCTCACGTGCTCGCCGGACAAGGCACACTGGGCATGGAATTGGAAGAGCAGCTTCCGCAGCTCGATTCAGTGCTGATTGCTATCGGTGGTGGCGGGCTGATCGGCGGCGTGGCAGCCTGGTATCGCGGACGCATTCGCGTGCTGGGCGTTGAACCAGAAAATGCGCCCACTCTTTTCAAAGCGCTGGAAGCAAAGCGACCGGTAGACGTAGACGTGAGCGGCGTGGCTGCGGATTCGTTAGGCGCAAGTCGCGCTGGAGAACTCATGTTCCCCATCGCGCAGCAGCACGTGGAGCGCGTGGTGCTGGTCACGGATGAGCAGATACGCGAAGCTCAGAAGCTCCTGTGGCAGAAGCTGCAGATCGTCGCCGAACCGGGTGGAGCAGCAGCCTTCGCCGCAGTGCTCTCCGGACGCTACCAGCCAAAGCCCGGCGAGCGGGTTGGCATCGTGATCTGCGGGGCAAATGCCGATTTGGGAAGCATTCCTGGCTAGGAACACAGCACAGCCGAGCTCACAACCAAAACCTTACCGCAGTCGGACATGGGACTTGAGTCCCACCCAGAAAAGATGAAAATAGGTATGAGCGACTGCGTGGGCGAAAGCCGAATCTCTGTGGCGCCTGCAAGAGCCCGCACCGCAGTCTGGCTTGGACATCGCATCGTACCCGAAACTGTTGCTCCTCTCAGGAAGCACGCAGGGCAGACTGATCCTGAT
>QHVI01000085.1 GCA_003223515.1 Candidatus Angelobacter sp. Gp1-AA117
TTCTCCCTATCGGAAAAACGTTCGGTCATAGGTGCTCCTCGAAAATGGATTCACCCATGTTGATTTATCTCATTCGCCAGGAAATGTTCAGCCTTAACTGTTGCAAGAACCTCGCAAGTCACCTCCCCCGGCATTGTCCGTCAGGCATTGACTCGCACTTTTAATTGCACCCGGCGTCAGGAACGCCATTCCTGGCCCACCACCACGGCCCGTTGGTTTTCTCCCAAATGGCGGCGTAGTAATCAGTGCCCGCAACGTTGTACCCGCTCAAGTCTTTGAGACGGTATCCCTGCTTCGACATCTCATCAAACGCCTGCTGATACTGCGAGGAAGTCATGTTATGCCGGGCAGTCCAGGCCGGGCCCGCCGACTTTTCAAAGATGGCAGCAAAATGTGGCGAGCCGCCGCTGGAGTATCCGCTCACATGCAGCAGCCGATATCCCTGCTTAGTGTAGTTATCAAAGGCTTGCTGATACTCAGTGCTGCTGAGATTGCCGCGCGCCTCCCATGCCCCACCGGCTTTCTTTTCCCAAATACCCTCGTAGCGGACGGCGCCGTTTGCTTCGTGCGCGCTGATCCAGGTGAGCCGGAATCCCTGCTTCACAAGATCGTTGAAAGTCTTCTGGTAGTCGGCTTCAGAGAGACCGGCGCGTGCCTGCCATTCCGGCCCTGCTTCCTTGATCCACAGAGCGGAATAGCGCTCCACAACAAATATCACTGCCGTCAAACCGATTTTGAATGCTTTCATTCCTCTCTCCTTACCTGAGATTTTCGCCAACTGCAGCCATCACCCGGTCTCCCGACCATCCGCTGGCGAAGCCGGATGTCCTACACTATTTCTTCCATGTCCCGGTTGACCCGCACACAGCTTGCTGCATACATCTTTCTCTGCCTGGTTTGGGGCAGCACATGGCTGGCCATCCGCGCACTGGTCGCAGATGTGCCACCTTTCAAAGCCGCTGCCATTCGTTTTCTGATTGCTGCTGGAATACTATTCGCGTGGGCCGGCTTTCGCAAAGCAAAATGGCCCAGGGATGAGCGCCAGTGGAATGCCATCTTCATCCTGAGCTTTTCCATCATGGCCATTCCCTACGGACTGCTGTTCTGGGCCGAGCAGTATGTCAGCTCCTCCATGACGGCGGTATTGTTTTCCGCCATGCCGCTGGCTGTAGCGCTGTTTACGCCTCTGATGATGCATCGTCATGCCCCGCGCCAGGCCGTTTTTGCCATGCTGGTAGCCCTGGGAGGGCTGCTGGTGCTTCTCTATACCCAGTTGGCGGGCACCAGACGCATGCTGTTGGGTGGCGTTGCCGTGCTTGCAGCCATGCTGCTCAGCGCATGGTCCGTGGTCTTTGCCAAAAAGCGCCTGCATGATGCCGATCCTGCGGTTGCCACCGGACTGCAACTGCTGATTGGCTCGCTCGGCCTGTTCTGGGCTACGTGGGCCCTGGAGTCTCATAAGCAAACGCATTGGTCGAGACCGGCGATTATCGCCATAGCCTTTCTCATTACGTTTGGTTCGGCTGCGGCATTCGCGGTGTATTACTGGCTCTTGAAACAGATCCAGCCCTACCAGATCGCCAGCATCAGCCTGATCACTCCGGTGATTGCAGTTCTGGAGGGATCTCTTGCATATCATGAACCGGTGCCGTGGATGATGATTGTCGCTATTGCCGTGGTGCTTGGGTCGGTAGGAGTCGTCTTGTATGCCGAAGCGGCAAGTCAGGAACTCGTGTCTTTACGTCAGCCAACCGGGCTAGAATAACAACAAAATTGCTTATTAAAGGATAGAAGGCTATTCTTTAATAACGCAAATCCTTGTTCAAGGTTCATATTTCGGGTTAACCATCAAGGGAAACGAGTGGCGCAGCCAAATTCGAGGCTCGGAACGTACATCAAGACGGCCACTGCGGGCGAATCCGTTCAGGCCTTCATGCCACCGCCCCTGCCTCCAACGCCACCGTTGGATATGCGGCCACTGCAGAAGCCGCTCGAAAATGCGAATCAGGCTCTCGGGCGGCTGGATGGCCTGGCAAGCCTGATTCCGGATACGAACCTGTTTCTCTATATCTATATACGCAAAGAGGCCGTGCTTTCTTCTCAAATTGAAGGAACCCAATCCTCGCTTTCGGATATTCTTCTCTTTGAAAACGAGATAATACCCGGAGTGCCCCTTCATGACGTTGAAGAAGTTTCAAACTACGTAGCGGCAATGCAGCATGGCCTGCGTAGAATCGCGGAGGGCTTTCCGTTATCGTTGCGCCTGATTCGTGAGATGCACAAGATATTGCTTCGCGGTGGCCGTGGTGCAGGCAAAATGCCCGGTCAATTTCGAACATCTCAAAACTGGATAGGCGGAACACGCCCTGGAAATGCAATATATGTTCCTCCACCGCCAGACCGGCTCATGGAGTGTCTGGACAGTTTTGAACGGTTCTTACACTATGAGTCCGCGAACCTTCCATTGATGATCCAGGTGGGTATGATTCATGCGCAATTTGAAACCATCCATCCCTTTCTCGATGGCAATGGCCGGCTGGGACGGCTGCTTATATCGCTGCTGCTTTGTGCAAAGAGCGTGCTCCGAGAGCCCCTCCTATATCCGAGTCTTTATTTCAAGGTTCATCGTGCGCAATATTATGATCTCCTGCAGAACGTGCGAACTCGGGGAGAGTGGGAAAACTGGCTCTCGTTTTTCCTGGAAGGCATTGAGGTTACAGCCCGGCAAGCCGCCGATGTGGTCACGGAAAGCCTGCATCTCTTTGAAAGAGACCGTAAGCGCATAGAGACGCTTGGCCGCTCAGCGCCCTCGGCTTTGCGCGTTCACGCATTCATACAGAAAAAGCCCATCATTACAATCGGACCAACCGCCAAAGCGCTCCATTTGTCTGTGCCGACCGTTACTAATTCGCTCGCTGGATTGAAAAAGCTTGGGATTGCAAAAGAGGTCACAGGAAATCGCAGAAACCGACTATTCTCATATTCTGGATACCTGAAGCTTATAACTGAGGGAACAGAACCGCTCTAATCCAATCAGGAGACCACATGCGAAAAATTCTACTCGTTCTTCTTGTGCTTTTTGCGGCGTTGTCTCTGGTCAGCGCGCAATCACTTCCGCCGGTTTCCACTTTCTCCATTGTCGCCATCGATCCCCAGAATGGCGACCTGGGCGTAACGGTGGCATCGAGATATTTCTCTGTAGGCTCTGTTGTGCCCTGGGGCATGGCGGGCGTGGGCGCAGTGGCCACGCAGGCCAATGTGAACGTCGGCTATGGTCAGCAGGCCATTGATCTGCTCCGGCAGGGAATGACGGCGCAGCAGGTACTGCAGAAGATCATGGAAGATGACAAATTTCCCGGCAAAGATGGACGCCAGATCGCGATTGTAGACGCCAAAGGCAACGTGGCTGCCTACACCGGGCCGAATGCGCCGAAATGGGCTGGGGACAGGCAGGGAAAAACCTGGTCGGCTCAGGGAAACATTCTGGTTGGGCCGCAGGTACCGGAAGCCATGGGCAAAGCTTTTGAGAGCACGCAGGGAGAGCTGGCGGAAAAATTGTTTGCCGCGTTAAAGGCTGGCGATGCTGCCGGTGGCGATTCCCGTGGACGCCAGTCAGCCTCCATGCTGGTTTTGAGAAAAGGCGGCGGCCGCAATATCAACAATGACCGCTACATTTACATCAACGTGGACGACAATCCTGATCCGTTCACCGAACTGCGCCGCCTGCTGGATTTAAATCTGGCTTACAACTATGGCGACCAGATGTTCAAGGCGCTTTCCGCCAACGATCTTCCCAAGGCAAAAATGGCGGCCCAGAAGATGATCCAATACCGGCCTGATGGCGCCAATGGCCACATGCAGCTTGGCTTTCTCGATTATGCTACGGGAGACAAACAGGGTTCGCTGGATGAGTTCAACAAGGCCAGGAATCTCAACAAAGATTTTGATAACCAATGGAAAGAGGAAGCGAACTCCCCGCCATTCAAAAATATGCTGGATGACAAGGAATTTCTGAAGAAACTGTTTCCAGCCGGAGTGCCACAGTGAGGAAATCGGGAGATCGGTTGATCTGGTGACCGGGTGACCGGAGTTGAAATTCAAGCGGTAATAGAATCGCCGACTAAAAGACCCAGCCTCCGCGCGCGGATCGCCTTCCAACTGGTGCGCGCCGTGGTCAAGGGATGGCCGCGAAATGACAGTGCTGCATTGGTGCGCCGGGCACGAAGAGTCTTCGGACAACCAGGATGGCTCAGGTTTATGCAGACCCGCGGAGTAGCGATAGAAGAAATCCCAGGCGATATTGCTGGAGAATGGCTTACTCCAGAAAAGTTTTGCTCTTATGATCCTGTACTGCTGTATCTGCACGGTGGAGGTTATGTAAGCTGCTCACCGCAGACCCACCGGCCCATTACGACCGCGCTGGCACGCTTGCTGGGCTGGCGCGTCTTTTCTCTTGCTTATCGTCTGGCGCCCGAACATCCATTTCCCGCAGCCCTCGATGATGCTGTCAATTGCTATCACTGGCTGGTGGCAGCCGGTTTCAAAGCCGAGCACATCGCGGTTGCCGGTGACTCTGCCGGTGGTGGATTGGCCATGGCCATGATGGTCCGTCTGCGTGATGAACGCTCCCCATTGCCTGCCTGTGCCGCCTGCCTGTCACCATGGGTTGATTTGACTGATGAATCGCAACCTACCAATACAGACTCGTGCGCCATGTTCGTTGCCGAAGATGGTCCCGCATTTGCCAAAGTTTATCTGAATGGCGCCGCAGCGAAATCTTCACTTGCGTCTCCGCTCTATGCGGATCTTACGCGGTTGCCGCCATTGCTGGTACAGGTGAGCAGCACGGAAATGCTCTTCGATGATTCTCAACGCCTGCACGATAAAGCTGTGGCTTGTGGCGTGGAAAGCAAGCTTCATATCTATCCCAATGTGCCTCATGTCTGGCAGATGTTTGCCGGAGTCATGCCTGAAGCCGATCAGGCGCTCAGAGAAATTGCAGATTTCATTACGGCAAAGATTGGAAGCATTCAGTCTGCTGCGAAACTTGAATCCACCTCCTAAATGCTTCGGACATTGCCCAGGGCTATTGATACCTGCATTCATAATGTCCTGTTCGCACAGAAATATGCCGCCCGCTAAAGCGGGCTCGGACATTCTTTGTTCTTTTTACCCACAGCTTGCGCTGTGGGCGAGCAAGAATCTCGCCAGCTTCGCTGGCTTGAATTCTTCTTCAACATGGAGCTGACGGTATAGATAATGGTTCGATCTGATTGTATTGTGCTGTTCTGGTGTAGTCTTGTCCATGTCTTTCCGCAGGCGTATCATGCAGATTTTCACGAACATTTCGACGGATCAATCCATCTACCGACTACCGAGGAGACGCCATGAATCGCTCATCGCACCGTTTCACTGTGATCCTGTTGCTTGTAGCTGCTGTTGCAGGTTTGATTGCTGGTTGTAAGAAGGGCGGCGGCGGTGATGGTATCACCATTGGGGTGGTCCTTCCCATCACGGGGCGCGAGGGCAAGCCAGGGCAGTATCAGCGCGAAGGCATCGAGCTGGCCATCAAGCAGATCAACGACAAGGGCGGCCTCACAGTGAACGGGAAGAAACTCCAGTTGAAAGAGGTCTTTTACGACGATGGCTCAGATTCGGCCAAATCTGCATCGCTGGTCGAGCGGGCGATTAGCTCTGATAGTGCAACCGCAGTGCTGGGCGGCTACTCGACCGCCCTGGGGCAGGCTGAATCCGTAATTCCCGATCGTTACCAAACTCCCTGGATCACCACCGGAGCGGCGGCCAGCACCATCTTCAACCATGGCTACCAGTACACCTTTGGCACGCTCAGTCCGACCACTTTGCTTGGCGGGATTACCGCTGAGTTTTTGGGCGCGCAGGTGGACCAAGGAAAGCTTAAAAAAGGCTTGAAGATTGCCATGGCTGTGGAGAATACAGACCACGGCGTCGACTACGCCCAGGGGATTGAAGACTGGATTAAGCAGCATCCGGGTTACTTCACGATCGTGTTCAACGAAAAATTTGACCTCGGCTCCCCGGATTTTTCCGGACTTCTGCAGAAAATCAAAAGCGCCAAAGCCGATATTTTTCTCGCCGACGCTCACCTGGCGGACTACATCACCATGCAGCGCCAGTATCTGCAGAACGGCCTGCATCATCAGATGATCAGCTACGGCGCTCGCGGGCCTGAAGCCGATGCGAAGAAGGCTCTCGGCGCGGGAACCGATTACATCTTTGCCGGTATCTGGTGGTCAAAGAAGCTGCAATATCCGCAGGAACAGAAGTTCGTCAACGATTACAAGCAGTTCACCGGACGCGAGCCCGATTCATGGTATGCGGCCACCGCTTACGACGGCATGCGCGCACTCGCACTGGCAATCGAGCAGGCCAACAGCACCGATAAGACTGCCATTCGTGATGCCCTGCGCAAAGTAGAATTGAAAGACTCTCTGCTTCCCGGAGGCGCCATGAAATTCGGACCAAACGGGCAAGTTGGCAATGGCTTCCTGATCGTGCAGAACAAACCTGGCGACAAAGTGGATATCGTGTTCCCGAAAGATGTGGCCACGGGTGACGCGATTGCACCCATCCCAGCCAAATGACCGCAGTTGAATTTATCAACCTGCTCATTTCGGCACTGCTGCTGGCGGGGCTGTATGCAGCCGTGGCAGTCGGGATGACTATCATTTACGGCGTCATGAAAATCGTGAACCTGGCGCATGCCGGGTTCATGATGCTGGGCGCCTACTTTAATTACGAGCTTTTCGAGTGGCTGCATCTTGATCCAATGGCCGGTGCGCTGCTTTCGCTGCCGGTATTTTTCGTCTTCGGTATGGGTGTGCACTGGCTGCTGGTGCGCTGGCTGCCCAAGTCTGACCAGCCCACACTCTCCTCGCTGCTGCTCATGTTCGGCTTCTGGCTGGTTCTGCAGAATGTTGGCTACCTGATCTGGGGCAACTCAGATCGCGCCATTCTCACTGCTCACCGCCGGACTCTTCCCTTGGGACCAATCACCATTCCAACAGCGGGCCTGGTGGTGTTTATTGCGGCCGTGACTTGCCTGGCGGTTCTTCAGTTCATCCTGCATAAAAGCTGGTTTGGCAGATCGGTCACTGCTCTCATTCAGAATCCTTATGCGGCACAGATTGTAGGAGTAGACCACCAGAAAACCTCGCAACTGACGTTTGGCCTGGGCACTGCGTTTGCGGGATTCGCAGGCGCGCTTATGGCCATGCTGTTCTCCTTTAATCCTGATTTCGGACGGCCCTTCCTGGTGCGCGCCTTTGTGATCATCGTGCTCGGAGGCCTGGAATCCGTTACGGGAGTCGCCTTTGGAGCGTTGATCCTGGCCCTGATTGAAACCTTCGGCATTCTCTTTATACCTGCCGGATATCAGCCAGCAATTTCCTTTGGCCTGCTGGTGGTGGTGCTGCTGGTCTTTCCCACCGGCATTGCCGGGCTGCTGAAACGAAAATGGCGGCTGGCATGAAGTTTGCCCCGGGATTTCTTCCATGGGTGCTGCTGGCCGTATTGATCATCCTGCCGGCTTTGGGGCTGTCTCCAAACATCACCCGTCTCTTATTCATCACTCTGGTGTGGACGACCACCAGCATCGCCTGGAACCTGCTGGGTGGTTTCGCCGGACAGGTCTCCTTTGGCTTTGCCGTGTTTTATGGACTGGGCGCGTACACAGCCGCGCTGCTCATCGATAGAGGGGTGAATCCGTACCTGGCGTTTATGGCGTCAGCGGTGGTGGCAGTGATTGCCTCTTTTCTTATCGGCCTGCCTACATTCCGTCTGCGTGGGCCGTACTTTGCCATTGCCACAATCGGCGTAACTGAAGCGGTGCGGGTGGTCATGAGCAATCTTTCCATCACGGGTGGGGCAAGCGGCTTTCGCATTTCTGAGCATGGGCCCTTCCGGCAGGTTCATCATTACTACACCGCATTAGGGGCAGCAGCCATCGCCGTCGCCATATCCATCCTGGTTTCCAGCAGCCGTTTCGGGCTGGCGTTGCGCGCCATCCGGCAGGATGAAGATGCCGCTGCCGGTCTGGGAGTGAATCCTTATCAATGCAAATTGTGGACGCATGGCCTGGCAGCAGCATTGACCGGGATGGCAGGCGGCATCTATGCGCGCTATGCCGGTTACATTCATCCCCAGGGAGTGTTTGCCTTTGCCACCAGCATCTCCATTCTGCTTATGCCGGTGATCGGCGGCGTTGGTACGGTCTGGGGCGCAGTCCTCGGCGGAGTTATTTTTGGTATTGTGGAAGAAGAACTGGTCGCGAACTTTCCCCAGATACATCTGCTGCTCTACGGCACTCTGTTGATACTGATTATCCTGTTCGAGCCGGATGGACTGCTGGGATTATTGCGAAGACTTTTCAGAAGATATGGGCGAGATTCTCAAAGTAAAGAGGCTGACCAAGCACTTTGGGGGCGTAGCCGCCTTGAAGGACGTGAGCTTTGAAATCCCCGAACGTCACATCTGCGGCTTCATCGGACCGAACGGTGCAGGGAAGACTACACTCTTCAGCATAATCACCGGAGCTTTTCCTCCTTCTGCCGGCAGCATCGAGTTGCGCGGCAATGATGTGACTGGAATGAAAGCTGCGGCGCTGGTGAAGCTCGGAGTGGCGCGCACCCATCAGATCGTGCGTCCGTTCAAGGCCATGACGGTATTGGAAAACGTGCAGGTAGCCGTCCATTTTGGCAGGCAGCCTATTGCTGCGACGGCCGCAGCCCGTGAACAGGCGATGAATGTGCTGAAGCTCGTAGGCTTGGAGGCGAAGGCCAGCAGCCTGGCGTCAGTTCTATCCCTGGGACAACAGAAGCGCCTGGAAGTGGCGCGCGCGCTGGCCACCGGCCCGGATCTCCTGCTGCTCGACGAAATATGCGGCGGGCTTACTTCCGCAGAGACCCGTGACATGCTCCACCTGCTTCAGGACATTCGCGAACGCGGCGCCACCATCATGTATGTGGAGCATGACATGAAAGCAGTCATGGCGGTATGCGATCGCATCACCGTTCTGAATTTCGGCCAAAAACTCGCCGAGGGCACACCGCAGGAAATCCAGAACAACGAGGCCGTTATCACCGCCTATCTGGGCAAGCCTGTTCCAGGGGAGCATCCCAGTGCCTGAAGTTCCGGAAAAGCTCCTCCTGGTTGAAAATCTCGAAGTGCGTTACGGTGCCACGCAGGTATTGTGGGGCATTTCATTTTCCGTGGTGAAGCACGCCGTCACTTGCATCATCGGCTCCAACGGCGCGGGCAAAACCACCACGCTGAATGCCATCGCTGGGGTTCTCCCGGTGAAGGGCGGGAGCATCCGGCTGGACGGCAAGCCGATTACAGCGCTGCCTTCGCGAGAACGCGTGAAGCGCCACATTGCTCTCGTTCCTGAAGGACGCCAGCTCTGGGCCGGCATGAGCGTGGAAGACAATCTGCTCATGGGGTGTTATCTTCCGGCGTTGCGCAGCCGGGCCCATTTGAATCTTTCGCGTGTCTACGATCTGTTCCCGCGCCTTAAAGAACGCCGCCGCCAGTTGGCCGGAACGCTCTCTGGGGGAGAGCAGCAGATGTGCGCCATCGGAAGAGGATTGATGTCAGAGCCACAACTGCTGATGCTCGATGAGCCATCTTTAGGTCTGGCGCCCATTCTGGTGGAAGAAATTTTCGGATTGATCCGCGATATTGCCAGACAGGGAATGACCATTCTGCTGGTTGGCCAGAACATCCACTACACGCTCCAGGTATCAACCTACGGGTATGTCATGGAGGTTGGAAAGATCGCACTCGGAGGCCCAAGCGAGATGCTCTTGAACCATGAGCACGTCCGGCGTGCCTATCTTGGGATTGCGTAAATTGTTAGAAGATGGATTGAGAGCAGACGATTTCTACATCAGGGTGTTGCTGGCTGCCAGGCGCAGCAGGTTGCGGAACTTGGCGGTGTTTTCATGCTCTTCCGCACTCAGCCAGAGAAATTCCACGCCATATCGATAACCGGAACGGTTGCGCACCACACTGCGGACACGAATGGGCTCACCGGAATAAGGCGGAGTAAACTCGACGAAGATCTCATCGCCGTCCTTGAGTTCCGCACCGGCGAAGATCAGCAGGCCACCCTCGCTGATGTCGCTGCCCCGGCCATTGACGATCGTGGTCTTTTCCCGATGGACAATGATGCGGAGCGGCAGATCAAGCTTGTAACGCTGCCAACGCCTCTGCAGCGATCCGGTAGGAGCGAGTTGTGCTCCATTGTGTAATCCCATAGTGAAGATGATAGAGTGCATGATTTTCTTAGGGAAGTTACAAAAGTCATGCACCGTATTGAACGTAAAACATGTACGTTCGGTGGCATCCCGGTTGCGTCCTGTGGAAAACCAGGCTCATTGGTAAATGGGTAATTTGGTAACGGAAGTATGTACTTTACGCAAATCGGCCTTGTCGCACGGTGGCGAACAAAAGACGAAATGAGAATACGGGAGAATCATCGGAATATTCGAGAGAGCGGAAGGAAACCCACCAATTTGGTAGCAATAAAAAAGTTACAAAACATGAGAGATTTATTTTGTCACATACTGTAACAAAAATGCCATAATGGCAGATGCGTACTAATTTAGGTGTATTACAACCTAATTTTTGTGTATCGCATTACGATCTTTGAAAAGTTGGAGGCGGTCGGAATCGAACCGACAGGAGTGGGGTCTCAATCCAGCACCTGCACCAGCCGCCCCCATCAAACGTCCAGCGGACGGGAGTTGCACCCGCACGGAGCCTTTACAGGGAACCCCACCCGACCCCAAATCGGGCGCGTCTGCTGTTCCGCCACCGCTGGACGTTGTTAATCTTACCTGCATCCGACTCAACCTGCAAATCCATCAGAACAAAGAAGTTGCATTACAACTAAATCAGTTGTGCGACGGAATTAAACACCTATCAATTTGATAGTTTTTTCAAGATCAATATTTTTATACTTGACGCAAGTTGCGCTATGTATTAAATTGTTTGCATGACAGCAAAGAGCGATTACAGACAGCACAGTCTCTCTAAATCGGCAGTTGTACGCGCCATCCCAATAGCTTGCTCCGATGAATCGGCGGCGGTGGAGTTTCTGGAAAAGCAGCGTTGGGGTGACACTCCGGGCTGTGTGTATTGTGGGAGTGTGAATGCCTACAAGATGCTGGACGCGAAAACCGGACAACGGAACAAGCGGTTTCTGTGGCGTTGCCGCGATTGCAAAAAGCAGTACACGGTACGCATTGGCACGGTATATGAGGAATCCAGATTGCCGCTCCGTCACTGGTGCTATGCGTTTTGGAGAGCAGCCACTTCCAAGAAGGGCGTTGCTGCATTGGAGATTCAGCGTCAATGCCAGATCAGCTACAAGTCAGCATTGTTCCTGATGAATCGCATACGCTTTGCAATGGCCGATGATGACTCTCCGAAGCTGGAAGGAACAGTTGAATTGGATGAAATGTACGTTGGCGCTCGTAAGCCGCGCTACAAGGGCACAAGTAAGCGCGGGAGAGGCACTAGCAAAACTCCGGTGTTCGTTGCTGTGGAACGTGGTGGAGACATACGCCGCCGTGTAGTAGCGAATGTGACCACGGAAACCATAGAGGCAGCAATCCGCAAAGAAGTGGACAGACGCGCACACCTGATGTCAGATGAATTTTCATCCTATCGGAAAATCGGGCCAGAGTACGCAAGCCATCAGACCGTGTGCCATGCGACAAAGGAATATGCGCGTGGAGATGTTCACGTGAACACGGCAGAGAGCAGCCATGCTCTAGTAAAGCGGGGAATTATTGGAATTCACCATAACGTCAGTGACGAATACCTGCATCGCTATCTTTGGCACTATGATTTTCTCTGGAATAATCGCAAACTGAATGACGGAGAACGCACCATATTGGCGGTGCAGTCTTCCGAAGGAAAGCGGTTGATGTACAAGCCGCCAATTACGAGAGGAAACTGAGTATGCCAAAGAAGCGCATAAACCAGAGAGCAAAGAAACGCAAGAGCAAGGAAACTCCTGGGCCAAAACCGGACATACTCAAGATCGAAGGTGACTGGCAAGACGCAGTAAAGAAGTCCCTGCAAAAGAAGAAACCCATCAAAGGCTGGCCCAAATAAAACGCCCACCTGTTGAGGCAGGTGGGCTGAGTGTCTTAGTGTCTGTCATTCTCCCTCAAGCCATTTTTGCCATGCGGTTCTGACCTTGCCCCAACGGGCTGCTTCTTTCAGTTCCATGCTCTGGAGGTCTTCAAGCAGTTCGACGTTGATTTGGGACTGTAGCTCTCGCGTCAGACCACGGTAGATTTTCAGTTGCTCCGCATTGAAGATTCCCAATGCCTCAAGGTCATGCAGTGCGATACAGGCATTACGCATTGAGCGGTTTACGTTGAACAGAAGGGAGTAGGAGTTGAGTTTAGTTAAGCTGGTGGGACTGGTAACATTAGAGACAGCCATTCTGCACCTCAGACGTGTAGTTTTGGTTAGAGGCGCGTCACTGTTCGCTCAGTGGCGCGTCTCGCATCCATCAATACCAAACCAGTGAGCAGACCGCAACGAAAAAATAGCGAAAGTCCAAAGAAATTTTGCTACCGATGGCTGCTTGCGTAAAGTACATACTTCCGTTTGGTAAATGGGTCAATGAAACCCCGGCGTGATCACTGCAATTCACTCCACCTGAGATTCAATTACTCAATTACCAAATTACCCATTTACCCACTTGCTGGGCTATCTCCGTCTTTCCGCCTGCTCGCTCGGCAGTGCCTGCTCCGCGCGTTTGGCCGTGATGAGCGTAGCCGATTCTCTGATCGTCATGTAGACTCCGGCGGCAATCGCGCCGCCAATCATTGGAGCGACGATGAAGAGCCAGAGCTGGCTGATGGCCCATCCGCCTACAAAGACTGCTGGCCCAATGCTGCGGGCAGGATTGAAAGAGGCGTTGCTTACGGGAATTCCTTTGGGAATGATTGCCGCGAGAACCAGGCCAATTGCCAGCCCGGCGAATCCAACGGGAGCTTTCTCATCGGTGGAACCCAGTACAGTAATCACCAGCACCATAGTAAGAACCATCTCCACCAGGAACGCAGCCATCATGCTGTATCCCTCGGGTGAGTGCTGGCCATATCCATTGGCGGCAAAGTCTCCCAACTGGAATCCCGGCTTCCCATTGGCGATCACCCATACGAATGCGGCTGCAAGAACCCCGCCTGCGACCTGCGCCACCATGTAGCCCGCTGCCTGTACGCTGCTGATTCTGCGGCTTAAAAGCATGCCAAACGTTACCGCCGGGTTCAGATGGCAACCGGAAATTGGGCCCACCGTATATACCATGGCGAGCAGCGCCAGCCCAAAACCCAGAGAGACGCCTAAATGGCCAACATTGTTTCCGTCAAGGACTGCAGTACCAAGACCCGAGAAAAGAAATACGAATGTGCCGAACAGTTCAGCGGCATATTTCATCACTAACCCCCATCAATCTGAAAACGGGACATTCTACATGGATATGTGCAGGGTGAGAAACTGAAAATTCAGACCGATCAAGCTTCACAATTCCTGAGAATGACCGTTAGTTTTAACCAGATTTTCACTCGCTATATGCGCAGTTTTCATCCTGGCCGGATATACATGTATCAGACATTGTTGGCACTCGTCCTGCCAGACAGGTCACAGCCGGTCGAGGGTAGTCATAGGCTGGCTGGAATAAAGGAGGAGCTAACCGGCTCCCCTTTTTTATTTTGTCGATTGCTTTTCCGCCGTGACAGTTCCGGCCAGATACGTTTTGGCCTGCTGAATCTCGGGCCGGTCACTCTGCGGTGCTGTCACTTTGATCAATGTGGCATAGTATTGGCGCGCCTTGTCTTCTTTCCCCGCAAGTTCGGCTGCGCGTCCTGCTCCGTAAAGAGAGTTGAATCGGTTACGCGCGTCTTTCAGGGTAGCTTCGTAAGCTTCCAGAGCCTCTGCAGGGCGCTTGAGTTCCAGCAGCAGGTCGGCCAGCATTTCTGCCGCCGGAAGACTGGCAGCGTCCACTCCGAATTCATCCAGCCTGGCAGCAGCGTGCATCTTTTTCACGGCTTCATCGCTCTGGCCGGAGGCGAATGCGATCCACGCTTCCGCCTCCAACGCTCGCGGACTGGTTGCTGGATCCTGATGATCTGCATTCATCTCGTTTCGCAGCTTCTCCATATCTTTCTGTGCCTGATCTTTGTTGCCCAGCCGCGCTGCCCCGATAGCCCGCGCCCACAACACCCGCATTCTGGAGAAGCGCACAGTCGGCGCCGAGTCGGAAAGCCGCGAGGCAGCCTCCCAGTTGTGTGTTTCCAGCGCGTATAACGCCTGCATCACGCTGCCATCATCGGTAATGTCCTCTGGCTTTATTCCGGGAACATTCTTCACATCGTCGATCACCTGCCGGGCGTCAGCATCTCTTCCCGTCTGCTCATAAGCGTATTGCAGGTACTTCATGGCGTGAAGCTGATAACTGGCTTCGTTATCCACATTGTTTCTTGTAGCTTCTGCGGCTGCGGCAGCCGAGGCCACGTTGGAATCGATCATGTCCTGCCACAAGCCCAGGCGGCTGAAGATATGGGCCGGCATGTGCAGGGCATGGGCCGATGAAGGAGCAACCCGGGCATATCGCCGCGCTGCTTCCAGCCCTTCAGGCGCGAGGCCGGGCGAATCGGTGGCATGAATCAGGTAGTGGGCTGCTCCGGGATGATCAGGATTCTTCGCGAAAACTTCTTTCAGGATTGCAACCGCTTCCGTTTGGGCTTTGCCGGAATCTTTATTTTTGCGATATCCGGAGATCAGCGAAAGCGCATAAAACGTGGTGGCCTCAACATCACCGGGATATTTCTTGTGCAGCTTGGCCATGCTATTGGAGTAGGCTTTCACCCGATCTGATTTCTCCAGGCCTTGCTTGCTTTTGAAAAACTCCGATGCCGCACGGATATAAAGCCGCTCCCGCTCGTCCTTCGGAGCGAGTTTGTCGGCCTTTTCCATCAAATCATGGCCCTTGCTCATCTCCGCTGTTTTGGGCCATCCCCAAAGCTGGTGATAGAGGCTCATGGCCTGGCCCCAGTAGGCCATGGCACACTGCGGATCTTTTTTGGCTACCTCAGCGAAAGCTGCTTCAGCCGTGGCATATTGAAACGAATGCAGCAGGGCCACACCCCGTTCAAATGCCGGTTGCACCTCAGACGAACAGGAAACAGGAAAGCTGATTTTGCCCAGTTGTTCGTTGCTTTGTGCAGTGAGCACAATCGGCATGCCGAGGAACAGAAACAGGAGAATGCAAGACTTCTTCATATAGGCAACGATAGTGTGACACAGTTCACGTTGGTTCCTTCGCGTCCTTTGCGTCGATTGCGGTGAATTACCGCGCCAACAGCTAGGCCACAGCACAGCCGTCTCGTGCAGTAACGCGCCTGTCATCGAGCAACCAGAGAATCGTTGCTCAAAGTCTTAGATTGGGACCCGATCCAGCTGCACAATAAATTGGATGCCATTTACATGCTTTCCTTGCAGCCTGGTATCATTTGTGACGAAAAGGTCAACTCCGGTGCCTGCTGCACACGCAAGCTGGATGGCATCGGGTGCTCGCAGACTCCGGTCGGATCGGAGAGAGGCATAAATTTTGGCCGCCGTAGTATCCAAGGTTACCATCAGAGCAGCAGCCGTGATACCGGATTCATATCTGGAGCATAAAACCATATCGCCCTTCTCCAAAGGCTTGACGAGAACTTCTCCGAGCGTCAGGGTCGAAGTCAACAACTGATCACCGCGTATCAGCATTTTTTTTCGTAGTTCTGCTGTGGCTTTAGAGAGTGGACCGTAATCTTCAAATAAATAAATAAATAAATTTGTATCCCAGAAAATCCGGCTCATTCCCAGCCCTCACGCAAACGCCGCACATACTCATCAGCATGTTCATCAGCCCAGAGCTTTTTTCCGGAACCACGCAAGGCAAGCAGAGGATCCAATTCAGCCGTAGCGCGAGTTGTCCGCGTGCTCCAATCGTTGTACCAATTCAACAATCCATCATAGAAAGGGATATCTTCTCTCCTGGGTGTAATCTTTGAACCCTCACGTTCCGGGTGATATGTATCACCTTTACGAAAAAGCCTCCGCCGACCTGGGCCAGTTTCAAAGAGCATGCGATAACGGCCTGGGTTGGGAGGACGATTGGCGACACAATGCTGCACGATATGAACGTATATTCCAGCACGGTAGGGAATATTCTGGCCCTCCTGCTTAGCTCGCGCTACGATTTCATCGACTGTAAAATCAGGTCGTTCAGGATGTTCCTTATGAAGCATTGCAGTTACAATCCAAACTTCATCGGCCACTTTAATGTCTGAAATGGTTGATGAATGTGCCATGTCCCCCTCCTATTATTTGACCAGCACTTTTATCGAACGCGTGGGCAATTCGAAAATTCTTTCGCCATTATCATAGGCATATTCTTCTTCCAGAGTCAGCCATATCAAGCCGGGCTTGCGACACGACTCGCGGCCGCAAATCACTGCACTATTAGGCCACCCAATTGGAATATGCGGCCGCGTTGAATAGGTATTTTTATGCCCGATTGGCATTCCTCCACCGGAACATCTTGCAATCGCCATTTCCTTTTCCTCCGCTTATTCTAGTATATTCATTATTACTAAGAAATAAGGAAATGTCAATTAAAGTATAGATGTTTGAAGCGGGTCTGATCGTCATCTGAAATATATATATATTGGCTTAAGCTAGAGCACGGCTGTCTCATGCAACAACGCGCCTTTGGCGAACCGGTCATAGCCCAGCACCGATACATCATCCACAACATCGGTTTTTCCCTGCAGGATTAAATCAGAGACGATCTTGCCTGTGGCTGGAGCGTGCATTACGCCATGTCCGCTGAACCCGTTAGCTAAGAAGAATCCGGGAAGACTCTCCACCGGCCCGAGCACTGCGTGATGATCGGGCGTCATCTCGTAGAGTCCTGCCCAGGCTTTCTTCGGATTGACTGGAAGATTTTCAAACGCAGGGACGCGGTTGGCAGCATGCGTGAGGATCTTTTCGATGAATGAATTTTCGAAGTGGGTTTTGAATCCGGGGGTTTCTTCAGGATCATTCCATGCCAGCAAAAAGCCGCGACTTTCGGGACGGAAATGAAAGCCGGTGCTCATGTCGATCACCATGGGAGAGGAATGCGGGAACTCACTGAAAGGCTCGGAGGGTACCAGCATGCGGCGCAGAGGTTCCACGGGAAGATCGATGCCGGCAAACTTCGCAATCTGTGCCGCCCAGGCCCCGGCAGCATTCACGATCGTGCGGGTTGCAACCTGGCCCTTGCTGGTTTCAACTCCGGAGATGCCGTGCCCATCGCGCAGAATGCCGGTGACTTCGCAGTTCTTCCATAATGCCGCGCCCTGCTCAATCGCGCGAGTCATCAATCCGGTCATCGCACTGTAAGGATCGACAAAGCCGTCAGTCGAGCAGAAGCTGCCGCCCAGAATGTCATCGGATCGCAATTGTGGAAGCGTGCGGATAATCTCTTCGGCAGCAATGATCTGGGCACTCTTCAGTCCAAGCGCTTTCTGGCGCTCGAAGTTAGCCTGCAGGTAATCGAGATGTGCTTGCCGGGTGGCTACAAACATGTATCCCTGCGGACGGTATCCGGAGGGATGCCCCAGTCGCTCTTCAAAGCTGTCATAGAAGGGAATTGAATAAAGCGACATCTGGATATTCACAGGAGTGGCAAACTGCGCCCGCACGCCTCCCATGCTTTTCCCCGTAGACCCCTTGCCCTGGGCGCTCTCGCGTTCGATGACTACGACGTTCTTACATCCGGATGTGGTGAGATGGTAAGCAATGCTGGAGCCGACAATTCCCCCGCCGATGATGACAATCTCCGCTGTGTGCATGTTGAGGGAATTATAGATGGAAGACCCGCAGCATCGCGGAGGCACAGCTAACTAAACCCCTTTTACCGCAGAGGCGCAGAGGACGCAGAGGAAACGAAAAATAGCTTATGAAACCAGCTCTGCTACTGTTCGTCACTTTCTGAGGCAAATACTTTTTCCAGCGGCGTCCATTCCGCGGTATTGCCCTGGCATTCCGCTATGGTCTGCTGGCTACACACTTCAAAGGAATAAACCGGGTGTACCTCCCAGAGCGACGCACGCTTGGGATTGGGCCGTGAGGTCGCAGTGCAGGGAGAATGGCTTCCATCGTAGAAGAGGTGGCCCCTTACCCGGATTGGATGTCCGGCTGAGGCTTTCATGATGTTGTCAGGGGTCCAGGCAGCCGGACGAAAATGGGGACTCATTTCGGCTGTGGTGCTGAGGCATTCATCGTCGTTAGGATTCTGTACGAGGACGATGTGGATATCATTTGTGTCGTTGCCGGGAATATTGCAATTGACCGCTTCACCGGCATTGACATCAGAGTAGTGGGCGCCTTTAACAAAGGCAATGTAGCTCACATATTTGCCTTCTCCCATGTCTTCCAGCACCTTACGGTCAGGAATGCTTTTCTTCAGATGTGCGGCAGTAGACTTGGTCTGCAGATCGACCAACTGCTGGTGATCGAAAACTTCCGGCGAATTGGTCTCAGAACAAAAGTCATTCTTCGATTCGCTTTCCTGTTGCTTGGAAGGATCAGAGCTTCCGCCCTGCATCGAGCACTTGTTGTCAATTGCCGGGTTCAGATTTCCATTAAATGGCAAGCTGCATGATGCGTGAAAGACTGTTGCCACAGCGGTGGTGTTCACTGGATTGATTGGGCCAGTGGGAGCATTACCGGAATGCATTGAGCCACCGAGCAGGGAGATGGCTACAGGAATCGCTCCGGCCATTGCGCCCAGCGTGGCGCGGCGGCCCTTGCTTACTTTTTTGCTCCCTGTGTCCGATGCAGAGGCGCTGCCATCAGTCGTTCCCGGACGCTTACGGGTGGTTCGTCTTGTTACGACTCTTGTCTTAGCTTGATCAGCCATACTCTTCTCCTGGCAGCTTACTTTTTAATCTCTTCAGCCTCTACTGCAGTATGGGTTTCTTCCACGACTTCAGTGGGGTGCTTGCCCGCAGGTGATTGGCTGCCTATTTGAATTCCTTTACTGACTGCGTAGGTGCTCGCGCTGATGCCCAGCAAAGTGAGCACCTCGGTTGGAATCTGGGGAAATCCCCCGGTAGAAACCACGATCAGGAAGAAGCTCAGGGCGATGACAAAAGTAAAGATCAGCAACTGGAAGCGGGACATGCTGGCGCCGCCGCCGACTTCACTGAGGATTCCGCTCAGATCGATGGTGCCTTTGAGAATGTCGACAAAGATCGCAAGCCCCCAGAGCAGGAGCAGGAACAGCAGGCTATAGCCAATGGCCAGTTTCAGATTGTGCTCAGCGTTGCCGCCCTTGAAAAACAGCCACATCATGATTGCGACTACTACCGCCAGACCAATGATCTGGAGATAATTTGGGGTCCTATTCGGATTGTTTGTTGTTGCCTCGGGCATTGAAAACCTCCGTTCGCAGATATTCAGAAATTGAGCCCAGGAGCATGCTGCGGGCTTTGCCACCCAGATACACAAGATGACTTCCGGCAAGAATTGCAAGTGTGGAATGCGGAATTGTCGGTAACGCCTGAAGAGATGGTGACCTGACCACCTCCATCAGATAATTAAACGCAGTGATACTAGTGAAAGCCAGCATCTGAGCTCTTCCTGGACTGAAGAACTCGGAACCGTCACGGCTGTCCCCAGTCAATAATCCATTCAAATCAATACTGCCACTGAGGATCTTGTACAGGATAATGGCGAACAGGCCACCGATGAGCAGGTAGACTTCCCAACGCGCAAGAATGACTAGCTGTTGCATGAAATGGAACTCCGTGCGGCCCGGTACTCCACTTTTCCACAGATATGGCAGTTAACCGTGATGCAACCGTCAAAAATTCGATTGTCTATTGATATGACGTGAAGTCTACTCGTTTTCCTGAAGACCACAAGAGTTTTTTTACACTTGTGCCTGAAACTGGAACATCGTTCGTTAAGAACGGTGGATGGAGTGGACGACTTGGTGCATTAGAACATTACCCATCGCATACATGCTCAAGGCATTGCCGCCAGGGCTGAAGCCCTTTCCGCGAGGCCTTTAACGCGGGCCTGAAGGCCCGCTCTTCCACCATTTGTTCTGATTGCGCTAAAACGCATTTATGCCGCCCGCTTCGCGGGCTCACAATCTCCTTTATTTTCAAACCCACAGCTTGCGCTGTGGGCTAGAATTTTGCCAGCTTCGCTGGCTTGATTCCAACTTCCCCACGGTCAGAGCACTAGTGCCCCTGAAGCTTCTGCCATTGCGCCAGTACTGATTGCAGTTGGGCCAGGGCATTATTGGCAGCTTCGGTCGCCTGGGCTGTCGGCGCTGCATCGGCACTATCTGCAACCACCAGCAATCGCCCCAGAGTCCCTTGAACACGGGTCAATGCAGCACGGTTTGCGCCGTCTTCCGCTTCTTCAGCCACCCCAGGCCTTTGCGCGCCGATCATCGCTGCCGCTTTTTTGGCTGTCGCTTCGTTCAAATCGCTTCTCTTCAGGAATTCACGAATTTCAGCCACCGCCTGATTCGCCTGCTGCAGGGCGGTGTAAATCTTCATTTCCAGCGCGAATTGCCTCTGCAAATCGGCAGGCAGGGTCTTTACCCGCGGGTCCATCACAATCTCTACTGGCTGGGTAAGAGTCTGCCCGGCTGCGCTGAGCCGCACCTGGTATTTACCGGGAAGCACCTGTGGTCCTTCCGGTTCGCTGGGGGTGTTCTGTCCAAAAGCCGTAGCCATGCTGAATCCACGGCTAGCCGCTGATGGTGCTGGATAGCGGAAATCCCAGATAAAGCGGTGCATTCCCGGTTCCGCAGACAAGGACTCAACGGGGCGGAACCAGTAGCCGGGGAATGGAACATTGCTGAGATCAGGCGCAGCCACGCGATCCTTGCTGGAGTAGCGGCGGATCAGTTTGCCGCTCTGGTCAAGAACCTCAAGTGTAACTTCACCTTGTGCGGGAGAAGTGAGCGAGTAATAAATGATTACTCCTGTCGGGGGATTCTCTCCTGCCGGTACTTCCGGCGTGAGCGGCGTGTCATTGTTTACGTTGGGGCGCACCCGCACAGCAGTAGCAGGCTTGAACAGATGAACAGACGTGGCCTCGCCGGTCAGCTGTCGCAACGGACTGATGTCATCGAGAATCCAGAAGGAGCGGCCATGGGTGGCGACCACCAGATCATTATTCTTAATCACAAGATCATGGATCGGAACCACAGGCATGTTCAGTTGCAGAGGCTGCCAGGAGTCGCCATCATTCAGGGAAAGATAAACACCCAGCTCTGTTCCGGCAAAAAGCAGCCCTTTGCGCATTGGGTCTTCGCGAACGGCGCGCACATAAGCGCCATCGGGAATGCCCTGCGTGATACTGCTCCAGGTTTTGCCAAAATCATGCGTGCGGTAAATATAAGGAGCAATATCATCCAGGCGATGACGATCCACGGCGGCATACGCCGTACCCGCATCGAAGTGTGATGCGTCCAGAAGGCTGATCTTGCTCCAGTCGCTCAGGCCAGGCGGCGTGACATTGTTCCAGGTTTTGCCGCTGTCACGCGTGAGATGAACTAATCCCGTATCGGCGCCAGCCCAGATTTCTCCTGCCGCGACCGGTGAGGGAGCAATGGTATAGACCACACCATGGCCTCTGGCTTTGGCGTTCTGGTTGGTAAGCGGTCCCTCCTGCGGCGCGCCTTGCTGGCTCCCCGTGAGATCAGGGCTGATCTTTTCCCACCGCATGCCGCCGTTGATGCTGCGCAGCACAAACTGCGAGCCGAAATACAGCGTATGCGAATCCTGCGGTGAAAACACCAGGGGCGAGGTCCAGGTAAACCGCAGCGCCGCGCGCGCCATGTCCCCAAACTCGGCCCCTGCCGCTGGAGAGATGGTTTGCGATTGTTCGGTGCGGCGGTCGAAACGATGCAGTCCTCCATAGGTGTCGCCGCCGTAAACGATGTTGGAATCATTCGGGTCTGGAGCAATGTACCCGCTCTCACCGGCGCCAATCGGGTACCAGTCACGAAACGTGATGGAGCCAAAATCGCTGCGGCTGGTGGTGGAAGCCGTTCCACTGTCCTGCTGCGCACCGTAAACACGGTAAGGGACCTGGTTATCGACAGCTACGTGGTAGAACTGCGCGGTGGGCTGGTTGTACCAGGAACTCCAGCTTTCGCCGCCATCCACGCTCACGCCCACACCCTGATCACTGCCAAATATCATGCGCTGCGGGTTGGAAGGATCAATCCACAGCGTGTGGTAATCATCGCCGCCGGGGGCGCCTTTGATGGCTGTGAAGGTTTTTCCTCCATCCGTTGAACGGTAGATAGACACGTTCGGCAGATAAACCGTGTCCGGGTTTCTGGGATCGACATCAACTTCGCCGAAATACCACAGGCGTCCGCGAATGCGCTGGTCTGTGCCCGCCAGTATCCAGTTCTGGCCGCCATCATCGGAGCGGAAGAGCCCGCCCCGGCGCGTATCAATCAGCGCATAGACGCGCTGCCCGCGCGTGCCGCGCGCGACTGCCAGGCCTACGCGGCCCCAGTCACCCTCTGGAAGTCCGCCGCCGGTGATCTGCTTCCACGTGGCGCCGCCGTCTGTCGATTTGTAGATCGCTCCCGATCCGTTCACCGGAGGATATGCGCTCCAGGTAGTGCGATGCGCGTTCCACAATGCGGCAAATACGGTCTGAGGATTGTCAGGATCAAGAGCAACATCAATCGCGCCGCTGTTATCATCCCGATAAAGAACTTTCTGCCACGTAGCGCCGCCATCCGTTGAACGAAAAACGCCGCGCTCCGGGTTGGGGCCATAGGCGTGTCCCATGGCGGCGACCAGAACTACATTGGGGCTGTGCGGATCGACGACTATACGGCTGATGTGGCGCGAGTCACGCAACCCGATATTGCTCCAGGTTTTGCCGCCATCGCTGGATTTATAGACACCATTGCCATACGTGAGATCAGAGCGCCAGTCGGCCTCGCCGCTGCCCGCATAAATAATGTTGGGATCAGATGGAGCAAGGGCCAGCGCGCCGATGGAAGCAATGGGCTGGCTGTCAAAGATCGACTCCCAGGTCACGCCGCCATTGGTGGACCTCCACACGCCTCCGCCCACGCCGCCAAAGTAGTAGGTGTTGGGCTGGCTCTCCATGCCGCTCACGGCGATGCTGCGGCCACCGCGAAACGGGCCAATCATTCTCCAGCGCATTCCTCCTAATGGCGTAGAAGGCTGCTGGGGAGCCGGTGCTGCCGCCAGGCTGAGTCCTAAAAGAAAAATTGCAATAATAAGCCGCTGAGCCACTCGCGAGCCAAGGATCTGCATAAGAGAAGCATTGTATAGGACGGACTTCGTCTTACGCTGCAGCGATATTTACGGAAGGCAGAACCTCTCCCGGTGTTTACGACATGAATACTTTTGTGCAGATCTCAGAAGATTTTATGAGGCAATCACACGCTCAAATATTTTTTTGTTATTTAAGGAGTGCAAGTATCGACGCAGTTTCCTACCTCTGCTTCGCAGTCTGCACATTCCTGTGAGTCGAACCCATACGTTGCGCAGGTAAGATTTCTACACGAATTTGCCATTTGGATGCACGTACTGCAGGTGTATGAGGCTGCCTGAGAGGGCTGAGCTGCAAAAACAAGGGTGAAGAGCAGAGATGCAAGAATACTGACACGGATTGCCACGCGAATATAGTTGGTTGACATGTTTTGCTCCTGGCTCCTGGCTTAACAAAATCAGCCGATAAGCGGGAGAGTATCCTATTTGCAGGTGGAAATTATCTTTTCGAGAAGAAATATATGGGTTTGAGTCCCATAATGGAACAGCAATTTTCACCTCGCGGTTTCAAATAATGAATTCAGTCTGATAGGCTCTATTCATCCCATGAACATCGTCGAAAAAAGTGTGCCCGGGTATGAGCGTGTCTTATGTGCGGAAGAAGCTGCTTCCGGCTATCGTGGAATCATTGCTGTTCATAGCACCGTTCGCGGCCCGGGTGTTGGCGGCACCCGCTTCTGGAATTACAACTCTCTCGACGATGCAATCCAGGATGCCCTGCGTCTTTCCCGTGGCATGACTTACAAGAATGCTCTTGCTGAGCTGCCATGCGGAGGAGGGAAGTCGATCATTCTCGGCGACAATAAGACGGCTGAGCGGGAGAAGATCTTCCGCGCCCATGGCCGCTTTGTGGAATCACTGCATGGCCAGTACATCACCGCTGAAGACGTGGGCACCAGCCCGGCGGATATGGAATTT
The DNA here is from genome assembly GCA_003223515.1 of Candidatus Angelobacter sp. Gp1-AA117. GTDB lineage: Bacteria > Acidobacteriota > Terriglobia > Terriglobales > Acidobacteriaceae > Angelobacter. Next base: position 24,366 of record QHVI01000085.1, read on the forward strand.
GTTCGCCGCGAGACCAATCATGTGGCTGGATTACAGGACCGTTCCGGCGATCCGTCTCCACGAACTGCCTGGGGTGTGTTTCGCGCCATGCAGGCTGCAGCCCGGCATTGCTGGGGCAACGATGATCTTTCCGGAAAAACAGTTGCAGTTCAGGGCTGTGGCCATGTCGGTCATCACCTCGCCGGCGAACTGCATCGCGCAGGAGCAAAGCTGATCGTTACCGACGTAGACGAGGAGCGTGTTCGCGCGACAGCCTCTGCATACAAGGCCACGGCCGTCGCTCCGGAAGAAATTTACTCAGCCCAGGCCGACGTTTTTGCGCCCTGTGCGCTGGGCGGCATCATCAATGACCAGACGATACCGCAATTGCGCGTTCAGATTGTGAACGGGGGAGCCAATAACCAATTGCTGGAGCCCCGGCACGGAGACATGCTGGAGCAGCATGGCATTCTTTATTCACCCGATTATGCAGCCAACGCGGGAGGAATCATCTCCGGATCGTGCATCGAGATGATGGGCTGGGACGTGCCCCGCATGCTTGCCAAATTGGACGCGATCTACGACACGCTCCTGAAGATTTTTGCCATCGCCGAGCGTGAACACATCCCTACGTACAAGGCCGCTGACAAGCTCGCCGAAGAGAGGCTTGTCAGAGTGGCTTAACGGCAGAGAACGCAGAGAGCGCAGAGGAAGGCAAGTAAGCCGCGAATGACGCGAATCCGGGCGAATTTACGCGAATCAGAAGATTGGGGAAGAGCGAAGAAAAACACCAGAAATTCTTCGCAGCTTCGGACGAATTTGATTGTTAGCAATGCAAAGGACGCCAAGGACGCAAAGGTAACAAGAAGTTGTTCAAGACCTGGGACATCATCATCGCAGGAGCAGGGATCATTGGGGTCTCACTTGCGCTGGAACTGCGCCAGCGCGGGGCGGATGTGCTGGTGCTCGAGCGTGGAGAACCGGGCAGGGAATCGTCGTCTGCTGCGGCTGGAATGCTGGCGGCTGCCGACCCGGAAACGCCTCCTGCGCTGCGGCCTCTGGTTTTGCAAAGCGCCCGGATATTCCCTGAGTTCGTGCGCCGGATTGAGAATCTCTCCGGCATGTCCGTGGATTTCCGCCAGCATGGCAGCATAGCTCTGCTGGCCGAATCAGAAGCACCACCGGCCCATCGCAAGCTTACGCCTGAAGAACTCCGGCGCCTGGAGACGTCTCTGCAGCCGCAGAACTATTCAGCATTCTTTCTGCAGGAAGATAGTGTCGATCCTGAGCTGCTGATGCAGGCGGCTTTGAAAGCGGCGCAGAAGGCTCAAGTGGACGTGCGCAGCCACGCAGCCGTGGAGCAGATGCAGTCCAGGGCTTCTCACGTGGAAGTTGTTGCGGGCGGCGAACCTCTGCGGGCTCGCCAGGCCGTGAACTGCTGCGGAGCATGGTCAGGCTCGCCGGTGAAGCCCCGCAAGGGGCAGATGCTCTATCTTCAACCTCAAACAGACAGGCTGCTGACTCATGTGTTCCGGGCCCCCGAGGTTTATCTGGTCCCCCGCAGCTCCGGAAAGATTCTGGTGGGTGCAACCGTGGAAGATGTTGGTTTCAACAAGACTGTAGAGCCGGAGACGATTCATCATCTGCATC
>QHVI01000188.1 GCA_003223515.1 Candidatus Angelobacter sp. Gp1-AA117
CCAAATGTCTTTGTCGCGCTGCTGATCCATGGCTGTTCCATGCCTATGGCGCAGGACGGATGACTCCACTGGCTCTGAATTTCCAAATGCGATTGCCCTGGCAATTTTAGAGAGAAATCTTACTATCGTGGAATATAATGCCAATGCTTACAGGATAAATCTTTTTGAGGTGCTGGAATATGTCAGGGGAGAATCAGCCCATTGATCGCCGCTACCAGATATTCATAAGTTCAACTTTTACAGATTTGCAACAGCAAAGAAAGCAGGCGATTGAAGTCATCGCCGACCTCAAACACATTCCTATTGCCCTGGAGCGGTTTGCAGCACAGAAAGAAAACGATCTAGATCTGATCCAGAAGGTAATGTCGCAGTGCCAAATCTATTTATTAATACTCGGCCCCCGCTATGGAGAGTTAGTTCCTCCCAAGTATGAAATCAGCTACACTGAATTGGAATATAATCTGGCCCTCAAGAACAATCTCGAGATTCTGGTTCTACAGATGCATCCAGATGAGATCATGGTACGTAGAAGCCATTTAAAAGATGAAGTTGAACATGAGAAAAAAGAGAGATATGACAACCAACGTAAGCTGGAGCACTTTCACATCCGCCTTGTGAAGCATCATAGGCAGTTTTGGAAGACGGAAGACCACGACTTCAAATATCATGTTTTGAAGGCCCTCACGGACAATCTCCCTAAATGTCAAAAACGCGGGTTTATCCCTGAGCCTGAAGATCCTACATTTGTCGATGCAGCCGCGAATGAATTTATCGTTGATCTGGTAAACGAGTTGCGCGGATTTGAGACTCTGTATTCCCGCGTTTCGGAAGAAGCTGAAAAAAAACGTGCCTTAGCAAAGTGTTTCCGAGAGCGTTATGCCAACAGGATTGTAGAGGACCATATCAACCTATTTTTTGAATCTGGTTCTACAGTAGCTTACGTGGCAAAAGACCTGGCGACAGCACTTGCAGATGCTGTGCATATAAGCCCAGGTGGTGCGCCAAATATCAAAATCAACACCAACAATGTTCTTGCATATTTGCTGTTCTGGCTCAAAATGCGTATTCCGTGTTCCCCATTCCCATGGAGTACCCCAAGTGAGAAAAAGTTCGGCGCTTGGTACGGCGGGCTGGAAAAGAAGGTTGCATTAAACCCAGACTATAAGGGGACTCCACTTAATGAGGACGCGAAAGAAGATATAAGGAAATTGCTTGAGCACTCCTACCGTCCGGGAGCCGGAGGAGAGTACACGTTACTTCTTGGAGCGGCGTCAGGCGTGCAGATTGGAAAAAATCACCAGCTTATTTTCAGACCAAACCTGGACGAAGCAACCCGAGAAAAATTCAGGCAGGAACTGGCTGACTGTTATGGTCCTCACGTAGGAAGTTACCATAACAAAATATTTAAACGCTTTATGTATGACACTAAGGTTGCCATGATGCTCTTTCTCACCGCCGATAAAATTGACTGTGAGATTGAGGTAGGGAAGTGTCATTTCATTTTAGATAATGAGTTTACGTGGGAGCAGTTTTATACAATGCATCCAATCGCTTTTTGTATCGGATGTTTGCAGAGTGAAAAACAGCGAAGTATAGAGGCTTTCAGGGAACTTAAATTTCAAATTATCGATGGTAACAGCGCAGAGGAATTCACTGCTTTTGTGGCCCGTAATCAAGTTTTTATTGATCAGTTCGAAGAAAGAAAACCGCAAGCTCCTCCGGTTGCCGTTACTACTCCCACTGCTACTGCTGCTACCGCTGGTGCAAAGTAGGGCTTCAAAAAAAGAAATTGGCCTTAATCCGCATTACGCAAACCATGGCGTAGCAGCCTTCAGCTTTTCATTCACATTCTGAATGTTCTTTACGCCTTCGGTTTGCAGCCACTGGCTGAACGCCTCGGCTCCCTGCTTCGCATAGACCGGAATGCCATCTTTCCAGGTGGCGCGTCCGCAGAGGACGCCGTTGAATTTCACTCCGGCTTCCGCAGCCAGAGCCAGTGATTCATTGAATTCGGCATTGCTTACTCCAGCAGAAAGATAGATGAACGGCTTGGTACCCACTGCGGCCGCCTTGCGGAAGTGCTCCATGGCTTCCTGGCGCGAGTAGGCCTTTTGTCCGCCAAAGCATTTTGTGTCTTCCACAAATTTCATATTGACCGGAATTTCCACCTTCATTACATCCACGCCGTAGCGATCTTTGGTGAATTCGGCCATCGACTCCGTGACGATTTCCGGCTTCTTGCAGGCGAATTCAAAGCCCTTTTCATCTACGCCTTCTTCATAACCAACGAACTCTAGAAAGAAGGGGATATCGTTTCCGCGGCACTCATCGCCAATGCGCTCCACCCAAGCGTGTTTTTTGTCATTAATGGCATGACCATCGGTGGGTGTGTAATAGAGGAGCACCTTGATAGCGTCCGCACCCTCTTCCTTCAGTCGCCGGACAGACCAGTTGTCCAACAAGTCTGGAAGGCGGCCCGGCCCGGTTTTGTCATATCCCGTTTTTTCATAAGCCAGCAGCAGGCCGGAATTCTTGACGCGTTTGCGGGAGCCAGGCAGTCCCCACTCCGGATCAAGCAGGATGGCGCTGGCATATGGGGTCAGAACTTCGGTTACAATGGACTTGAACTCTTCCATCATCGAGTCGGTGATCTCGCTGCCCTTTTCTTTTGCAAGGGCTTTCCGAAGAGAACCACGTTGGTCCATAGCGGCAGCCGCGATGACACCACGGTCGTCAGAGACAGCACTCATCCCTGAGAGTTTTCCGGGGCTAAACTTACGTCCAGCAGCTTTCACCTTATCGACCGCACCGATTTTTTCAATTACAGGATTTGCCATAAAGGGTATTCACGAAATGCGGCGTCTACCGACTGCAATACAAATCCAAGCATATCAAAGATTTGTGGCACCGCCAAACATGATCTTTGAGTGAGGGGTATGGTTTTCGATGTGTATCGACTTAATTATCAAACAAGGAGATTGGACCCCATTGGGCTTGCGCGATGAATTTCCAGCGTATAAAATTCGCCCAAAATGAGAGCTACACAGATTCCCGCAAAACCGATCAGGAAGTTCTACAGGCCACTGCTGCAACATCACGGCGACAGGCCGGGACGCATGGGTTCCCGCTCCAAACACGGCAAGATGTTTTTGCCGGGAGAGCCAGTACCGGAAACCGGCATCTACGAGGTCATTCATGACCGCGCTCACCGCGCCAGCCATGAGGTAGTGATGCATGGCCAGGATCTGTTTCCAACCTGCGACCAGTGCGACTCCCGCGTGCGCTTCAAACTGATCAGGACAGCGCCCTACATCTTCGATGACGAAGACTTTGTTGACGAATAAGAGGAATGGGTAAATTGGTAAATGAATAAGTGAAAGGCTGCGGTACGGTCGCATTCATTTACCCACTTACCAATTGACTCATTGACCCATTTCCCCTCACTGCCGCAATGGCAGCTTTTGCAGGATGCTCCGCTGCTTCGCTATCAGTGACTCGATTCCCTTGCCGGCCAGGTCCATCATCTTCTTCAATTGAGCTTCGTCGAAGGGGTGCTGTTCGGCGGTAGCCTGCACCTCGACGATCTTTTTGCCGCTGGTCATTACGAAATTCAGGTCTACTTCGGCGCGGGAATCTTCTTCATAGGCGAGATCGAGAAGAATATTGCCATCCACAATGCCTACGCTCACCGCGGCCACGAAATCGCGAATGGGCGCGGTCGTCATGGTGCCCGCCTCTACGAGTTTTTCCATCGCCAGCCCCAAAGCCACGAAAGCGCCGGTAATGGAGGCCGTGCGCGTGCCGCCATCGGCTTGAATCACATCACAGTCGAGCATGATGGTGCGTTCACCGAGTTGCACCAGGTCAACCACGGCGCGCAGGGCCCGGCCAATCAATCTCTGGATTTCATGCGTGCGTCCGCCAATGCGCCCGCGAGCCGCCTCACGCGGAGTGCGGGTCAGGGTCGAGCGGGGCAGCATGCTGTATTCGGCGGTGACCCAGCCTTTGCCTGCGCCTTTCAGGAACGAAGGTACGGTTTCTTCGACTGAGGCGGTGCAGATCACGCGGGTGTTGCCCACCTCGATCAGCGCCGAGCCTTCAGCGGTGGAGATGAAGTCAGGAATAATGTTGACCGGGCGCAACTGCTCAGGCGCGCGATTGTCAGAACGAAACACCATGGCTTGCTCTTTATTTTTCAATGTCGATCAGCTCAATGTTTTCTATTTCGCGGCCCAGAAAACGGCTGCCCAGGCGGCGGAATTTTTCAACAGAATCGGTAGCATAACAGCGCAGCGTACCGGTTTTCGCGGTCGCACAATTTTTTACCTGCTGCGCTACCTGGTTAGCGGTGGATTCGGCTGAATCCACGATCTGTACCTGTGGCGGCGCAACCCGGCGCAGCAATGGGCGGATCAGCGGATAATGAGTGCAGCCCAGCACCAGCACATCCGCTCCCTGTCCGCCATTGCGGAACATCTCATCAATATAAATGTGGGCCACCTGCTCGGTCACCGGATGTTCCACCCATCCTTCTTCCACCAGCGGCACCAGCAAGGGACAGGCTTTTTCTGTGGCCTGGATTCCATGCTGCGCCAGCGCTTTCTGGTAGGCATGGCTGGCGATGGTGGCCTCTGTGGCGATCACGGCGGCCTTGCCGGTTTTTGATAGCTCTGCCGCGCGCTTCGCTCCGGGTTCAACCACGCCAATCACAGGCACGCTGCTGGCTGCGCGGATATCATCGAGCGCCAGTGCTGTGGCGGTGTTGCAGGCAATCACCAGCATTTCGGCGCCCTGCTGCTCAAGAAAATGTGTGCTGGAGATGGCATACTTGGCCACCGTGTGGGCCGATTTCGATCCGTAGGGCAGGCGCGCCGTATCGCCGAAATAGAGATAATCCACGCCCGGCAGAACTTTGAGCAGTTCGCGCAAGACCGTGAGCCCGCCAAAGCCGGAGTCAAACACGCCGATGGTCGGCATTATTGAAACTCCTTCGCCAATTCATGTACGGCTGCGGTTTGATAAAACGACATGAGGTCGGCGTGGCCGGCGAGGGTTTCGCGCTCTTTGCCATCCACTACGAACTTCACGCGGGCAATGCCGGGAACGTTGGCGTTCAGAGTTTCAATCAGGGAGGTCAGGGTCATCTCTTCCAGCAGGATTCCTGAAGGGTGTCCATCCGCAAATTGGGGTGTAGTGTCGATCACCAGGGTGTCTTGATTGATGAGATACACATCCTTTATATCAGCGCCTTTGCCCAGAGGATGCGGCGAGGGGTTTTGCAGGTACTGCGCGAGCACGGCCTGGAGAGCTTCACGCGCCCGCAGGCTGGGCTCGCTGGGCATGAAGACATTGGCTTCCCGCCAGCGCAGGGCGCGATCTTCATCATAGGCCACCAGAATCGCGATGCGTTCCTGCTTCCCGCCTACCGGTGGGGCTACGGGCCGATCCTCAGATCCCAGCAGGGTCTTGGCCTGCTCTTTATGAGTGAGTTTGATCATGTAAAGACCGCTGATCAGAATGCCGAGCAGCAGCAGGCCCACGGTGATTTGAATACTGCGGGGGATCACCTTTGCGCCTCCAGTTGTGCGCGGGCATGGGCCACACCTGAAGCAATTCCGGCAGCTACGTTGGTCTGGAATTTCTGGCTGCTCAGATCGGCGACGTTAGCAGGATCGGGCGCCAGTTCCACCGCAATGGCGGGCGCGGTGATGTTGTTGAGCGGACGCAATGAAGTTTTGAAGCTGACCACGTTGATCTGTTTTTTGCCGACTTCTTCTGCTACCGCCTGGGCCAGAGCCTGGCTGCGGCTCATGTAGGAAGATTGAGCGCTCTCCCAGGGATGGAATTTGCCCACAGGTTCAGTTGCCGAGGTGATTGCCGGTGAGTAGATGCGCACGCCGCTCCCCGGAAGGCCTGCATGAATGGCAATATAAATTCCTGCATGAAGACCGTTGGCCATCTCGGCGCGCTGTTCCAGGCTGAGATTTACGTCGCCATCGCGAACCAGCCGTGCAGAAATGCCATGATCTTCCAACTCCGTTTTCAATCGCCGGGCCATGGCTAACGTGATGTCTTTTTCCAGCAGTTTTTCCGGCAGCAATGCGCCTTGATCGTTGCCGCCATGACTGGGATCGATCAGCACCAAAAATGAAGGATGCGTCTGGGGTCCAATGCCGGGCTGGGTGCTCTGGCTGGCGGTGCTGCCTGTCGATGCAGATTCCGGAGAGGGAACCGGACTCGGAGTAGCTGTTGCTATTGCAGGCGCGCTCTGGATGGTTACGCTTTTGCCATCGCCGCTCACAGTGGCGTTCAGATCCGGCCCACCGGCAATCACTAGAGATGCCGTGCCATTGTCTTCAGAGAAGCTGAGCGAGTGGATGAACTTGTCGTCAAAGGGCTGGCTGGTGATCTCAGAGACCAGCGGCTCGCGTTTGAAGATCAGTTTGACCGAGTTCTCATTCTGAGTGGTTACCGGATGCACTGGCTGGTTGAAGCTGAGGAGCAGAGAAGACTTGTCCCCTTTTTTCAGCTCAGCGGTGAAGTGAAGCGCGGCATTATCAATCAAGATGCGGCGGGCTTCAGGCCGGAATTCAACGTTCTTCTTCAACAGCGCACTCAGCACCGCAAACGAGGATTTCACAGGGATGAGAAGCCGGTTGTCCACCACCAGCGCTTTCCCGTTTAGATCAACGGAATTTCCGCGAATTTTAGCTTTGTCTTTGCCTTCGCTAAATCGGGCGTCGGCGCTGTTGAACTGCAGCTTCCAGTCGTGGCCGTCTACGCGCATGGTGGCATGGCCGAGAGGTCCGACCAAATCCATGATGCTCAGGTAAAGCTGGCCTTCACGGTCGTTCACCGGAATGGTATAGCTGGTTTGCGGAGTATAGACGGTGAGTTGTTTTTCGTTATCCGCCAGTGAAAGGACGGCAAGCAGCAACGCCAGCGGCGCAAGCAAGAGAAGCCGGATTGGAAGATCGGGAGATCGGGTAAGCGGGTGATCGGGTGATCTGAAAATTCGGTTCAAAATTCTATATCCAACTCTTTCTCTTGCTACCTTTGCGTCCTCTGCATTGCTAACGTTCGAATTCTTCTCTGCTTACGACGAATTCTCCCGCGCAGCGAAGGATGGGTGCGGTCTGTCTATAGGGAGCAACACGCTGCCAAATCCAATACACATCAACTACTTTTGTTACCTCTGCGTCCTTTGCGCCCTCTGCGGTTAAAGGTTTTTGGTTGTGGCTTCGATACGCTGCGGTAAAAGCGTATCCTACTCCAGCGCATAGATAGTCAAACCGCTCAGCAGCTTGGGATAGAAATCGGTGGATTTCTGCGGCAGCACCTCGCCGCCAAAAGCAATGTCACGCACCTGCTCGATGCGCACAGGATTCATCAGGAAAGCCACATTGGCGCCCTGCCGCACTTTGGAGATGGCTTCAGAGGCATGGCGTTCGTACATGATGTTTTCCTGGTTGCGGATCGCCTCTTCCGATATTCCAAGAATGCGTTCCAGAAGAAGTTTGTGTAACTGCACTACATCGAGCTCGCGCTGTCGCGATGGAACTGTGCCCAGGGCATCTTCAATCACGCGCTTGCGCGCCCGCAGCAGGTGAGGCCCCTGCCTGACCACGGCCACGAAGGCGGTGCCGTCGGCGCCTGCTTCTTCGAGCAGGGTGGTGGCGCTGCGGCTTTCTGAGCGCACATTAATGAATTCGATATCGAAGAACCGCTTTGCGCCCTCCAGCAGCCGCTCGTGGTCAAAATCCGGCAGGCCGTGGACGATCCGATGGGTGGGCAGTATCACCAGGCCGTGGCTCTCCATGGGAATAAAGGTCATCATCACGAACTCATGCGCAGCCTGCGGGTCTGAGGAGCCCGTGGCAGCACGGCGCTCGTTGCGGTAAGTGAGAGCTGTTTCGTAACGATGGTGTCCATCGGCAATGAGCAGTTTTTTGTTGCTCATGATCTGCTGGACCTTCTGGATAATGGCCGGGTCATGGATGCGCCACATCCGATGCCGCACATCGTATTCATCCAGCACAAACATGTCCGGCTCGGCCTCGGTGGCCAGCAGCTTCTCGACCTCCGCTTGGGGGTCGCTGTAAAGCATGAAAATCTGCCCGAAATGCGCCTTGGTGTGGCGGAGCAGCTTCAACCGGTCTTCACGGGGCTTGGAATGGGTCTGCTCGTGCCGGAAGACCACCTGGTCGGAGTAGTCATGCACCTTTCCCAGTGCAATGAAGCCGCGCCGCTCGGCCACGTCATGGTTGCCGGGAGCCGCGAATGTCTGGGAATAGAGGTATATCGAAGGTTCAGGGTCTTGTTTCAGGATGCCGCCTGCCCGCCAGTCATGCAGGTATTCGGCTGCACGGGTATAGACGTTGAACCCCGGACTATCGGTCTCCCTGGAGCGCCCCAGGATGATGCGGACCAGGTTATGCTGGCTCAGTTCGTAGTACTTGTCCTGCATCTCAGGGGTAATCTTGTCATAGGGTTGCGTGACCACGTTCCCAATGCGAACCTGGTGCGGGTCGTAACGAAGTGCTTTGAAGGGGACTATCTCTGCCATGTACGGGAACCCTGCTATTCAGCCTCTAGCCTAAGATATTTGAAATGGATGGGGAGAACGCGCAGGCCGAGCCCTTCACGATTGCCGGAACTGCCAAAATTTGTAATTGCCATAATTTCGTATTCGGGCAAAATTTGCCTTTGCTGGCGTTCTTTCAGCAGCGGAGGGCACCTTTACGGCAACCGTGGCGATTCGTCGGGAAACCCAGTGCTGCTGTCCCTGAATATTTTGTTTCCGTGTGGTTCAGCTACACTTGCAATTCTATCAAGTAGAAAAGAAAACCTGATTGTGAGATTTCAACATCTTATGAGGTGCAAGAACCTGCGGAAAGACGAAAGACAGCAGGGCAATCGCATTTGGAATTTCAGAGCCAGTGGAGTCATCCGTCCTGCGCCATAGGCATGGAACAGCCATGGATCAGCAGCGCGACAAAGACATTTGGCACGATAGAGATTACTCGATTGGTTCATCTTGACGGCGTTTCGGGAGGATTGGCAATCAAAATCAATTGTATTTAGGTCGAAGAGTGGTTCTCCCCGCCAACTCTGTTTTCAAATGCGATTGCCCTGCGAAAGACAGTCTGCCGTGTGCCAGCCAGGGAAGAGTGTGGTAACATCGGCGAAAATAATGAGGTTCCATATGTCCCGCTTTGAACGCCGCGGCTATGGTTCATTCCGTTCCCCCGAGCGATTTCGTTTCTGTTGCGTGCAGGTGCTGCGCTCAATGGTGGCAGCCCTGTGTCTCTTTCTGTTTGTGGCCGGCGCGGCGGCCCAGGACGACGACGTTCATATCCAACCCCGTGCAAACACAGATCCCAAGAAGCCGCCGGACGCCAACAAGGTGGCCGATAATACCCCCACTCCTGAGGGTGGATTCAAGGTGCGGGGCAAACCCATTCGCACAGATGTTGACCTTGTGCTGGTAAACGTAACCGTGACCGATGACTGGAACCGGATCGTTACCGGGCTGGAAAAAGAAAACTTTACCATCATGGAAGGGAGCCAGCCCCAGGAAGCCAAATTTTTTGCCAGTGAAGACGCGCCTATTTCCCTGGGTGTGATCTTCGATATGAGCGGCAGCATGTCTGACAAGATCACCCGCGCGCGTGAAGCGGTGATCGAGTTCTTCAAGACTGCCAATCCCCAGGATGAATTCTTCATGATCACGTTTGCGGACCGTCCCGAACTGATCGCTGATTTCACCAAATCGGTGGAGGACGTGCAGGGCAAACTGGTGTACACCATTCCCCGCGGGCGCACGGCTCTGCTGGATGCCATTTACATGGGCATGAACAAGATGAAGGATGCCCATAACAGCAAGAAGGCCCTTCTGATCATCTCTGACGGCGGTGACAATCGCAGCCGCTACACCGAGAACGAAATCAAGTCCATGGTGAAGGAAGCCGACGTCCAGATCTACGCCATCGGCATATTCACCCCCAATCCCAGCCAGCCTGAAGAGGCTGCCGGGCCGGCCCTGCTGGGTGATGTAACCGAAGTGACCGGCGGACGGCTGTTTACCATCAATAATCCCAATGAACTGGCGGATGTGGCTACAAAGATTGGAATAGAGCTGCGCAACCAATATGTACTCGGCTACCGTCCAAGCAACAGAACCAGAGATGGTCGCTGGCGCAAGATTAAAGTGAAACTTCTTCCGCCTAAAGGGCTGCCTCATCTCAATGTATTTGCCAAAACGGGATACTATGCACCTTCGCAATAAGACGGTTTTATGGGCTCTGGCCTGTTTCTTGCTGCTGGCAAGTGTGTTCTCATGGGCCCGGACACAGCAGAACCAGGGGACACCCGCGGCAGCGCAGGGCAGCGTGCAGCCTACTCCACTGCCGTCCGATATCGATCCCTCTGATCCGGCGCTGCCGGTATGGGCGAGACCCGCGACTCCGGCTCCTTCGGCCAGGGCCACCCCGAATACGCCTCCTTCCGCGACAACCGGCAATGTTCCCCCAAACCAGCCGCAGCCGGAACAGACGGGCACTATAGGCCAGGTTACCAAGGGTCCCAACGGGAGTTTCACGCTTATTACGAGGGTGCAAAACGTTACCCTGCCGGTCACCGTGATGGATGACAAGCATCACCTTGTGACCAACCTGCAAAAGACCGACTTCGTAGTGTATGAGGATGGCCAGCCCCAACAAATTCTGGAGTGCCGCCGCGAGGACATACCGGTCTCTATCGGCATCCTGGTGGATAACTCCGGCTCCATGCGTGAGAAACGTGCCGCCATCACCAAGGCTGTGGTGAACTTGGTACGGGCCAGCAATCCTTCGGATGAAGTGTTCGTTGTGAACTTCAACGACGAGCCTTACATGGATCAGGACTTCACTAACAACGTAAACCTGATGCACGAAGCTCTTGACCGTCTTGATTCGCGTGGCGGCACTGCGCTCTATGACGCGGTGATTGCATCCGCTGACCATCTCGCCAAGGCAGCCAAGCGGGAAAAGAAAGTACTGCTGGTGGTCACCGACGGTGAAGACAACGAGAGCCGCGAATCACTGGAGCAGGCCATCCGTTCTGTGCAGGATGAAAATGGCCCCACGATCTACACCATTGGAATCCTGGGCAGTGAAGGCAAGCAGCGCCGCGCTAAGCGTGCCTTGGAGGCCTTGTCACTTCAGACCGGCGGTGTAGCTTTCTTCCCCAAAAACCTTGAAGAAGTGGATGAGATCAGCCAGCAGGTGGCGCACGATATCCGCAACCAGTACAACATCGTGTACAAACCCAACAGCCCGAAAGAGGGATACCACTCGCTGAAAGTGGTGGCCAGAGCATCGGGCAAAGACCTTCAGGTACGCACCAAGAGCGGCTACTTCAGCGGACAACAGCAAGTATCGAAGTAACCACTACTTTTGTTACCTCTGCGTCCTTTGCGTCCTCTGCCCTGAAAATCCCTATGCCGCCATGGGTGTCGTGAGTACCTTCAGACCGAGTTCCTCTAAGCGCTTCGTATGAAAACG
>QHVI01000021.1 GCA_003223515.1 Candidatus Angelobacter sp. Gp1-AA117
CGATTAGTCCAAGCAAGCAATCGCCCACCCGTATACGCTTCTGGCGAAGACCGAGACCCCAGTTGCTTGCCACTAAAATACACGCGAGCACCAACAGAGAATTGGCCAGACTTTGTCCATATCTGATGAGCACCCAGCCAAGTAAGTCGAAATAAACCAAATTGGATGCTTTCGAGTCCTCTGAGGTGGCGTTGCCAAAATGTCGGACCATTTCAAGAACATAATCCCCTTGATGCTGTAGGCTTCCCCGATCTGCATTTTCAACCGAATCCAATTTGGTGTGGTAGTAGGCAAGCCTATTAATGAATGCGAAATTCAAGCCTGCATAGCCTGCACGGTGAAAAATCGTAAAATCCGTATTATTCGGCAGCCGTTTGTAAATTTCGTAGGAAAGAGAATTAGCAACCGGATGGGAAGCCGCTTGCGCAAAATTTCTGATCAGCCAGCCATTGTTATCACTGGTTTCAAACATGATAGAAGGCCCACTCGTCCCACGTGCCTCGAAATTGAATACGAAACCAACGTCGCGTGCCCACGGATGTTCTTCCACAAAAGCCCGGGCTCCGAGCAGCCCCACCTCTTCACCATCGGTAAAAAGAAAGATCACATCCCTCTTCAGTTGTGGTAGTGACTTGAGCGCCCGGGCAGTTTCCAGAAACGCGGCCACAGCTACACCATCGTCACTGGCTCCAGTTCCAGTTGTAACAGAATCGTAATGCGCGACCAGAAGGACAGCCTTTTCATGGCTGCTTCCACTCAGACGGCAAACGATATTGTCCAGCGCGCCTTTTATACCTCTTCTCTCAGTTATATCTGTAGTCCTCTGGATTTCGGGAGCAAGTCCAAGATCACGAAGTGCACGCACGATGTAGTCGCGAATCACATCGTGCTCTGGAGAATTGATTGGATGCGGCGCGCGTCCGATAACTGAGAGGTGCTTGGCAGCTCTTTCCGCTGAGAAAGTTGACGGGGGCGCTTGCTCCGGCAATGGTCTTGGCGGATTATCAAGACCAATGGTAGCTAGGCCGAAAACAACAAAGAAGACCAACCAGATTCCGGATCGGGGTATCTTCGTAACATCAGCTTTTTCGATGCTCGAGGAGACTGTCTCTTTAAGGGATATTGCAATATGCATACTTTGGATTGTTGGAAAGAATTATAGGTCGGACTTATCTTTCGGCAAACTGACCGGGTGCCCAGCTTGTTTTGTAGTACCTCCGTTTTTACAAGGCTAGAAATATATCCTCTTCTATAACGGTCACCTTATAAATCGCGAGGCGGATACCTGCCTTCCGCGGAGTCTCGCCCGTCCTCAAATCAAATTGCCAGCCGTGCCAGGGACAGATGAGTTTGCCATCTTCAATTCTGCCTTGGCCCAAAGGACCACCCCAGTGGGGGCAAACATTGTCGGTTGCACAAATTTCTCCATTTACGTTCGCGATGCATATGAACCGGCCACCTGCCATGAATTCCTTCGCTCTTCCACATGCAGGTAGGCTGGACTTATTTGTTACTTTGACTAAAGTGCCTTCGGATTGCATTTCGGTGCGCCATAGATGTCATAGTATTGAATTGTCTCTTAAGAGGGAACTTGCCATGTTGGCTTCTATCCTACAGAAACATTAGCTGACGAAAGAGCACTTCTCTCTGGACTGCTGCACTGCTTAACATCTATAACCCGGCCTGCTCGTAAACGTTCAGCCAGTTCACTGCGGCTTAATATTTTAATGCCGTGGTCAGCGAGCCACGGTCTGTTGTAAATCTGGTCAAGATAATTAGCTCCGCTGTCTGGTATGATCGCCAGCGCGCTTCGTATGGAGCTTTGTTTTAACCACGCCAACGAACCGAACACCACGAGCCCCGAAGATCCGCCGAACAATAAACCGTGCTCTTTCGCCAGCAAATGGCATATGGAAATAGCTTCCTCATCTGACAAAATGCAGAGTTTATCCAGAACCGAGAGATCGGTGTTTTTGCCACGCCAGCTTAGGCCTGATCCACTTACGAGATATGGGTGAGACGCGCCGCCAAAAACCGCCGACCCGTCAACGTCACACGCTACAACTGTGGTTCCAGGCCGCTTCTCTTTGACCTTACGACTTATGCCGCAGAGATGGCCACCTGTGCTCACGCTGCCCACCACAGCATCCACTTCTAATTCTGCGACCTCCTCTCCTGTCGTGGAATAGTGAAAATCCGGATTATCTTCATTGTCATATTGGTTTGGCCAGATCGCCCCAGGATAATCCTCTAACAGTTCTTTTACACGGGCCACACGTGTCTTCTGGTATCCTCCGTTCTCGTCTGTGTCCTGCACCATTTCCAGTTTCGCGCCATATGCCTCGCACCATTTAATGACAGTAGGACTTGTCTTTGCATCAATTACGACAATCACATGAAAACCATATACGGCGCCAAGCATGGCGAGCGATTTGCCAAGGTTTCCAGACGTAGATTCGATTAGAGTGCCTCCTCTGCCTAACTTTCCCGCAGCAATTGCGGCTTTCACTAGCCCCAGCGCTGTGCGGTCTTTAATGCTGAAACTCGGATTGTAGTATTCCAGCTTTGCAAATAGTCGCTTGCCCTGAGGAATAAGGCTGTCGCGGAGTTCCACAATTGGAGTGTGCCCGATACAATCGGCAATGCTGCCATAGATCGCGGTGTTCATATCGTCTTGATCCAAAATGGTGAGCAATCGACCGCGCTGATGACTTGGCCATCTGCTGTATCGGTCATTGCTGTTAACAGGTTAATAATTCAAGTTATTGGGCGGCTGGAAAACAGGAGTAGCCTCTGTTGCTTTGGCTCTGATTTCCTTTATGCGCTCTTTGAGTTCAGTGCAGGTTTGTGTCAGGTAAAGGCCTTGATATCTCTTCTCGCCCACACGCGAGTAGTCTTGAAGGAGCCCATATGGTTTGAAACCGAAGTGCTGCCACCAGATCGCAGCCATGGTGCCCGCTCGAACGTCTAGGCAAATCACTTCTCGTTCCAGTTCTTCACATTTCCTGGCAACTTCTTCAAAGGCATGAAAAGCAAGCCCTCCACCGCGGAAGGATGGATCAATTGTGCCTCGCGTCAGTTCTACGATGTGGTGGTGATTGGGCGTTGAATTCGGCGTTAAGATGAGTTGCCCTACAATCCGCCCTCCTTTTATTGCTACAAGCAAATGACGGCGGCGTTCTCCCACATCTGCCTGCAACTGGCACATGAGGGCATTCCCTGTATCCTCATCCAATGGACCTGGAAACCCAATGGTTGTTTCTTCCTCCAGAGTACGATTCATTAAGCGCAGGATTTGAGTCGCTTGCTCCGGAGTGATTTCCTTGAGCCACTCCAGTCGGATATCGGTTGCCGCGCTTGTGGCTGCTTCTAAAAGTAAGGTGGAGATGGTTTGTTCACCCTCTGCTACCTGCTGTCCTTGAATATGAAATCCACGGAAGTCTCGGTCAGAGGTGGGTTCATAGACCAGGCGCCGAACTCCGAGAGATGTTCTGCAGAGGATTAGGCATTCTGACCGCCGTTTTCGCAGGGTGCGCAGAATATGTCTCTTGGGCCCCCTTGGAAGATCGATAAGGATCAAGTCGTAATTTGAAGCCGCATACTCCGTATCACCGTCGCGGAACATCCTTACCGATCCGTCGAAGCCGCACTTCTTGAGTACCTGTCGTGCGATGCTTACGTCACCCGGATCGTAACCTACACAATCAACCGACATGTCACTCTGCAAGTGCACGTGAATGGCACTGCTAGGTAAGGGGCCGCTCCCCATGATCAGCATCCGCTGTGGCCGGGCACCCGAAACCAAGGTTAATTCTCGCTTGACCAACTCGCTGGATCGTTTATGCAGAAAATAATCCTGGAGAGAAGTCTTCCCTTGCAGGAACGCAGCAGCAAATTCATATTCCAGGCGGCTTTGCCATGAATGATAGGCTTTATTCGAACTCGTAATCAGTTCTGGCGTTAAGGCTTGCAAAAAACTTCTGGCTCTGAATTCGTCTTGATCAAGGCAAAAAATCAACTTCTCCAGTTGCAGAATATTTTCATGCAACATGGAGAAGTCAAGCTGGTTCACTGTAACTGCCTTGAAAGTCTCACAGACTCGCCTCAGCAGCTCGAGATCCAGCTCTTCTCGACTTTCTATGGACCAATTGACGGCCGCACTGCTCATGCTTAACTCCTATGCCTGTGCGCCGATGGTGGCTGCTTCGCTCAGGCTGCGGCCCTCTGCTTCATAGGCATCCTGAATTCCATCAAAGAAGCGCCAAAAGCGGTCGCAGGTACCTTCAATAGCTTCGATAGCTTCGTTCTGCATCTTTTCCGTGGTGCAAAGTTCTGACACCAGATCCAGGCCGTCAGCCACGTGATATACATCTTCAACCGCGTGCACTGCGAAAAATGCCAAATCCTCGGGCTTCAATCCGTACAACTCCGGAATCAGCTGTTCCTTCGTCTTACCCGCCTTGCTTTCCAGACTCTGCCCTTCTGAAGCAATCATCACCGCTGCCGCCCCCATGTGAAGCGTCGCTGGATCTGCGCAAAGTTTTCGCCTGTATTCGATCAGATCCATCGTAGTCGGCAAGGGAACCTCGTTTTCAATCTGTTCTTTTGTCAGCCCCAGGGCCAGGATGAATCGCTCCATCAAATCCATGTGGTTGGCCGTCTTTGAGAGAGTGCCTGTCTCCTCTTCATACAAATTAACCGCCAGGGCTACTCGGGATTTCTGAATGGGGCACCGCGAATAGATCATTCCCAGATACCAGGTGAAGTTCCGGGTCAGGTGGAAGCCTTGAAGTGCTATTTTGCCGATGAGGGGAAGGTTCTTCTTCGGTTTGGCCATCTCCAGTAAAACAGGATGATCCAGAGTGAGTCTTTTGTGCAAAGTTTCTTCCAGCTTCATCCGAAATTCGTTCTTGCTGAGCATTAATTCCTCCATTGTTTATTTTGTGTTTGAATTTGAGCCGCCAGATTCTTGTAGTGGCATACAGATAGGCGCGCACATTAAGTATGACTGATGCTAGTAGCTGAAAAGTTAAGGTGTTCTGAGGGCCTGCTTGAATCGATTTTTCAAGAACAGCCCCAGGGAGCTATTGATCAGAACAACTCAAGAGGAAACAAAGGCAACGATGAATCCAGTTATTGCATATCTAAAGCAATGGCGTATTGGGTCGCGGGTGCGCCCACGCCGATTTCCAAAAGACGCTCCACATTTTGGTGAAGAACCAGGGATTGCTCCTTATCACTCAGTTCTGCCAGCGCGCCGTTTTCAGACATCAATGGCATGAGGAAGTCCTTCTGCTCGCCTTGTAGCCGGAATACCGGGAAATCAGTTCCGAACAGCACCTTGTGATTAATTCCCAGGGAAACGATCTTCTTCACTGCCGTAGCTGTCGGATCATAGCCGAGCGTCGACTGGTATCCACTGATATCCAAATAGATGTTGGGCCTGAATCTGCACAACATGACGCACTCTTCGACAAAACTGACGGCGCCGTGCGCCAGAATGAAATTCACTGATGGGAACCGGCGGGCCGCTTCGTCAATCAGGAACGGACTGGAAACTGTGAAATCCAGCACTGGTGCGGTTGGGCCGATATGGACTAGGACGGGGAGTTGATGGTGTGCGCACAGTTCGTAAAACGGGAACAGCGCGGGATCACTGGGGCTGAAGCCACAAGGTGGATAGACCTTGAAGCCACGAAATCCAAACTCCACCAGCGAACGCTCGAACAACGCCAGCCCGTCCTTTCCCCAGCGTGGATCGACTCCTCCAAAGACTTCGAACTTTCCTGGATGCCGAAGCAGCACTTCCCGATGTCTGGCGAAAGACTCCTCGATTGTCAGGATGCAGTCCTTCAAGGCATAAGTGAAATCCGCTATCAACAGAACACTCTTGCTGATTCCGGCTTCCCCCATTTCGGTTACCAGGGCATCGCCAAAGGGATCTCGCATCTTGCTCTGGAAAATTGTCATGAGCTTTTTGACGGAAACCGGGAGTCCCTGGGCAGACAGAGCCGCCACCATATTCTTCACTGATCCCTCAAGAAACGATCTCGGAGTATGCTCCTCGGAAGCAATATGACAATGGCAGTCAATAATTTTCATATTTTTGCCTGCTGCTTCCGTCTTTGTCTTCAGGCTTGCTTGGCAAGAAGCGCTTTGTTCAGGATGTCGCGGGCTGCCTGGATGACGTCACTGACGGTTTTCAGCTTCGCAACATTGATATCTACACCCAACTGTGCGATATCGATACTGAACAATTCTTCAAAACGAAATACCATCGCTAGTATCCCGATCGAATCCAGTCCTAGTTCCTTCTGCAGGTGGGTTTCTGGTGTAATCTTCGTTTTCTTGAACCTGCCGGAGACGCCCTGCGAAACTATGTTAATGATCTTTTCGTCAAGTTCCGCAGCAATCTCCATCACGCACCCCTGGCCAGCACTTCTTTGGTCTCTCGACTCTCCTTCAGGAAGTGCTCAGCGATTTTCCTGCGATCAAGTTTCAGGTTAGGCCGCAAAAACCCGTTTTCACGGGAAAATGCTGCATCAGTGAAAATGATTCTGCCTACTAGGATGGAAGGCTGTCGCTCGCCGATGCTGTCCACAAACCGTTGGATCCGAAGCTTCGCGGATTGATCCTGTGGGCTTTTGGGTACGACGACTGCTACCAGAGTCGAGGCATCCGGATCTGCAAAAACGACTGACCTTGCCACATCGGAAGAAGCGTTGATCGCTGATTCAGGAATTTCCGGATGGATCTTTGTTCCACCCGCAGTAACAATCATCTCTCGTTTCCGGCCGATCAGGTAAAGATAACCATCTTTATCAAACCGGCCCACGTCACCCGTCGCCACGCGATCGTGGTTGATGAATGTTTCTTCTGCCTCTCCTTCAACACAATCGAAATAAGTAGATGCAAGCCGGTGTTCGCGAATGGCGATGACCTCGCCATCAGCAGCCAACTCGACTCGAACCCCAGGGAGCAACCGCCCCACGGAACCAACTCTCTTTGCTCCAGGAACATTGAGTGCAATACCACCGAACTCGATCATGCCGTACGTCTCGAACAGCGGCAGTTGCATGAGTTCAAAGAGATCCAGGGTTGATCGCTTGATGGGGGCCATGCCTGTCACCATGAAGCGCATCTTGCCACCCAGTGCTTCATATGCGTCCTCGAAGATGATTTGGGCGAGCTTCTCGCGCAATCGTTTTGATGGAACCTTACCCGCCATTGTGCCCATGATTCTTGCGGCCCTTTGTTTCCACCGCGGCAGATTACAGAATCGCGTCTCAAAAGTTTCATACAGCATAGGTGGCGCAATAAGAACCGTGGGATGAAGGTCCTTCAATGCGCGAAAGAGCCGGTTGGGATCCGTAACAATGAGGTCAACACCGTACCATAGTGCTGAATAGTACATGAGCCGTTGCTGAAAGTTTGAGATCGGCAGGAAGAGGAGAAGGCAATCGTCAGCGCGTGGAGCAGCCGCTTTTGTGAACGCATCGACACTGGCCTCGATCCCCTGCCGATTCAGCGTAAGCCCCTTCAGCCGGCCAGATGAGCCGGAAGAAAAGATCAGTCCTGTATTTTCAAACTCCGGATCTGAGTTTGACTGTTGGCGATCAATGGCTTTGATGTTTTTATTTTTCCCATCGAGAAAAGCGACAGCATCTGACTGCCTCGTGTTCTTGTAGGTCTGGTTCGTGGACTGTACCAGCAGGAGTGACAACGAATACCTGTCGATCAGTTCGTCTGCGCCCATCTTTGCAAAATCGTCGGTAAAAGCTACCGAGAGTGCTCGTAACTCAAGCAAGGCCAAGTCATAGATGATCCATTCATAGCAGTTA
Source organism: Candidatus Angelobacter sp. Gp1-AA117 (assembly GCA_003223515.1). Classification (GTDB taxonomy): domain Bacteria; phylum Acidobacteriota; class Terriglobia; order Terriglobales; family Acidobacteriaceae; genus Angelobacter. The sequence goes on from QHVI01000021.1 coordinate 7,842, forward strand.
CAGGAAAAAATCCCAACCCGCATCCCTGTCTGCACTCCCCAGGCCCTTAATCTCGCAACGGCTGCCATTACATCTTGAAACACGTTCTCATGGCTTCTTTTTACTACCTGTCCCTTTTCGAACGTAAGGATGAAGTTCTGATGCTTTTGCTCGGAGATGTGGGAGGTTAATGCTCTTAGATCCATCAAAGCACCTTATGTATTAATGCGATCAGCTGGGAAAAAATCACGCGGGATGTCGAAGGCGTATTCATTATGCCTGCGCCATCGCCTCTTGCGCCCGTAGCGCTACGGGCAGTTCCTCCGGATCCGCGAAGAACTTCCTGAGCAAATCGGCAACAAAATCCGCGCGATCATAGAGGCAGTAATGGGTGGCGCCTTTCACGAATATATACCTGGCATTCGGGAAGCGCCCAGCCGCAATTTCCGAACTGGCCGGGGCTGCAACCTGATCGTATTCTGCTGCCATCAGTAGCACTGGAATCTGGACTTCACTGGCTTTGCCTCGCGAATCATGTGACCAGAAGTCAACAAGCTGATGAGCGTAATTGGCTGTCGTCGCCTCCGTCTTAAACGGCGCCACAACGTATGACCTCAGATTGATGTTCATCAGAGATAGCACGCTAACGCTCAGATCTTCAGTTGCTGGCCCATTTAAAAATTCCAATTCGTCCTGCTCCGGCGGTGACTGCAGGTTCTTCATGACTGAGGCAGCCATTACAGGCTTGCGGACTAGCATCCGGCAGAGGGACTCCATATTCCGCTCGTAGGGACTGTCCAACTCTTCCGGGCTGCCATCACATTTAAACGTGCTGTTCAGAAACGCCATGGAAGTAACCACCGATGGTCGCCGCAGATAGAAATCAATGGCAACTTTCGCGCCAGTGCACCAGCCTACGAGATGACATTTCTCCACCACTTCTTGTTGCAATATGGCATCCAGGTCGTTTACCTGGTCCGCCAGTCCAAACGGTGGCGGCGGAGAGGCTGTCCCCCTAGGCTCCCAGGTAATCACCGTGTAGTTTTCTGCCAATTCATCGATTAGCCGGTGCCAGCATTCCATTTTCTGTCCCAGTGCATTTAGTAAAACAACCGACTGGGCGCCACTGCCGCCGACGTAATAGTTAAGTTCAGTTCCGTTTATGCTTATTGTTTTCTCTCTGAGTCTTGCAGGTAAATTTGCAACCCTCCTTTTCCGTGCTTTGGCAGCGTCATCCTGGCTTCGCCGGATTGACTCAAAGATCGCAATCTGGGTGTCTTCGTCCAGCTGTGCGCTGTCTGCCTGAAAATAGCCGGGCGGCGGCGCTGTTCCCGGAAGAAAACCGAAACCACCTTCTGTCCGTTCATGAAACACGCGGTCTATGGCGTTGAGAGCGCCAAAATCCCTGACGGGAAGAAGACCAAGGCCATAAGCAACACCAATGCGCTCACATAAAGACCAGACCGGCGTATCTTGTGGATTGACCGCTGAAAAGCTGGAATTGATAGTCCCATTTGTATGGGCAACGCGCAACAGGGACTCCGATGCCTGTGCTGCTGTAATTAGGTTTACGGCTGCTCCCTCTTGAACAAGGCACCGCAGTGCGTGGAAGTCAAAATACTGTGGACACCGCTCTTCAATTTCCTGCTTGAATGAATGCAGTACCAATAGGAATCGTGAGAAGCGGGAAGCTGCCTGCCTTGACTGCACATTGCCTGGCAGCAACGGCGTGCGGAAAATCCGATAACCAACGTCGTGGCTCATGCACCACTGCGAAATTAGATAATCACTAACCTCCTCTTTTGCTTGAACTGTGCCGCAGTTTTCCTCTTCGAATCTGACGTAATTGAATTCCTTAGCTCCCCTGGCGGCACAGGCTGAGATCAATCCTTCAATTTCTATGCTGTCCCCACCGCTCATACCATCTGCGCAATACCACACTTCGTCAATCGTCTTGCTGATCTGCCCATCCTGATGAATATCAAGATCCTGATCTAACCACAGTAGGCGGTTAGTTAGCTCCTCTGGCCTCAAAGCCTTAATTTCTCCGGACTGGCAGGCTGCCTGGCACACCAACTCGCATATTTGCTTTTCCGGCAACTTCTCGCTTATCCCAAAACGATAAAAGATCCGGTCGTCCGTCGTGCGCAGGCAATGGCCCGCCAGATGGCTTCCCAGCAGGGATTCTATGCCGCAGATCAAAATATGGCGCATGGTTGCTGGAGTAAAAAGCTGCGTTTATAACACGATCGCAAATGCGTCTACCTGAAAGAAACCAACCTTTGTGAGTCGATTAAGCAACGGTTGCCTGTTGGCTCTCGACCTTTACCAATTGTCCTGTTCCCTGCAATGTGCTCAAATCGATGTCCGCGACACATTTAACCGTCACGTAGTCAAGAACCAGATTGCCTTCGAGGTGGGCGGTACCCTTCCCATTCTCAAAATCCGCTGACTTGAAATCTGAGCTGTTCTGGTCCAGGTGAAATCCAAGTTCCGTCCCGCCTTTCGTCTTCGTAAATTTAATGTGAACGTAGTTGCTATCCACCGCCTTTTTGAATCGGGCAACCGTCTTCTCGGTCCGAAGTCCCACTTCGACCTCATGTTTTCCTTCGCATAACCGGTCCACCAGACTCTTCTCGTGCTTTACTTCGGAAGTGGGAGCAGCGGGCGGCGCAGGTGGATTATGCTCCATTGCCTCCATCTTCTTCCTTAGACTAAGCGGCCTCATGTCTGTCCAGACTTCCTTAATGTAAGCCAGGCACTCCGCTTTCGGACCAGCCTTTCCTGCATCCTTCCACCCAGCAGGATTTTCCTTATAATCCGGCCATATCGAATATTGCTCTTCATGATTCATCACAACTTTGTACGTTGTAGTATCTTCCCGATCAGGATCGTTCAAACCCATGGTTGCATCTCCTTTGATAAATTTTCACAGACTCCAAACTACTTTCGACCATTGATTGCATGCTGCAGATTGCGTAGCGCTGTGAGCGGAACCAGTTTTGCGTTAGCGCTGTGATTTGTACAATACCGTGGGCAGTCCGGGGAGGCCGCCTCCTGTCATGCGCAACGACCAGTGGCGGCACTGCTACATACATAATCGTCTCCAGGATCATTATCCTGCCGCAGCTTGAACCAGAGTCACTTCTGATCCATCGATCTCTACCGAGATCGATTTCATGATCACGTCTAATGAAATTACCAGCCGATCGCGTTTTTTGAATTGCGTAATGATTCCACTGATACCTGTGAGTGGCCCCGAGATGACCTGGACTTTCTGTCCCGCTCTAAAATATGGAACGGCGCTATATTCCCGTTTGCCACGCACGATCTGCTGAAGAGCTTCAATTTCCCGGTCCGGAACCGGCTGCGGTCTCCCGCCAAAGCTCACCATACGTACTATTCCGGGAGAGTCCCGTATAACTTCCATTAAATTCCTTTGACTCTTACAAAACACATAGCCGGGGAAGAGCGGTTCCTCGACTACCCTGACCCGATCCGACCATCTTCGACGCACGCGGCAAGTCGGCAGGAAATGTTTGTAACCCCGATATTCAAGGGTTTTATCGACGCTTTTTTCGTGTCTGGGTAGCACTTGAAGGGCAAACCAGGAACCCGTATCACTGAAAAGCATAGCTACTCCTAAGCTGAGTGCGACGAAGTGAGTGAATGTTGGTAGGGAAAAAACAGGCTATCGCCATCCTGAGTCACAAGTAGACTTTTGCGGTAGATCAGTTCCGGTGTTCAAACTCCGAGACGGGGCATATGTATATCATCAAACGGTTTAATATCAACACTGTACCTGGACGTTTAGACGACCAGTAATACCTGTACTTAAATTCAAGTAAATGGGCAGGGAGATAGGGCAATCGCATGAAAACTTTTTAATGTCCCCAAATCTCGGATGTCTGAGCAGTTAATGGCAACTTTTGAGGTGTTATGAATTCATTTTCTTGCCATTGAAGCTGAATAAGAAATTGATTATGCAGTCATTTCTTTAACGGGAGGTTCGGATTGGGAAGTTTTGATTGCTTGCAGGCTTCTGCGATTCTTAACATTGAATTTTTGCAAAACGTTGGCAACATGAAATTTCACGGTTCTGGGCGAAATCCCTAACACCTGACCAATTTCTTTATTCGACAAACCTTCTAGTAAGCAGGCTATGATCTGCTGTTCCCGGCTTGTAAGTTTTGACGCCGGACCTGCCAATCCGTGTCTTTGCACAATGTACTCTGTCAAAGTATTGCGGCGAATCCACAATTGCCCGGCAATTACCGCTTCAACTGCCGGCGCGAGCTCATTTTCCACATTTGCAATCGGCACAACCCCGCGCACACCGAGATGCAATATCCTGACTTCTTCTTCCTGAGTACTCGGCGTGTCCGTGAGGAGAATGACTGGCTGTTTTTTCATCACTCCATATCGCAAGGCCATCTCAAGCCATCTTTCTACAGAGTGTATATCAATAATTAAAATACACTTATATTCCGCAAGCCCCTCGATTTGCGCCACAGAAAATGGATACACAAGGCGGCAGCTAGGTGCCAGTATTTTTTCGAGCATCCGATATACCAAAGGATGATGGCACAGTATGTGAATCGGCAGGTCGAAATTGATCGTTGGCTGTCTCATGCGGCCTCGAGGATCATCGCGGTAGAGCACGCCGCACCCGTCTACTCGAGCCACTATACTCCATAATCAAACAAAATAAGTTAGTTTTTTGACATAGCGGTGGGAACCTCAAAAACACTGACCTGTTGGTTTCCAAAATGAAGATGTGGTATGCTCTCGCCTGCCGGTTCCCAAGATGAAAAAAAAGACTGATGTTCAGCAAGGTACGGTAGCGTTGATGGTGCTCAAAACGCTGGATGTGATCGGCTTACTGCACGGGTATGGCATCGCTCGCAGGATTGAGCAGATTAGCGGTGACTTGTTGGCTGTCAACCAGGGGACGTTGTATCCAGTACTGCTGAAATTGGAACAGGAAGGTGCGATTGCTTCCGAATGGGGCGCGTCAGAGAACAACCGTCGCGCTCGTTTCTATCGAATGACCCGCGAGGGTCAAAAGCGGCTTGAAGCCGAGACGCGAGAGTGGCAGAAGACCGCCGATATCATAGCTCGCTTCTTCGCCATCCAGGCAGAGGACTTGAAATGATGCGTTTGCGCGAACTCTTCCAGCGCGTCGTCAATACGCTCACCCGGCGAAGGCAGGATGAACGCTTTCGCTCAGAAATCACAGAGCACATGGTGCTCCAGACGGAAGACAACATCCGCTCAGGAATGCCGCCCGATGAAGCACGACGTCAGGCAATGCTCAAGTTCGGAGCCGTGGAAGGAATCACAGAAGCGTATCGCGACCAGCAGAGCATTCCCTCCGCCGAAACCATCCTCCGCGATGCTCGCTACAGTTTCCGTGTTTTGCGGAAGACTCCTGCGTTTACCGGCGTTGCCGTGGTAATTCTGACACTCGGTATTGGTGCGTCTACAGCCATATTTTCCGTTGCCTACGCGCTGCTGCTACGGCCTCTGCCCTATCGCGATTCCTCCGCTCTGGTTGCAGTCAGCATGGAGACTCCAACCTTCAAGTCGGCCGCCGGCTTTGGCGTTGCTCTTCCGGACGTGGCCTTCTGGAGAGAACGCAATCACCTCTTTCAATCGGTTGCGGCGTACGGACTCGCTGACATGACGATTACACGATCCCACGAAACCGCGCGGGTTCGAGTTGCCTCGGTTACGGCCAACTTCCTGCAGACTTTAGGTCTGGAGCCGCGTCTGGGAAGGGACTTCAACATCGGTGACGACGGGAATAATCCCGCCATGACGGTGCTGATCACGGATGCGCTCTGGCGGGAGCGCTTCAACGCTGATCCCGAAGCCGTTGGCAGCCTCGCCAATCTTGAGGGTCGCGCTTACACGATTATTGGAGTTCTCCCTCGGGATTTCCAGTTTCCGGAACCCATTGATTCACCCCAGGTGCTCATGCCCATAGCCGGTGGGAACGAATCAAGTTTCGCCACTGGTGGATACCGGATCGTCAAGGTACTCGGACGGATGCGCACCAGCGCAAGTCTTGCGCAAACACAAGCCGAATTGAGTGCAGTACAGCAAAACCGCAGCCACGACTACCCAATGATGTACCGCAGCATGTTTAAGGGCGCGACTTTTCCCGTCGAACCTCTCGCTCAACGGCTTACCGGCGGTGCTCGGATCCCGGTATTGGTTCTCCTTTGCGCGGTTACACTGGTGCTGCTGATTGCGTGTGCGAATGTCGCCAATCTGCAACTTGTGCGCGCCAGCACCCGCCGCCATGAACTTACGTTGCGGGCCGCGCTCGGGGGTAGCCGGTCCGGGCTCGCGCGCCAGTTGTTGACCGAGTGCCTTGTTCTATGCGGCCTCGCATCGGTTCCGGCGTTTCTCGTTGCTGATCAGGCTGTGCGCGTGATTCGCGCCACCAAACTTGCTTCGATGCCGTGGCTGGCCAGCGTCAGCGTCAACCCGATCGTGCTTGCCTTCATGGTCGCTATCACGGTGCTGTCTGCGGTTGCGTTTGGCATCGCTCCCGCAATCAGCGGATCGAAAACCAATCTGCTCGATACACTTCGCGCAGCGCCACTGAACATGTCCGGAGGACGCGGGCACCGCACTCTACAACAGGCCCTTGTTGCAGGACAAGTCGCGATCGCACTCCTCCTGGTTATCTGCGCGGGCCTGCTGGTCCGGAGCTTTCGCAAGCTTATCGATGTGAATCCCGGCTACGATCCTGCTGGCGTGTTGACGATGCAAACTGTGCTTCCTACTTACCGCATCGCCGATTCCGGGCGGCCAGCATGGATGTCCGGCAAGAGCCAGGAACTGCTTGCGCGCCTGAAGGCGCTGCCTGAGGTTCGATATGCGGCCCTCAGCACCTCGATTCCATTGCAGCGGTATAGAGTTAACGGTGCCATCCGCACACTCGACATGCCGCCCGACCCTACCGGGACTTTATCTCCAACCTCGCCGCAGATTGGCATTTCCCCTGATTACTTTCACGCCATGGGAACACCGCTGCTCGCGGGTCGTGGTTTTTCGGATGCCGATAATGAAAACAGCCCGGCGGTCGCGATCGTCAACGAAAGGTTTGCAATACAGTTTCTCCGAGGCGCGGCCTTAGGCAAGCACTTTCAAGCAGGTATGGCCTTGTATTGTGCTGGTTGCAGCCGCGGCTCACAATCCGATATTGAGGTGGTTGGGGTGGTTGCGGACATGCGGCATGAAGGCAACGATCAACCAGCCCAGCCGGAATGGTTCGTGCCCTATCACCAGGCTCCGCTCGGCAATTTCACCATCGTAGTGTCTACTGCGAAGGACGCTGCTACGTTGTCCACCCCGGTGCGCGCGGTGGTACACGAAGTCGAGAGCGAGGCTCCGCTATTTGAAGTTGGGACGATGCAGCGACTGCTCGATGAATCGCTCGCGAGACGTCGCCTGACGATGTTTCTGCTCTCCAGTTTTGCCGGCTTGGCGCTGCTCCTGGCAGCGGTCGGAGTTTATGGCGTGATTGCCTACGCGGTGCTGCAGCGTAGGCAGGAAATTGGCATCCGTATCGCGCTTGGCGCCACACCCGGCGGGATTGTGCGGCTCGTATTAACCGAACACCTCAAGGTGCTGGCCATTGGAACCATTGCTGGAGTCACACTGGCAGCCGCATCTACGAGGCTGATGGCGAATCTGCTGTTCGGCATCAGGTCGGGTGATATAGCAACCTTTGCAGTCGCCTGCGGCGTGATTGCGGTCGCTGCATTCGTCGCGTGCATGATTCCCGCATGGCAGGCGGCGGCGGTTGATCCGCTGATTGCGCTGCGATACGAGTAAGCGGGCATCGTCACGCCTGCCGAAATGCTCCAGATGCGGGCGTCAAAACGACGTGCATACCGGATTTATGCCGCATGACGGCTGCTGAACGAATAACACAACGGAGGAACTCGATGATGAAGAAGTCAGTGATGGTGGCAACGTTGGCGACAACTCTGTCCATTTGCATGGCGGCGCAGCCGGCAAAGAACAACCCGCAGGCGAAGCAGGTGCCAGCGAAGACGCAGACGGTCACCGGTTACGTCAGCGATGCGAATTGCGGCAGAAACGTGAGCTCCGATTGCAACAAGCAGTGCTTCGCCCGCGGAGCAGCGCCCGTGCTTGTAGTCGACGGCACCCGTGATGTCCTGAAGACGAAGAATGGCGACGAGTTGAAGAAGTATCCCGGCGCACACGTGCAGGTGTCCGGAGTTCGCTCCGGCGACGAACTCACGGTACAAAAGGTTACGCCGCTCAAGTAGCGGATCGCTTCACGAGCAGGCTCGCTCGCACCGCGGCCGCTGTGTCTCAGCGGCTGCGTCACTACCTAAGTTAGGGCGGACTCAGGAACACACGAAAACACTGGATCGCATCTGCAATCGTGACCCTGGTACGCGCTTCAGGTTTGTGCTGATTGGCTGCATCTTCGAGATCGCGGGCTGTGAGCTCCGCTTTTTCCCAGTTGCGAGTGTTGGCTACTTGGTGAATTATCCTGCCATCATCGAGCGTTCCTTGTATCCATTTCGGGAAGACATTCATCTTTGGGGGTTGGGTTGTGGGTCGGTTTTGTTACCGATTTCTATTTCCGCGCCCGATATACTCATGCGGAATCAACAGACCAATCAGAACTCTTTCTAATGGTGAAGGTGCGAGGGTATCGATGACACCGCTTTGCCCAACGCTATACCATCGCTGACATCGAACTATTGGTAGGCATAGATGAAGCCCATGCAGCTTGAGCGGAGCGGCGACACGTCAATGGTCTGGCGAAGACCAAGGATGGAGCGGTGATCCGCAAGCACATGGGCTATGGGCCCCTCGCGAACATGCCGTGGCGGAACTGGCATACGAAGTTGCCTTGACGAACTGCTTCGTTTGAAACTGTTTGTTTCTCATACCAGTCAGCCGATAGCAGCTTGTCTGATTCGTCTATGATGCGGCGCAAGCTGCGACGCGGGCCATTGGTATAGAGGCGGGAGTAGGTTTTCTGGTGCTGTACCAGTCCACTGTCCGTCGTAGTCCTTCTCTGAAGTTCACCAGCGGAGAATAGCGGAGCATCTTACGGGCACGGGAAATATCAGCCAGCGAATCGCGCACGTCCCCATTGCGTACAGGACCATACTCTATGCCTCCGGTGAAACCGGTGATCTCTGCCAATAACCGGCAAGTCAGGTTCAAAGAGAGGCGCTCACCGGTGCCAATATTGAAACACTCGCCGACAACTCCTTCCGCGGGTGCAAGCACCGCCGCAAGATTGGCGGCGACCGCATTGTCTACATAAGTAAAATCCCGCGTCTGCTCGCCATCACCATTGACCACCGGGGACTCACCTTTGAGCATGGCCGTGATGAATTTCGCGATCACACCGGAATAAGGCGAACCGGGGTCCTGGCGCGGACCAAAAATGTTGAAGTAGCGCAGGCACACAGTCTCAACTCCGTAGATCCTGAAAAAACAGCGCATGTAAAGTTCACCGGTCAGCTTCTGCACAGCATACGGAGAAATCGGATCAGGCACCATGCCTTCATGCTTCGGCAATACAGCCGTTTCACCGTAGGCCGAACTGGAGGCGGCATAGACCACGCGTTTCACCTTGGCGCGGCGGGCGGCAAGCAGCACATTAAATGTGCCATTGATATTGATGTAGTGGCTGCGGGCGGGGTCAGCAATGGAAAGCGGGACGGAGGGAAGGGCGGCCTGATGCAGAACGTAATCTACACCGTGGCAGAGGTCGGCAAAGTTGGGGTAGTCGAGGATGTCAACTTCGTGGAAATCAATCTGGTCCAACACTCCATCGAGGTTTTCCAGTTTGCCGGTCTCAAAATTGTCTATGGCGCGAACACGTTCGCCTTGCGCCACCAATTCGCGCGTGATTGAAGAACCAATGAATCCTGCCGCACCCGTAACCAGATAAGTCGCCATGATTGTCCTGTGACCGGAAGCTATTGAGCACTCCGGCGTTGATTTGCAAGCGCCGATGTTGACGAAGCTTGTTGTGGACTTATCTATTGCAAGAATGCTTCCACTTCACGGGAAGCATTCTTGCATGGCAGAAATTACCTGAACGCCGGACGCACCTCCGACCCAACCGGCCTGGACTGCAGGATCTGGTATTGCTTCATCTTGTATAGCAACGCCTTGTAGCTGATGTTGAGCCTGGTGGCCGCGAGCTTGCGGTTCCAGTTGGTGGCGATCAGCGCTTCTTCAATGGCCTTCAATTCCGTTTTGTCTTTAAGATTGCGCACCAGCGACTTAAGGCCGAATTCCGGCCGTTGCGGGCCATCGTCACTCCTATCGGTGATGAACGAATGCGACTTGCTCTTTGATTCCAGTTCGGTGATAGCAAGGTTTTCATCCTGGAGCACCATGTAACGCTTCACGAAGTTGCCCAATTCCCGCAGGTTTCCCGGCCAGTGATACTGCATGCAGGCATTGATCAGCTTTTCGGAATAGCCCATGGTGGTATGTGCATACTTTTGCGCAAACTGGTTCATGAAATGCTTAAACAGCAGAGGAATTTCCTCGCGCCGCTCCCGCAGAGGCGGAATGGTGACTGTAAAAGCGTTCAGGCGATAGTAGAGGTCTTCACGGAAGGTCTTGTTGGCAATAGCCTCATGCACGTCAATGTTGGTCGCTGCCAGCACGCGAAAATCCGCGCTGATGTTCGAGCGGCTGCCGAGACGGCTGAACTGGCCATCCTGCAGGACGTGGAGCAACTTGGCCTGCAATACCGGGCTCATCTCGCCGATTTCATCCAGCAGAATCGTCCCCTTATTGCACAGCTCAAATTTTCCGGGCTTGGGACGAGTTGCGCCGGTGAATGCGCCGGGCTCGTATCCGAAGAGTTCGCTTTCCAGCAAATCTGCCGGCAGCGCCGCGCAATTCACCTTCAGCAGCGGATTGCGGGAACGCGGCGACAGCTTATGAATGAGGCGCGCCAGAATCTCTTTTCCCACACCACTCTCGCCCAGCAGCAGCACTGGCACGTCTACCTTGGCCACCAGGGAAATCTGCGCGCGGATCTGTTTCATGGCCGGGCTGGCGGCCAGGAAGAATAAATCATTTTCCAGACTCTCAATGTGCTCGTTATCTTCACGCGCCAGCGTTTGCGCCGGCCGGTGTGCCGGGACATTGGCCACTAGCGAACGCTTCAATACAGCATCCAATTCAGCCTTGTAAAAGGGTTTGGTCATGTAATCCAGAGCGCCCATCTTGATCGCCTGCACGACCATGCCAGTGTCACTCACGCACGAGCACACCACGATTTTCTGATCAGGACGAAGCTGCTTTGATGCCTGAATGGTTTGCAGGCCGTCCATGCCCGGCATGGCCATGTCCACAAACATGAGATCAACCGGCGTTTTCGATTCCAGGCGCTTGAGCGCCTCTGCTCCGCTGGAGACGGTCTCTACAGCATAATTGTCCATTTCCAGCATTGTCCGCATGTAATGGAGCATGCTGCTCTCATCATCAACTACAAGCACGTTCTGTTTCCCGGAAGTTACAAAAGATTGCATGGTATTCTCCCCTTCATCCGTTTTGCTGCTGTTCTGTCAGAGGCAGCAGGAACAAAAAGTTGCTGCCTCGCCCAAATTCACTTTCAACCCAGATTTTTCCGCCATGGGCTTCCACCAGCCTCCGCACAATGGCCAATCCGAGGCCAACCCCGTCGGTATGCCCCGGGCGGATGCGTAGAAACTCCTCAAAAATTTCAAGGTGATGCTCAGGCGCAATGCCTGCTCCGGTATCTGCCACGGAGATGCGCGCCGCGTTGTACTCCAGCGCGCCATGGTTGCTGCGGCGTTCCTGCGGAAACTCTGCATTCTGGCGGGCGCCGCGCCGTTCCCACCAGTATTGCTGCGTGCGAACCATGATCTTTCCACCCGCAGGAGTGAATTTCAAAGCATTGTCCAGCAGGTTCGATACGATGTGCTGAAGTTTAGGACCATCAAAGCAGAAGCAGGGCAAGCCGCTGTCAGGCAGGAACTCACAGGTGATGCCGCGCTGTTCAAAACGGATCGCCCAGTGCTCCATGATCTCAGCGATGCACTCGTTGACGTCCCCTGGTTCCCTGCTCAATTCAAATTTGCCTGATTCAAGCGAGCTGAAAGTAAGAAAGGTGTTGACGAACTTTTGCAGCCGCCAGGCGTTCTGCTGCATTTCCTGCAACACGACCTTTTGGGCTGCGGTGACCGGGCCAAGACCGGCGGTCAGCAACAGGTCCGTATAGCCGAGCATCACCGCGAGCGGAGTCTTCAACTCGTGGGCCGCTGAAGCGAGGGCCAGCGTCCTCCTGAACACTTCCCTTTTCAACCATCCATCAAGCAGTAGAGACACGCCGTCCGGCATTGCCCGCAGCACGCTGGGGCTGGCTTCTGAAGTCAGATCTTTCAACACATCTACTTCCCTGGAGACTCAAGCAACATGCAGTTCCGTCGCTGCAACGATGCTATGTCCACCTTCTAGTTGTTAACTGGGGTCCTTCGGGGGGCGAAAGAACCTATATGCTGGGGTCCGTCAAAAAGCACATGCTCTTTGCATTCACGTGCATGCTGCATTAATTAACGAGGCAAGGTGCCTGCCGCATGCCGGTCACTTACGTGTGACAAGAGCTACTGGTGTTACGAAAGTATTATTGACAAGATGCATCAGTACAACAGCCATGTCAACAAAATTCTCTGTAAATTCATGATAATCATAGGTTTCTAATTTACGGATCACTCTGCCAGCATATTTCTGAATGGTTTCTAATAACAGAATCGATTTGGATCCTTCAGTGTGAGAGGGTATTTCCTATCACAGTTCCGTGGATGGTTCGTTCGGTTAGAAATTACTCTTGAAGAAAATCAAAGGCCTGGATGGCTGTAGCGATTCCTTTGCTGCTGCTGCCATTCTGCTGCTCCAGGCGCAACACCTTTACCCGGCAGGCCACGCGGACCTCTGATGGGCTTAGCTGGTAAGGCAATGCCAGCGTCAATTGGATTTCATCCGATGTGTGTACAGGCGCATCGGCATACAAGAAGATGCCTCCGCCGCTGATATCGCGGGTGGTGCCGTGGACCTTGAGACCAGCGTCAGGGACGGTCAATGTAATCGGCACCTGCAAAGCAAAACGCGGCGAGATGCGCCTTTCCTTAGGCAAAAGCTGACCTCCGGCCCGCAAACATTTCATCAGCACAGCCGCCCTTGGCTGCGCGGAAGATCTTCTACTGTAGAAATTTGTACAATAGTAATACACAGGCCTATTGTGACTATGCATTTAGAAAGCCGCGCCGCTGTGCATAGATAATCCTTCAAACACGGGACTTTTTTGAAAAATCGCATTTCTCTGTCACTACTTTCATGCCATCCACATTCTTTCAGGTGAATGGAGTTGCAGCTTTTCTCTGCCGAGCCATTGGTTTGAGGGGTCATAGTTCCCTGACGACAGGGAAAAACTCTTCCTAATGTGAAAATGTTTTCACACCATATTCGTGGCTCAGGCTGGTTCGGCTGCTCCCCACGAGACCCGGCCATCAGTCCTGAAATTGAGCTTTGCTGTTTGTATCCAATGACTTGCTCACATTGCAGCGCACCTTTATCCATTCATTTGTAGAAGCTGCCAGTTGGTGTTTCGAGTGCATTCAACATCTGTACCAAAGAATCCAGACAATGCTTATTACCCGAGGCAGCACCGAAATGGTTCGTTATGGCCCGCCGCAGCCGACAGGCGAAAGAGGCGGGCTTCCGCCAGAGGAAGTAATTTTTGGCAAAGCGCCGGACATGGCACTGGTGCGCAAAACCATGGCCAAGGTCGCGGCCACCAGCATTCCTGTGCTCATCACCGGAGAGAGCGGAACGGGAAAAGAAGTGATTGCCCGCTTGCTGCACCGGGATTCGTTGGTGTCCGGCAAGCCATTTGTGCAGGTCAACTGCGCCGCCATACCGGGGACACTGCTGGAGAGCGAGCTGTTCGGTTATGAAAAAGGCGCGTTCACCGGCGCCATGACTGCCAAACCCGGACGCATCGAATTGGCCAATGGCGGCACACTCTTCCTCGATGAAATCGGGGAATTCGATCCGAGCATCCAGGCCAAGCTGCTTCAGGTCTTGCAGGACAGCCAGTTCAGCCGCATTGGCGGGCAGACAGATAAACAGGTAAATGTCCGCTTTGTTTTTGCCACCAACCGCGACCTGGAAGAGGAGATCGCGATCGGTAATTTCCGTGAAGACCTGTTCTACCGCATCAACGTGGTCAATATACATCTACCACCGTTGCGGGAGCGCCTGGAAGACATTCCTGAGCTTTGCGAGTATTTCATCACCCGGCACAATGAAACTTTCAATTGCCGCGCGCGGATGCTCTCAGAAGGACATATTGCAGACCTTCAGAAATATCACTGGCCGGGAAACATCCGGCAACTGGAAAACCTGACGAAGCGCTATGTGGTTCTGGGATCGGAAGAAGCAATCCTGTCTGAGCTTCAGGACCGCGAACAGGACATCTTCAAATTCGTAATTCCGGCCGAAGGCCACGTCTCACTCAAGCAGATCACCAAGCAAGCCGTGCGCCAGGTGGAACGCAAAATCATCCTGAAGATGGTTGAGGCCAGCAACTGGAACCGCAAGCATGCGGCCAAGCGCCTCAACATCAGCTATAGGGCGTTGCTATACAAACTCAAGGATGCAGGAGTCCCCTCTGAACGCAGAAAAGCATTGGAGAAGAAAGCCGCGGAGCGAAAGACGCAAAGCCTCAACATTGCCCCGCCGGCTGATGATCAGCAAACATAAAATCCCTTTGCTGCTGATTACGCCGGAAAAATCAAAAATCTCTGCTACGACAGCCAGCCTTTATCACCGCAGAATCATCTGTGAGCCGCGCTAAAACAATTTCAGAGTTGGTGTAGACCGGCATTCATCAGGAGGAAACAGCAGCAGGGGCTAAAAGCCCAGAATCTTTTTTGCTCTTTCGGTACGACTGAAGTCATACCCTGTTACTCGTCTCGCTCGTGGACGGTCTACATTAACTCCAAAAATGCTCTAAACTCGGGTCTCAGAGGCGGTGCAAAGCACCGTCTCTACGGCAATCATCCTTTTGATTCCCACAAGACTCACAGGCCAGGGCGGCTCGGTCTGTAAAAGTCTATGAAGAAGATGGGCCGCCGACTGCATAGCGATAGTATTTATAATCCTTGTCTCCCACTTCTTCACATGCATTCAGCACAACTCCGGCCAGCTTTTTAGGGTCCACTCGGGCGCATGTCTTCGTAAACGTCTCAAGGCTTGTCTTTCCGGAGCGGGCCACCAGCATCACAGCTTCGCAGGGCGAGGCGATCAGCTCGAAATCGGCCAGGTCGAGCATTGGCGGGGAGTCTATCAGCACCAGCTTGAATGACTCAGAACTCCAGCCGATAAACTCCTTCCACGCCGCTCTTGAAAACAACTCAGGAGCGGGCGTAGATGACTTGCCCGCAGGCAGCACGTACAGGTCAGGCACATCCGTCTGCAGAACGGCCTGGTCATAAGCACAATCAGATTCAAGAATATCTGCCAGCCCCGCAGCCCCGGCCCTCCCCAGCAATGAAGACATTCCCTGGGTGCGCAGATCGGCATCCACCAGCAGTACTGGCCAGTTCTGTATGCGGGCAAAGCACAAAGCCATATTGAACGCGGTAAGGGTCTTGCCATCTCCTGGCGCGGCGCTGCTGATCACCAGTGAGCGCATGCCGTGCCTGCCTTCGTGCTTTACCAGGCGGGTCCGCAATGTCTGGTAGGCCTCCATGGCCTGCTGCATAGGCAGGTTGTATTGAGGGACGAGCAGCAATTGCTCGTTGTCTCGCGGCAGGCGAATACTGCGGCAGTTCTCCAGGCGTGCAGCTACCACCTGGGAAGCAATGTTATTCGCATCTTCCAGGGGCGCGAGCACCTGCCGCACTTGAGAGCTGGAAGGGCGCGAATGCGTCTCAAGGCCTTCTCTCAACCTGCTGATGTGCTCCTGCAAGTCCACATTGCGCGGGCCCACAGTCACATGGCGGGAAGCTTTACGGCTCTCATTAAAAAATCTGCTCATTGTTTACCCATTACTCAAACTTGCTATGGCTGGAACTGTTGATAGCACGGGCGGCCCGGCTATGATGCTCAGGTCATCGGCGGCCTCACTGACTACGTCAGGGCTGATCTTGTGCATCTGGCAGCGGCAGCCTACGGCGAGCGCCCGGTCACATATTGTATTCATCAGCCGGGGCACGCCATTGCTGCGCCGGTGGATCTCCTCAAGCCCCGGGGTCGTAAATGGAACTTCTCCACGCAGCCCGGCAACATGCATGCGTTCGGTGATATAGGCCCGCGACTCAACCAGCGTGAGCGGCCTGAGCCTGGTAAACACCGAGACCCGCTGCTTCAGGGCGGCAAACTCCGGCCGCGCCAGCAGCGTGAGCAATTCCGGCTGTCCGCATAGCAGCACCTGGAGGACGTTGACAGCATAGTTGTCCAGGTTGAGCAGCAACCGCACCTCCTCCAGCAGCGCGGGCGAAAGCAGGTGGGCCTCATCAATAATCAATAACAGCGTGCCGTTCCTGCCATGGCCTTCGCACAATATCTCATGGAAGGCCCGCAGGTAAGCCGGCTTGGTCTTTGCCGGCGGCGGGACTTCCAACTCGTCGAACAGCATCTCAAAGAACTCCAGTGAAGTAAGCACCGGATTGACAATAAAGGCGGTGCGTACCGGATGCTCCGGTACCGCTTCATGCATCAATATCTGCTGAAGGCAATACAGCAGCGTGGTCTTGCCGGTGCCAATCGGCCCTACAGAAACCTGCAAGCCTTTCCGGGAAGACACCCCTCCCAGCATGGCTTCAAGCACGTTCCGGTGAGGCGATGCCAGGTGCAGGAACCGGGGATCAGGATTGAGCCGAAATGGCTCCCGCTCCAGCCCATAGAACGCCAGATACATTGCTTACCTATCCCAGACCGCGCCTGGATACGCGCGCCTGGCCTTTCTTGCCCTCAACCGCAGGTTTATCGCAATCCAGATGCCATTTTGGAGCTATATCTCCCTTTATTCCATGGCCCTCCTGAGACTGCTATGTGAACAACTTTTCATCCTTCAGCCCGCTGGTTCTGGCCTTCACAGCCGGACTATGTGCAAAGTTTTTCCTACGAGTCTCAGTAACTTTCCTTGCACATGCCTCCTGCCGCCCCAGGCTGGGCAGATACAGACAGCCACACAGATAAAGCCCATCTCTTCAGATCATTACAGTTCCATGCATTCGCCTTGCAGGGCGCTTATTGGTACATCACGTGCAATCCACCTGTGTAGATCAACTCATAAGGAACTATAGGAACTATGTTTATGAACCGACTCAAGGTGGCCCAGGTGGGATGTGGTTACTGGGGACAAAACTTAATCCGCAATTTCTGGGAGCTTGAAAGCGCAGAAGTCGTAATGGCCTGCGACCCGGATGAGAAGGCCCGGTCACGCATGGCGCGGCGTTATCCCACGGTGCAGCTTGCGCGCAGCTACGCGGAAGTATTGTCGAGTCCCAATGTTGAGGCCGTAGTGCTGGCTACTCCGGTTTCAACTCACTACGAATTTGCCAAACAGGCCCTGCTGGCCGGTAAACATGTGCTGGTGGAAAAGCCTATGACCACCACCAGCCTGCAGGCCATTGACCTGATTGAAACCGCAGCACGCGAAGGCAAGACCCTGATGGTGGACCACACCTTTCAATACACCGCAGCGGTGCGGCGGATGAAGGCGCTGATTGATTCCGGAGAGCTGGGCGAATTGCTCTACTTTGATTCGGTGAGGATCAATCTCGGCCTGGTGCAGAGTGACACCAATGTGCTGTGGGACCTGGGCCCGCACGATTTTTCGATCATGGATTTCCTGCTCGGACAAGAGCCGGTCTCGGTGTCAGCCATTGGCGTAAAACACCTGCGCACGCCCTACGAGAACATGGCGTATGTGACGGCCCAGTTTGATTCCAGCCTGATCGCGCATTTCCATCTCAACTGGCTGGCCCCGGTGAAGGTACGGCGCACTCTGGTAGGCGGCAGCCAGAAGATGCTGGTGTATGACGACATGGAATCCAGCGAGAAGGTGAAGATCTATGATCGTGGCGTAAGCCAGAACCACGATCCCGCCAACCGCGAACGTCTGCTCACCAGCTACCGCAACGGCGATAGCCTCGCGCCCAATCTCGATACCACTGAAGCCATGCGTCTGATGGCCTCTGAGTTCGTGAATGCAGTCCAGGAGAAGCGCGCGCCATTGAGCGATGGCTACTCAGGCTTACGCGTGGTGCGACTGCTGGAAGCGGCGCAACGCTCCATCCAGCAGGACGGCGGGGTTGTGCTTCTGTCGCCCATGATACCGCGCCCGCAAATCAGCAGGGCGGCAGTGGCAAGCGTCGCCTAATTTCCGGAGAACAAGAAATGGAATTCTGTCGTATCGCCCCTGACGTAAAGCTTGGCAGCAACGTGACCTATCACGCATTCATCAACCTCTACGGCTGCTCGGTTGGAGACAACAGCCGTATCGGGACCTTTGTCGAAATCCAGAAAAATGCCCGCATAGGCAGAAACGTGAAGGTCTCCAGTCACACGTTCATCTGTGAAGGCGTAGTAATCGAAGACGATGTCTTCATCGGGCACAATGTCTCGTTCATCAACGATAAATATCCCCGCGCT
Organism: Candidatus Angelobacter sp. Gp1-AA117; assembly: GCA_003223515.1. Classification (GTDB taxonomy): domain Bacteria; phylum Acidobacteriota; class Terriglobia; order Terriglobales; family Acidobacteriaceae; genus Angelobacter. Next base: position 26,541 of record QHVI01000021.1, read on the forward strand.
ACTGACGGCAATGGCAAACCGCAGTCAGAGGCGAACTGGGCGGTTGTCCCCACGCTGGTGAAACGGGGCGCTTCCATTGGCACCAGCGCCACCATCCTATGTGGAGTCACCATTGGCGAGAACGCCATTGTGGGAGCAGGCAGCGTGGTAACGCATGACGTTCCTGATGGAGCAATTGTGGCCGGCAATCCGGCACGGACGATTCGAAAGGCGGTGGCAGTATGAAGATACCTTTTGCAGATTTGCGTGCCCTGCACGCTCCTTTGAAAAATGAATTCATGGGGGTGCTCGAGCGTGTGCTTGAGAACAACTCTTTTATCCTGGGCCCGGAGGTGCGGGCATTCGAAAACGCATTCGCCCAATTTGCAGGCGTGGAGCACTGCATTGCCGTTTCCAATGGCACAGCGGCGCTGCAACTCGCGTTATTGGCATTGGAAATTGGGCCCGGCGATGAAGTGATCACCGTGGCCAATACGTTCATTGCCACCGCGGAGGCCATCAGCGCCGTGGGTGCGCGACCGGTGTTTGTAGACGTTGACCCAACCTGTTACACCATGGACACGGCAGCCGCGGAGAGAGCAATCACCTCCAGGACCCGCGCGATTATTCCAGTCCATCTTTATGGGCAGACCACAGACATGGATCCTCTGTTGGAATTGGCCAAAGCCCACGGGCTGTTCGTACTTGAAGATGCCTGCCAGGCCCACGGCGCTGAGTACAAAGGCCGCAGCGCAGGCAGCATGGGAACGTTGAGTTGCTTCAGCTTCTATCCGGGCAAGAACCTCGGCGCTCTGGGTGAAGGAGGGGCCATTGTGTGCAACGATGCAGCCCTTGCCAACCGCCTGCAAATGCTGCGCGATCACGGCTCAGTCAAAAAGTATGAGCACGAGTTTCCCGGATACAACATGCGACTGGAAGGCTTGCAGGGAGGGTTCCTGGCAGCCAAGCTGCCCTACCTTCATGAGCAGAACGAAGCCCGCCGCACCGCCGCGCAAATGTATAACCATCTGCTTGCCGGATCTGAGATCGTCACGCCCGCGGAGAGGTCCAACGGCAAACACGTCTACCACTTATATGTGGTACAGGTGGATGAGCGCGACGCCTTGAAGCAGCAACTCGGCGAACGAGGCATAGAGACTGGCTTGCATTATCCAGTGCCGCTTCATCTTCAGGAAGCCTACGCCGGGTTAGGACACAAACGGGGCGACTTCCCGGTCTCGGAACTGCTGGCCCAGCGGATTCTTTCCTTGCCCATGTTCCCCACCATCACCCCGGAGCAGGTTGAATACGTCTGCACAGCAGTTATGGAGTTCACCGAGTGTCTGACAGCCAGAGTATAGAAACCATATCCGAAGTGCGCAGAGTTGAGGCGGTCTTTGGTGCTAAGAAAACGCGCCCTGATCCCCGCTGGGAGCATGAATTTGCCGCACACCTGCGCGAGACAAATTCAACCAGCGAATTGATGTCGCTGTTTGGACGCTTCCGCGCGGGCGAAAATGCTTTTGACTATTTTATGCGCCGCCTGATCATGCGCGCGCTGTGCAAATCGGTCGGCGATGATCTTCAGGTCGCGCCCAACGTAGTGCTTAAGCATCCGGAGACCATGGAATTCGGCAACAGCGTCTTTATCGGCGCACAAGCCATGATTCAGGGCCGGTTCGATGGCACTTGCCGCATTGGCAACCACGTATGGATCGGGCCGATGGCCTACTTCGATGCGCGCAACCTTGTCCTTGAAGACTACGTAGGATGGGGGCCGGGGGCAAAAGTTCTAGGGTCAGAGCACACCGGAGATCCGGTAGACGTTCCTATCATCGCCACGGCCCTGACGATCAAGCCGGTAGTCATCGGCCAGGGCGCAGACATTGGCACCAATTCCACCATTCTGCCGGGAGTGCGGATCGGCGCCAATGCAATCATCGGCGCGGGTGCGGTCGTGAACCACGACGTGCCCGAATACGCGATAGCCGCAGGCGTTCCGGCGCGAGTGCTGCGTTCACGTCTGAACACCAACGGCCATAACCAGGTTGAAATCGGGGAGAAACAATGAACCAGATCAAGGGTGCGCGCTTCCTTATTACAGGGGGCGCAGGATTCATCGGCAGCACGATCATTGACCAACTGCTGGAGGCGGGGGCCGCAGAAATCCGCGTCATCGATAACTTCATTCGCGGAAGCTGGGCCAACCTGAAACCGGCACTGGCCAGCGGCAGAGTCAATGTGACCGAAGGCGACATCCGCGATGCCGAGCTTGTAGATGAATTGACCGCGGGCGTGGACTACGTTTTTCATCAGGCGGCACTGCGGATCACGCGCTGCGCTGAAGCTCCCCGCGAGGCGGTGGAAGTGCTGATGACCGGCACTCTCAACGTGCTGGAAGCGGCTGTCCACCACAATATAAAGAAGGTAGTGGCCGCGTCGTCCGCTTCCGTTTATGGCGAACCCTCTTATCTGCCCATTGACGAGGCCCATCCATTCAATAACCGCACTATGTATGGCGCGGGCAAGATCGCCAACGAACAGATGCTGCGCGCCTGCTACACCACATCCGGGCTGCCCTATGTGGCCTTCCGCTACTTTAATGTCTATGGGCCGCGCATGGATGTGACCGGGGTCTATACCGAAGTGCTGATCCGCTGGATGGATGCAATTGAGAATGGCACTGCCCCGCTCATCTTCGGCGATGGCGAACAATCCATGGATTTTGTCTTCGTTGAAGATGTGGCGCGCGCTAATGTTATGGCCATGCAGTCCGAGGTCACCGATGACGTTTTCAACGTGGGCACGGGCATACAGACATCATTGAATGAATTGTGTGCCGCGCTGCTGAATCTGACCGGATCAAGGTTGAAACCGGAATACCGTCCGGCCCGCGCCGTGGCCAATGTAACTCGCCGTCAGGCTTCAATCGAGAAAGCAGAACGGCTGCTCGGATTTAAGGCCGGAGTCTCTCTTGAGCAAGGTTTGCAAAAGCTGATTGACTGGCGCAATTCCAGCGACGTGAAGCTGGCCATGGCGGAGACAAGAGCATGAGCACCGCAGTAAAACCTGCACTCACTATCCCGGTTGCGCGTCCTTATTTTGGGACCGAAGAAGAGCAGGCCGTGGTGTCCGCATTGAAGAGCGGCTGGGTAAGCCAGGGACCGAAGGTAGCGGCGTTCGAGCAGAGCTTCGCGGAATATGTGGGTTCCCAGTATGCCGTGGCGCTCTCCTCCTGCACCACTGCCCTGCACCTGGCCATGCTGATCAGCGGTATTGGAGAAGGCGACGAGGTGCTCTGCCCCAGTCTCTCATTCATCGCCACTGCCAATTGCATTCGCTATGCAGGAGCGCGCCCGGTCTTCATAGATATCGACCCTGTCACTTACAATATTGATCCCAACCGCGTGGAAGAAGCGATTACTCCGCGCACCAAAGCAGTCCTTGTCGTTCACCAGATAGGACTACCGGCAGCCATGAAGGAGCTGGCCGCCATCGCCGAGCGCCATGGCCTGATACTGCTTGAGGACGCGGCCTGCGCCATCGGCTCAGAGTACCTTGGCGAAAAAATAGGGCGGCCGCATTCGCGCATGGCCTGCTTCAGCTTCCATCCGCGAAAGATATTGAGCACCGGTGAAGGCGGCATGATCACCACCAATGATGAAGCCGTTGTTGCTCGCTTGCGCCGCCTGCGCCAGCACGCCATGACCACCTCTGACCTGGCACGGCACAGCGCCACGCGCGTAATGGTCGAGAGCTATGACGAGGTCGGCTACAACTACCGCATGACTGACCTCCAGGCTGCAATTGGCCTGGAGCAGTTGCGCCGCCTGGATTCCATGCTGGCCAGACGCCGCCATCTGGCAGCGCGCTACACTGCCCGTCTTAAAGACGTCGGCTGGCTCTTGCCGCCGCACGAACCCGCTGGACTCAGGCACAATTACCAGTCCTACATGACACGGTTAGCGCCGAATGCACCCATAAGCCGTGACCAGCTAATGCAGTGTCTACTGGACCACGGGATTTCAACCCGCCGCGGCATCATGGCCACCCATAAGGAAATGCCATACGACAGTCCCAGGTGGGAGCATCTTCTGCCCGAAACCGAACGCGCCACCAGGGAAACCATCATCCTCCCGTTATTCCACCAGCTAACAGAAGAAGAGCAGGATTATATTCTCGACATGATCAGCGAGGCGGGAAGGGTTCACACATAAAGAGCATCAAAAGATATTTGAATGTATTGGGTCTCTCGATCAATACGAGTTTTTCGCAAGCTGTTTAGCCGGACGACTGAAGTCACTCATAAATTGAAATGGTGCAACGGCAAACAAGGCGCAGCTCTACTCTGCCAGAAGATCATCCATCACATCTGCAATGCCATACCCGAAACGATGGCTGACCGTCCTCACATGATCAAGACGAGCTATAAACGCATCCCGAACATTGTCCGGCAGTGCCTGCACAATTTTGAGGGCCTGCTCGAATGTATTCAGCAGGCTATTGATGTAGGTCGAGTCATCCTCGCCAAAGTCTGCGATGAAGGCTGAGGCCAACTCGCAATAGAAAATCATCAGTTCCGCGGTTCTTTCAGGGCTGCCTCCCGCTTTCTTGTAATCGCTGATAGCCTGCTTGCCTCGGGAGACAGAGGGTCTCTGATTGCGATACACATCGGGCGAGATCCACCGGTCAATTTCCTTTTTATACGGTTCCAGAACGTCTTCGCCCAGCTCGAAGCGAGTGTGAAGAAAGACCTGGTTGTCCTGATTAGCAGCGTAGAGGTTCTGGATCAGCCCCAGCAACCCGGCCCGGTCAAAACCCGCAAGCTTCGCTTTAACATCAGCCCACGTGGGCTGTGCTTTAGATTGGCGTTTGGACTTAGGCATTCTCGATTGTAACCCGCAAGGCAATTGGGAAAGAGGCAATAGAGTTGTTCAGAACAAATAGCCTTGCCTGATCCAATAGTGCCAGTCGCCGATCGCCTCAATAGTCGCCTCATCCGGTTTGGTGGGAGAAAGTTGTGATAGGGGAACAGCCATAGTGCGGCGCTGCCAGCGAACCATCACCAGCATATCGTTGGAGCAGACATCTTCCGGAGCCATGCGGCACACTTCGACCTCTTCTCCCGTGCGCAATGGTGAGACAGCTTTGCTTGATATACACTGCGCCAGAAACGGAAATCGAATTTTGTCCTGTAGATAGCAGTACCAGCCCATGGCACGCTCTTCCGGTCCATAAGCATCCACCACCACTTCGTCAGCAATTCGATTTTCACGGACAGGATTTTCCCTGGGCTTCTTCATATTGTCGTATTCATGCCCCTTGAGCAGTTATGCCCACCGAAAATACCAGCGTGAAGATAGTGTAATGGCTACTCGCGCCCGTTTTGCGGCCCTTGCGCCTCTACCGGCTGATCACCACCACATTGTCAAACGCGATTGGCTGGTTTGATGTATCCAGCGCCACCGCGCCTTGCGCATAGCTGGTGTCCGTTACTTGGAGAACCTGCACATTGTCGTAATACACCTGAATCTCCGCACCTTTGAAGCCCAGGGTGATGTTGTGGAAGCTGGTATTCATGCTGACCACCGGCGACTGCGCCAGCAGGGTGGTATCCGCGTCTATGCTCCATTGGCCTATGCGGAAGAGCTTCAGCACTCCTTCCGCCGGATAGATCCATACGCCATAGGAGGCGCCGGTGGTGGTATTGACGCGTCCACGAATGCCGCCCGGAAAATCATTGACAGAAGCAAGCTTGAAATCCACGCCGACAGTGTAGTCCGTCCATGTGGGATCGCCTGCCCATGACTGGGTATGGCCTCCACCGTTATATGTATAGCTGCCATTCACGACCGACCAGCCCGCGGCATTCCCAAGAGGCGAGATGGTCCAGTTGCCGGCAGAACCGGAATTGAAATTGTCGTTGAACAGCAGGTTGCCAACATTGAGAGTCAGCGGCACGGTGATGGGGCCATTCGCAACATCCACGGAATTCACAGTCAGGTTGCCGGAGTAGCTGCCTGCGGCCAGCCCTGTGGTGTCCGCTGACAGAATTGGCGCAGCGGGCGCGGTGCCCGAAGCGGCGCTGAGTGATGCCCATGCCGTATCCACGCTGGCACTCCATGAGAGGCTGCCCGTTCCGGCATTGGTAACGGCAATGTTCCGGCTGGGATTGAACCCGGACGCACCAAACAACGTGACGGAAGATGGATTCACGCTTAGTGCGGCGGTCTTTATCGCCAGAGTTACTGGAACAAGTAACGGCGAGTTTGCCGTTCCCGGAGCGTATAGCTTTATGTTACCGAAATAGGTCCCTTCAGCCAGACCAGCGGTGTTCACCGAGACGGTGGCAGTTGCTGGTGCTTGTCCGCGTGGAGCAGTGAAGTTTGCAGACGCCACTGCGGTCAGCCACGGCTGATCAGTACTTACCGCCCAGGTGGTCACTGCATTTTGGGCATCTACGCTGATGATCTGCTGGCTGGCTGGCGATCCCGGCAGGGCTGAGAACATCAGGCTCGAAGGCGCGGCTGACAAATTAATTGCAGGATCACTGGCCGCAACGCTCACGTTGGAATAGGAGATGGGCTGATTATCCGCATCCATACACACAAGGCCACTGGAGTATGCAGGGTCGGTGGCGTTCATCAGGAGCTGTCCATCCCATGAAATCGTGATGTTGCTGCCCTGGAACTGCATCTTCAGATCATGGGATGCAGTGGTATCAAAGCTGAGGTTCGCCTGGGCCAACACAGTCAGGCCCGGGCCATTAATGTCCCACTGAGGCACACGATAGAGGATTGCAAAGCCACTTCCCGGATAGAGCCATACCGCATACCCTGCTCCGGTAACTGGATTCACGCGGCCACGCACGCCTCCCGGCCAGTTACTGAGATTTGAGAGCTTAATGTTTGTGTCAAAAATGTAATCTGACCAGTTGGTATCTCCCGCACAAGATTGGCTGAAGCCGATCCCGCTGAAGGAATACACGCCATTGCTGACGCTCCAGCCACTTGCCAGACCCATAGGCGAGATGACCCATCCTTTGGCGAGGCCGCTGAAATTTTCAGACATCTCGGGCACCAGCACGGACAAAGAAACCGCAATGCTCTGCGGAGAATTACCCACCCCGACAGAGGCAACGGTGACGCTGCCTACGTAAGCACCGGGCGCAAGACCTGTGGGATCAACACTCACGTTGATGCTCGACGGAGTGCTGCCCGAAACGGCCGACAGTTTGAGCCATGATGCGCTGGAAGTGGCGCTCCACGAAAGGGTGCCGAAGCCGCCATTGGTAACAGAGAACGCTTGTGCCGCCGGGTTCGGCTGCCCGGTCACCGCCACAAAGCTCAACTGCGCTGGTGACAGAATAATGACGGGTGGCGGGACCACCACATTGAGATTGACATTGATGAGTTGCGAAGTATTGGTCGCGCCCAGTGATACTAACCGGATCGCGCCGGTGTAACTTCCACCTGCCAATCCGGCGGTATTCACCGATACCTGAAGCGTAGCCGGCGTAGGCCCACCAGATGGAGAAACGCTGAGCCACGGGACGGTGCTCACGGCTGTCCAGGCCAGCGCACCGGTTCCGCTGGCGCTGAGTTGCACGCTCTGGGCAGCGGGGTTCGCTCCCTGGAAGGTCCCGCTGAAGTTCAGTGAAGATGCGCCTGATAACAGCGAGTTGCCGCTGGGAGAGTTGGTGGTGACCTTTATACTGTCGTAGGTGATGGCCTCGGTCGAAACATCCAGCGCAATCATGCCACTGGGATAATTCGCATCCGTCGCGGTGACCACTACATTGCCGTCATACAACACCTGGATCTGGCTGCCCTGGAATGACAACTTGAGCTGATGGAATGCGGTGTTGTCGAAGTTGGCTGCGCCCTCACCAATCTCGGTAAAGCCCGCGCCGATGTCCCAGGCAATGGTCCGGTAGAGCCGGATGATGCCTTCCGCGGGATACATCCATGCGGCATAAGCTGCGCCCGTGGCGGGGTTCACGCGTCCGCGAATTCCTCCGGGCCAGTCGTTCATTGTTGAGAGCTTCACATCAGCCTGGAAGCTGTAATTCGTCCACGAAGAATCACCGGTATAAATCTGGGTGTGGCCGCTCCCACTGTTCTGCAAGGCGCCGTTTACCACTGACCAGTGAGAAGCCATTCCCAGCGGAGAGAAGAGCCAGCCTTCCAGAGTACCGCTGCTGAAATCATCGGAGAGCAACAGGCTGGAAACAGTGAGCGTAACCGGAATGGTAACCGGAGAGTTGGCTGCGCCCGCTGCGGTGATCGTGATGGTGCCCTGGTACGTGCCGCCCGCCAGCCCCGCAATGTTTACTGATGCGGAGAACGACCCCGGCACCGAACCGGACCCCGGCGAAACGGTAAGCCATGAGCCATTGGTGGACGCAGTCCAGTTGAGAGTGTCTGTTGACTGGTTATAGAAGTTGATGGTCTGGCTGGGAGGGTTGGGCTGTCCGATGAATGCTGAGAAACTCAGGCTGTTCTGGGCAAGCACCAGCGAGGCCGGAATACCGGGGATCCCGCTGGTCGGCATATAGACCACGTCCGCCCAATAATTAGTGGAAGCAAAAGTCTGGTTGGGAAAGCCGGGATGGCTGCCATAAACATACACGCCATTGGCTCCGGAGATGCCGTCCTGCGGCGCGTGCAGCGGCGGATTATCGCTGCCGGCGCTGAAATAATGATTGTCAGCAGAATAATGCCCGTTGGGCGCGAAGTAAGAAGCCACATACGTGGTGTTCGCGGTGACCGGCACCGGAGTGCTGAAGTTCACCTGCTGCCATCCGGAGGCCGATTCGCCCGTGAATGTAGCAGAAGCCAGCAGCGTGCCGGTATTGCTCCACAGGTGTCCGGAGTGTGTGCCAATGTTGGTTGTGGCTTTGTAAAAGCGAATGCCCGTAATCAGGCCATCATAATCAGCGGTGAAGCGCACGCCGTATTCGCCCGACCCTCCATCACCCGCGTCAATCAGCCCCGGAGTAGTTGAAGCGTTCCAGATGTTGCAGGGGCAGTCGTGCCCGGTCACCATAAAACTGGTGGATACCGGCGCAGACAAATTTCCGCTGTCATCCACCGCGCGCGTCATTAACGTGAGAGGCCCCAGGCGTGGCGGCTTGACTGTGAAAGTCCAGCTCTCGCGGCCAGTTGCCGGATGCCAGGTCGTGCCGCCATCATCAGAAAACTCAACTCCCGCCACTACGCCGCCCGAATCAGCGGCTGTACCGGAGATGGTGCTGGTAGTCCCAGCCTGCAATCCGCCGGAAACCGGGTTGATGGACGTGACAGGAGCCACGGTATCGGCAGACTTAGTGGCAGCAACCAGGCCGGGCTGCAACGCTTGCGGCTGCACGCCCATATCGGCAAACAGGTTCACCGTGGCCTGCTGCATATTGACATCAGGAAACGTGCCATTAATGGTCGTGCCCAGAGGGTTGTCATGATTGTCATCAAGGCCAAAGGGCCACTGCACTGTTCCTGAACCAAAGACCAGAGCGCCGCTGGGCGCGCGGTAGAGCGTGAGATTGTGGGTTGCCGTGCCTGCTCCGAAATTAGCGCCGAAATCCAGCAGAAAATCTGAGGTCAATGTATAAGTTGACGTGGAAAGATGGAACAAGCCTGCCGGCCGGAATCCATTGTCCGTATCTACATCCCATTCGTAACCCAGGGTGCCAGGTGGCAGTATCCACGTGTGTCCGGGGAGTTGGGTAGCAACCGGGGTATTGCGCCAGAAACGCATTTTGCCATCAGCGGCCGGAACCTGAATGGATTGATTGAGCGTGTCAGCCCCAGGGCCGTTGACTTTGAAAAATGTCCCGGTCAGCGCATTCTGCGGACGCCCGCCATCTCCCGGCGGACTGAAACGCGGATCAGCCCAGGTGCCGGTCCATACCGGGAACGCCGGATCGATCACCGCGTTTACCAGGGTTTCCTTGTAGCACACCAGAGTTCTGTAAGGAGTGTTGGAACCGTCAATGCTGTTCTCCCAGCGCGTTTTCCAGAACGCCTCATTGCCGCTCAGGAAGGCCAGATTCACACCGGCATCCCGTGCAGCTTCTATGCTGGCGCGCTTGGGGCCAGACCAGTATTCATCGTGGCCGACGGAAAGAAACAGCTTGTGGTTCTTGATCAGTGTGCCGGTGCGCGCGGCGTCAACACTGGTGAAATAAGTAACGTCATAAGCATTGGCTTCCAGCCATCGCACCATGGGATATTCGGCATAGAAGACCCACGAGGCCGCTTCAAACCGCCGCGTGTCTGAAGGGCGGTTGTAGCTCACCTTAAATGACCGGTTGGCCAGGTCAAATTCCGCCGCCGCTCCATAAAGGCTGTTGCCGCCGTAATCGTTGTAAGCCTGCCAGGTTTCGTCAGAGGTCTGGAAGAGCACGTCAGAGTGGCTGGCATCATTGCGGACGATGAACGCAATGTGGCTGTCACCGCCGTTATCCAGCCGGATGAGATGGGCGAAATAGATTCCGGAAACTGCATCCGCAGGAACGGCCCATGAAGCTGAAACGGCCCAGTTCCCGCAGTCCATCAATTTGGTGGCCGCATCCGTGAGGCAGGCGGGCTGGGTCTGCGGCAAATGCGCCGAGGGATTCACGGTCGCCACGAGGCGCGCGCCGTTCCCCTGGTAATAGCCCATGCGGTAAATATCCAGGCGATAGGCAGTAGCGTCGGTGTTGATCTTGAAGAAGATTGTCTGCCCAACGTTGACGCTGATGTCCGTAGCAAATCCCTGGATGGTAGGATCGCCAACCACGTCCACGTCCCATTGTCCTTGTGGGGTGCCGGGCAGGCAGTTTTCCGCCTCAATGGCATTAGCGGGGTGAGTACAGTCAGCGAATGCAGGAACCGAAAGGCAAACAAATAAAGCTAACGCTACAACCAATGTACTCTGGTGTCTGGGCATCCCATTCCTCTGGCCCTGCAACGCAGGACCTCTTTCTTTTCTTGTCTGTTGCACAATGCATACTGCTCTCTGGGCGCATTAGTGCTCTGGGGAGTTAGTCAGATGAATAGCAATTCAGGGGCACACAGGTACGCGGAAGTTTCCGGAAGGCGGGAGACTGCGCCCGGCGCTGGCTTCACTGGAACCCCTTTGGTTCTCTTCACATGCGGAGACTGCCGGAAAAGGCGGCGCAAATCCCACCAGCGGGCAGGAGCGTAGCATGACTGCTGTTTGCAAAACATTGCACAAGAACTGAAGGGCATTGTCTTTGACGAGGTGGGATTGACTCTGCTCCGTCAGCGAGCGTGGCCGATGAGATGTTTCAGCCTGATATTGGTTTCCCGCAGGTAGTTCCCCAGGGGTCCACTGCGCAGCAGCAGATATTTGGCCCAGATGGCTGGCGCCCAGAAGGCTTGTTGCAGTGCGCGGCGGTAGAACTCCAGAGCTTCAGGATACTGCTCCTTCCAATAAAAGCGGTCAGCAGCCATGGTGTACGCCTTTGCGCGAATTCTTCTCCGCAGTCCATCGTTGGGTCGTTGCGCCAGGGAATCCTCGAATTCTGCAAGGGTCAGGCCGGCCCGCGCACCCGCGCGATATTCTTTGCAGGCCAGATGATCGCCGTAATGTGAACCCAGCGCGTCCACGCAATCGAGCAGCAGTTGGCGGTCTCCAAGCTGCGCCACATAATCATGGATCCTCCACAACAAGACCAGGTCGTTGCTGCTGCAGATGGTCACGTCCTGCTGCACCAGAGTGTTCGACATGGCCATATCGTGGTAGCGGTAATTGACCATAGGCGCGGCCAGATAGACAGCATCAAAGTGCAGCGAAAACATCAGCCACAAATACCAGTCGCCGCTGAAAGGCAGGTCGAGGGGAAACATTCCTATTTTGTCGTAGCAGGAACGGCGCACCATGCCGGCTGCTGCCAGAATGCAATTGCCGGTAAGTAATTTTCGGAACAGGTCATGGCCCTTGAATACCTGGTCATGCCCGGCAATGCATGAATAGTCGAGCAGGCGGGTTTCGCGTCCGTCCTGCAAAGCCATGCCCGGACAAAATGCAAAGCCTGCATTGGGATGCCTGTCCATCGCCGACACATACCGCTCCAGGGCGTCATTACGCCGCAGCCGGTCGTCGGCGGAAATGAGCCAGATGTAATCGCCCCGGGCCATCTCGATGCCTTTGTTGTAATTGCGCAGATGCCCGAGATTAGGATTATTGCGAACATGCACGACACGGGGATCGCGGAAAGAGCGCGCCACCTCAGGAGTATTGTCGGGCGAGCAATCATCCATGATCAATATTTCAAAGTTGTCGTAACTCTGGGCAAGTATGGAGTGGGTGCACTCAGTAAGCAGGTGCGCCAGCTTGTAGCAGGGCACCACAAACGAAACCTTTGGTTTTGCAGGCCGTAATATCAGCAACTCACCCATGTCACACCGTGGCTGCCGCATGCAGTTCGCTTTCAGCAGGCTCGCCCATGATCAGCTCCGCCGTGGGATTCAAATGCACAAACCCATTGGCCTTTCGGTCTCCGGTCATCACCAGTTGTTTCACGCTCATGTTGCAGTACAGGAAATATTCGTCAAATTCAGAGCTGATGGAAAACCCGACGCGAAACACGTCAGCGCGCAGGTTCAAACGCACGCGGAAAATGGCGGTGGCACATGCGCCTTTTCTCAGCGTGATCCGGGCATCGGTGTGCCTGCTGGTGGCCGTATCAAACAGCGCTTGTCCGTCTCGGCCCTGGATGTACATGCAGGCATGCGCCTGAGAAATATCCGTGAGCGCCCGGAAGGTGACTTTGAAAACCGCAGTCTCGCCCGGTTCAAACACATCGCGGGGCCGGGCATCAACGCCTTCCAGCGTGGCCTCAGTCACTTCTATGTCTTTGCTGAGGTTGTTGTTCTCTTCGTAGAAAGAATAGTACTTCGCCACTGCCGTACATACGTCACCGTGGTAGACGGGCTCGCCCTGCTTGAGAAGCAAGGCCGTCTTGCAGAGGGTGCTCACCGCCGCCAGGTTATGAGACACGAACACCAGCGTGGTGCCGTTGCGGGCAAACTTCATCATCCGGGTAAAACATTTTTCCTTAAAGTGTTAATGGCCCACGCTTAGGACTTCGTCCACCAGCAGGACGTCAGGCTCCATGTGCGCTGCCACCGAGAACCCCAGCCGCGCATACATGCCAGAGGAGTACCGCTTCACCGGCATGTCCATAAAATCCTGAAGCTCTGAAAATTCAACGATGGAGTCGAATTTGCGTGCAATCTCGGCCCGCTTCATTCCCAGAATTGCGCCGTTCAGAAAGATGTTTTCGCGTCCGGTGAGATCAGGGTGGAAACCAGCGCCCAGTTCAATGAGCGCGCCGATGCGGCCATTCACGCGAATTGCGCCCCGGTCCGGGCGAAGGATCCGGCTCAGCAGCTTCAGGGTGGTGCTTTTGCCGGAACCGTTAGGGCCGATAATGGCGATGGATTCTCCGCGCTGCAGGTCGAAACATACGTCCCGCAGTGCCCAGAACTCGCGTGGTTTCACGTCTACGGTTGTCTCCCGTGAGAATGCGCGCTTGACAATTGCGGGAAGCAGGTCACGCAGCGAGTCATGCCGCTCACCGCGGCGAAATTTCTTCCAGACATTTTGAAATTGGATGACGGGTGCGCTCATACTTATATTTCCTGGGCAAACAATGGTTCAGCTTTCTTGAAAACAGACCCCGCGACGATCAAGCCGAGAACCCCAAACAAAACTGCATAGCACAACCACAGCGGGTCGGGGGCGCGGTGGAGCACCACCGCGGAATCGAGCGCCTCCAGCACCGCACCCATAGGATTCAGCAGCAGCAGCGGCTTCCACCTGCCGAACATCTCCGCGCTGTAAAACACCGGAGTAAACAGGATGCCGTAAGTGAGCACCACTTCCACAATGTACTTAACATCACGAAAAAAGAGATTGGCGCATGCCAGCAGGACGGCAAAGCTGGCAGTGATCATGACCAGCGCCAGCAGAATTAATGGAAGCCAGAAAAGATGAAAGCTCGCGCCTCCGCCCGTAAATGCCATCACGCTTGTAACGAAGACTGCGGCCACCATGAAATCGAAAAAGTTCGCCAGCACGCTGGCCATCGGCAGGATCTCCCGCGGGAAATAGATCTTGGTGACCAGATTGTTATTGGCGATCAGGGAATTTGAACCGAAGCGGACCGCTCCTACAAAGAACGCCCAGGCCACTCCCTTCACGGACACGGAGATCACATCCTGCATATTGATATGCCTGCCGGTAGTGAATGAAAAACTGGCTTTCATCATGATGCCGGCGCTCACAATCAGCACGGGCATGAAGATCGCCCACAGAAATCCCATCACTGATTGCTTGTAGCGCACCTTGATCTCTTTCCACGTGAGCATGTAAAGAAGTTCGCGGTAATGTAAAAATTCCTTCAATATCGCAGGCATCGCGATCTCCTCATCATCCTAACCATTTGAAAATTCAGCGGTATCTGCACTTCTGTTTATGGCTGGGCAATTGCGTTATGGCAAAACAGAAGTTCAGTGTTCCCGGTTGCCACCTGCTGGCATTGGCAGGACACAAACGAATTTCTGCTTTGCATAGCTGTTGAGCAAACTGCATTCCATTCTCTGGGAAATCAAAAGCAGTCAAGCTGTTGATGAAACAGCGAATAGTTTCACAGGCGCAAAGTTGATTCTGGTTCCGATATGCAAACTTTTGCACATGTAGTCTGAAGTTTGAGTGAGTGCTGTGGGGAGGAATCTTGATAGTTAATTCCATGAATCGAAGCCAGCGCCACTGCATATCCAGCGGCAAATCAGGAGATTCAACAAATGTGCCCGCCTGCATCCGGAAGTCTCTGTACCAGTTCAACCGCATTCTCCGCTTTCGTACCGATGCGTAATTAACGGAGCTTTGCCAAAATTCCGATAGCTGCAATGGCGGCCAATGACTTCTGTCCTCATTCATCTGCTGTGAATGATGGACCAGCCAAAAGAAAGTCTTGAAGCGGAAAGAGCAACTATGAACGACGGAAAGTTGAACCTGGCAAGAACCCACATCAGTTTTGTATTGCTGGCTGCACTCATGCTTTTGCTTGCGGGATGCGGCGGTGGTGGAGGCACGTCTGCCAGTACCAGCACTACGTCAGGTAATTCATTGACGATCGTAACTTCAGCCCTCCCCAGCGTGCCCGCCAATTCAACTTTCACGGCGAGTTTGTCAGCGTCCGGCGGAACCCCGCCTTATGCGTGGAATGTGGCTTCCGGCAGCCTGCCCGCAGGGATCACGCTGTCCGCTTCTGGCGCGATTACCGGCGTGGCTACCACTCCTGGAAACTATTCCTTTACTACACAGGTAAAGGACGCAGCCAACCAGGCAGCCAGCAAAGCTATGAGTCTGAACGTTATGCCCCCGGTTTCTTCGCCTCTGGCGATCACCACCACTTCCATAGCCGGGGGTACGGCAGGGGTCAACTTTGCGGCAACGCTGCAGGCCAGCGGCGGCACGCCTCCATATAACTGGACGGTAAACAGCGGGACCTTCCCTCCGGGCCTGATACTGCAAAGCTCAGGAGCAATCTCCGGCAACCCCAGCACCGCAGGGCTGTATTCATTCACAGTGAAGGTCAGCGATGCTGTTCCAGCTTCAACCACCGCTCTGCTCAGCATCAATATCCTGGCGCCCGCGCCGCCGAATACATGGTTTATCCGCCCTGATGGCGGCACCGCCGCACAATGCACCGGCAAAGTAGACGCCGCCTATCCCGGCAGCGGCTTGAGCCAGGCTTGCGCCTTCAGCAATCCTCATTATTTATGGGGTGATGACGTTCAGGGAGAAACGGCCAAGTGGAAGATCGCTGCCGGCCATACAGTCATCATCAAAAACGGTTCGTATCGCATCGGCTATAAAGGGCCGAACTCCGGCGACTCATGGGGACAGTGCCCCGGTGACCCATTTGATTGTGGCATGCCTTCCATTCCTTCGGGTACTGCGACCCAGCACACCAGAATACTTGGCGAAAATTTTGCCAACTGCGCCACCAAGCCTGAACTTCACGGCGGGTTCGGATTGTTCCGCGTCATCGGCCTTGAAGGTTCTTCCAACGTAGATGTCCAATGCCTGGAAATTACCGATCATGCATCCTGTGGCCGGTCTGGACAGGGCAATAACTGCAGCAGTTCATTCCCGCTGGATGACTACACGACCCATGGCATCATGACTGATGTGAACACCAAAAACATAAATCTCACAGACCTGAACATCCACGGCCTGGCGAATAATGGAATCATCGGGCCTGTCGGCGGAGGCATCACAGCCACCCGCGTGAGGATTGCAGGGAATGTGGGCTCCGGCTGGAACTTTGATGACGGGCTTGGCACCAAGACCACTGGCGGCGTCACCATGTCATTCGTAACAGTGGAATGGAATGGCTGCGCTGAAATCTATCCGCCCACCAATCCTCCCAGCTATGATCATTGCTTTGACGATAACAGCGGCGGCTATGGCGATGGTGTAGGCACGCCCGATACCGGCGGCACCTTCATCGTGGACCATTCCACCTTCCGCTATAATACCCAGGACGGGCTCGACCTGCTGCACGTTGACAATGCCGGAGCGGTCATCACCATCACCAACTCCACTGCTTATGGAAACATGGGCAACCAGTTCAAGCAAGGAGCGGCCACCGCTACCTTCCAGAACAATGTGGTGATTGGCAACTGCCAGCGGATGAAATCAGCCTTTGCGCCGAATCCAGCCAGCTACAACGCCAGTCTCTCAGACTTCTGCCGCGCCAATGGCGATGCAGTTGTTATTGGCACTAATGACAATGCGCACGCTGTAATCCAAAACAACAGCGTGACCAGCAATTACTCCATTGCTTTTGATATTCAATGCCTGGCGGCTGGGGGCGGTACGGGCACATGCACCACTGCATCCCACGTCAATTTCGACAACAACCTGATCTATGGCTTTGCCGATGCCAGCGGAGTACACACGTTTATCACCGCTATCTTTGAGCAAACCAATTCACCCGATTTCATGAGCAATCCTGGAGGAACGCGGCGCAACAACCTGCTGTTCCACACCAACACCACATGCGGAGCATCCCCGGCACTCAATGAGGTGTGCACCGATCCGCTGCTGGTCTCAGAAACCGACGTTAATACAATCGATTTCCACCTGACGACCAACAGTTCGGCGCGGACAAAAGGTCTGGTCATTCCGGCAATTACTACAGACTATGACGGTAAGCTTCGTCCCACTGGCGGCGTACTTTATGACATTGGAGCGTTTCAATTCTGATTGGAGCCCAATAATGCTCATAGCTCGAGATCATCTCGAAGATTTACACGCGCGTAGTGCGCAATCGAAGGGGCCTTGTGGTTGGCTGCCGAGTAAGAACATTCACCTGGAGGATTTATGCATTTGTTCACTCTGAATATTGATTCTTTAGGCATAAACATTAGACCATGATGCTGTTTACCGATATATAATCTTTCGAAATTCAAAGACCATACAGCAATTTAATCCTGCTGTATCCCGCACCTTAGCACCGGTCGAACACGATGCCGCTTCGCATCAGTCGATAAAAGCACACGGAACAGGCTCCATCATGTCGCGTTGATGGCTGGAACTTCCCCTGACACTTCCGCATGCAGGAAGTAACCCGCCACTCGTAACCCGCAGACGTAAAGCCTCACGCCGATAGTGTTTTTATACACAAAAGAAAGTGTAAGTAAAATGCTGAAGACCAGACCACCTGCTCGTTGTTTCTTACATCCATTCACAGACAATTTGATTTCTGCAAGCCACCTGCACGTTTCCGCTGCGGCTGCCGGCCCCTCAGTCAAACTAACTATGAGAAGAATGATCGTTCTCTTTTCTGTAGTGCTGTCACTGGCACTGTGCGCGTCTGCCCAGGCAGGCATTGATATCACCGCTTCCAGAGACTCCTCCTCAGCGGTCTTGAGGATCACCACCCCCGCCTTCTCAACTTCAGCCAACAATGAACTCCTTCTGGCATTTGTAGCCACTGATGGATCATTTCCGGGCATGAAGGTCCAGAGCATCACCGGCGCAGGCCTCACGTGGATGGTGGTCAAACGCTCCAATACGCAATTAGGCACTGCGGAAATCTGGCGGGCCTTCGCGCCTTCCAGGCTGGCAAATGTAACCGTAACTGCGAATCTGTCTCAGAGTGTGGCGGCTGCCATCTCTGTAATGAGTTTCACTGGAATAGACACGAGCGGCGCCAATGGCTCCGGAGCCATTGGGGCAACCGCCGGGAACAGCGCAAATTCCGGAGCGCCCACTGCCAGCCTGGTGACCACGCGCGCCAACTCCTGGGTATTAGGTGTCGGCAATGACTGGGACAATGCAACTGCGCGCACCGTTGGCGCCGGCCAGATTCTCGTGCATCAGTTCCTGGCATCGGTGGGAGATACCTATTGGGTGCAACGTCGAAGCACTGCCTCGGCGCCTGCCGGTACAGTCGTCACCATCAATGACATCGCGCCATCGGGTGACCGCTATAATCTGAGCATCGTTGAAGTTCTTGCGGCAGGCGTCAGCGCCACCCCCGCGCCGTTGACGATCAATTCCCAGTCGTTGCCCAGCGGCACTGCCGGCAGCGCATACAGCGCAACTCTCTCTGCCGGCGGAGGCAGCACGCCTTATAACTGGAATATCTCTGCCGGCACTCTGCCCCCCGGACTTTCTTTATCAGCCGGTGGAGTAATCTCGGGTACTGCCAGCACGGCAGGATCTTATTCATTTACGGCCCAGGTCACTGACGCCGCGAACCGCACCGCAACCGGGGCGTTCACGATTGGCATTTCCACCGCACCATCTCCACTGGCAATCACTACCGCCAGTCTGCCGGACGGGACGGTGAGCAGCGCCTACAGCGCAGCTTTCTCAGCCAGCGGCGGAACAGCGCCGTATAGTTGGGGCATTGCCAGTGGAGCGCTTCCTGCAGGAATTTCTCTTTCAGCTTCAGGCTCACTCTCAGGCACTCCCACAGCAGCCGGAACATACTCGTTTACCGCACAGGTGAAAGATGCAAACACTCAGACTGCAAACAAGGCATTCAGCATCAATATTGCTTCTGCACCGGCAGCGCTGAGCATCACGACCAAATTAATTGCCGGCGGCACGGTGGGCACAAGTTTTTCAGCGACCCTTACTGCCAGCGGCGGAACAGCGCTGTATAGCTGGAGTCTGAGCAACGGTGTTCTTCCCCCCGGACTTGCATTGCAAAGCTCCGGAACGATTTCTGGGACGCCCAGCGCCTCGGGCCAATACTCATTTACTGTTCAGGTTGTAGATTCGGCTTCCAACTCGGCAACCGCACAGCTCAGCATCAATATTCTGGCTGTTTCTTCAGGGACTACCTGGTATGTGCGTCCTGATGGCGGCTCAGCTTCACAGTGCAATGGCAAGGCAGATGCTGCCTATCCCGGCAGCGGTGCCGCCCAGGCCTGCGCCTTCAGCAGTCCTCATTACTTGTGGGGCAATGACGTTTCTGGTGAGACTGCCAAGTGGAAGATTGCCGGTGGTGACACCGTCATCATCAAGAACGGTTCTTACCGCATTGGATACAAGGGACCAAACTCCGGCGATTCATGGGGCCAGTGTCCCGGCGATCCTTATGATTGCGGCATGCCTGCAATTCCTTCCGGTACAGCCATCCAACACACCCGGATTCTGGGAGAGAACTACGCCAGTTGCACCTCCAAACCTGAGCTTCATGGCGGTTATGGATTGTTTGAAATCATCAGCCTTGAAGGATCTTCCAACATTGACGTGCAATGCCTGGAGATTACTGACCATGCATCTTGCGGCCGGTCCGGCACCGGCAATGGGTGCAGCAGTTCATTTCCGCTGAGCGACTATGCCACTCACGGCATTAAAACCAGCGCAACCACAACCAACCTCAATCTCACCGATCTGGATATTCACGGGCTCGCCAACGACGGGATCTTTGGCCCCGTAGGTGGAGGCATTACAGCAACACGCGTGAGAATCGCAGGCAATGTCTCTTCCGGCTGGAACTTTGACGATGGCAATGGGACCAAAAGTACCGGCATTATCAAAATGTCGTTCGTGACCGTGGAATGGAACGGCTGCGCGGAGACTTATCCGCCCACCAATCCAGCCAGCTATGATCATTGCTATGACGACAACAGCGGCGGCTATGGCGATGGTGTAGGCACACCCGATACTGGCGGCATCTTTATCGTGGACCACTCCACCTTCCGCTACAACACCCAGGACGGACTCGACCTGCTGCATGTTGACAACGCCGGAGCAGTCATCACCATCACTAACTCGATTGCTTATGGCAACATGGGCAATCAGTTCAAGCAGGGTGCAACAACCGCCGCATTCCAGAACAACGTGGTAATTGGCAACTGCCAGCGGATGAAATCGGCTTTCGCGCCGAATCCGGCCGCCTACAACGCCAATCTCTCAGACTTCTGCCGCGCCAACGGCGATGCAGTGGTCATTGGCACCAATGACAATGCTCATGCTGTCATCCAGAACAACAGCGTGACCAGCAATTACTCCATTGCCTTCGATATTCAATGCTTGGCGGCAGGCGGCGGTACAGGCACATGCAGTTCAGCTTCACACGTGAACTTCGACAATAATCTGATTTACGGCTTCCCTGATGTGAGTGGGGCCCATACCTTTATTACTGCGATTTATGAGCAGACCAACTCCGCAGACTTCATGAGCAACCCTGGAGGAAGCAGGCGCAACAACCTGTTGTTCCACACCAACACCATATGCGGAGTATCTCCGGCGGTAAACGAAGTTTGCTCCGATCCGCTGCTGGCTTCTGAATCGGATATCAGCACCATAGATTTCCACTTAACTGCCGGGAGTCCGGCACGAAATAAGGGATTGTCTATTCCCGGCATAACCACGGACTATGACGGTAAACCGCGTCCAATTGGTGGGCTGCCGTTTGACATAGGCGCATTCCAGTTCTAAGCGAACCAACCCGAGTTGTTCCGGGGCCGCACGGCCCCGGAACCAATTCATTTATCAAAGATCCCGTTGCACCGCAGAACCGATAGAGAAGAATGAGCTGAGGGTGCCGCCCACCAAGAATGACTCAGTGTTTATCTGTGTTCATCATTCATCAGTGGTGAGATCCTTGGACTTCGGCGTTAATCAGCGGCTACAAGGTTTTGCTTTATCGCGATTGGAATCTCTTCTTCAATTGAAAAACTTTCAGCATCAGCCCCGGCATGAGCCGCAGGAAGACGATAAAGGCCCATAACTTTGGCGTACGCAGGAATTCCGCGGCTTTGCGGAAGTAGTTCAGCGCTGCCGTGGTATCACCCTGGGCAAAGGCTTTGCGGCCATTCCAGTAGCTGGCTTCCGCCTGCTTTTTCTTCCGCTGCTGTTCCAGCAGTTTCCATTCAGTGGAACTCTCGGAGAAATTCCGCTGCATCTTCTCCAGCACTTTAAGGTTGTTCTCGGCCATCCATACCGGATCAGCCGAAAGGCTGCTTTCCCTTCTGCGGTAATGGACAAGCACTTTGTCGTGATAACTCATGCGAGCGCCGGAAGCGGCCAGGCGCAGCCACATGTCATAGTCCTCGCAGGAACGCAGCCCTTCATCGAACAAGCCGGCCTGAAGAATTACATCGCGCCGGGCAGTCACCGAAACAAACAGATTGCATCTTCTGGTCACCAGGCTTTCCAATGTGACCGGGCCGCGCGAAGGAAATACTGACATGAATTCCTGGCCGCCATAGGTCTCATCACCAAAAAAACGCGCATTGCATGACACCAGGTCGCACTCAGGATGTTGGTGCAGGTAGTCCAGTTGCGTGGAAAGATAGTCAGGTTCCCAGATGTCATCGGCGTCAAGCAGGGCAACATATTTCCCTGAGGCCGTCTTAATGGCTGTATTACGTGCGCCGCTCAGCCCTTTGTTTTCCTGCACTATATAAATGATGCGGTCACAATAGGGCTGGAGGACTTCTTCTAACCTGTGGGTGTCCGGCGATCCATCATTTACCACAATGGCTTCGTAGTCCATGAAAGTCTGGCGGAAAACCGAATCCAGCGCCTCACCAATATAATCAGCAACATTGTAAGCAGGAATAATTACGCTCACTTCCGGGACGTGGCTGCCCGCAGCGCGGTTTGGAGAATTGCCGCTCAATCAACAAAATGAATGCTTCTGAAGGTGCAATATAGTACCATACACGCAACCGACGGATATGCCAGCCAAGTCATTGTCAACCAACGGAATAGCTGCGTCCGCAGCGCCCCGCATGTACCTTATCTACCATGAGTTCGCGCGGAATGCGGGGCCTTATTCCTATAGCTGTGCGGTTGACCTTTTTGAAGAGCATATTCGGCTGGCGGCCCGGCTTCAGAATTCTGGCGAACATAGATATCACGTGCCGCAAGTCACCTTTGATGACGGCCACCTTTCCCAATACTCCTCTGCCCTGCCTGTCCTTGAAAAATACGGAACGCGCGCGATCTTCTTCGTGATTGCAGGCTGGGTCGGCAACCAGTCCCAGACCATGGGTTGGAAGGAGCTGCGCGAGTTGCATGCGCTTGGACATCAGGTGCAGTCGCACTCCATGTCACACCCCATGCTCACGCACTGCTCCGATTACGAATTACAGCAGGAGCTTTCCGGTCCACGCCGGGAAATTGAGGACAAGCTCGGCGCACGTGTGGATGCAATCTCCATCCCTAATGGCCGCTGGGACAAGCGGGTGCTGCGAGCCTGCATAGATGCGGGTTACCAGCGGGTATTTACCTCTGATTCATGGCGCAGACCGGAATGGCGCGATGGCATACAGCTATCCGGCAGGCTCAACATCCCGCAATCTATGTCAGTGGAGAGGCTGGAAAAACTGCTGGTACACAATGGGCGCTGGAAGCTGCTGCATGATGTGCAGTCCCGCAGCAAGCAACTGCTCAAACAAGTTGCGGGTGACCGGCTTTATCATCGCCTGTGGCAGAGCGTAACAGGCGCCCGAAGCGCGGACCGAGGGTGAATGAAAATCCTGCACCTGATCAGCAGTGGAGGCCTGTACGGCGCGGAAACCATGGTGGTGGCGCTGTCACGATGTTTGCAGCAGCAGGGCCACACCAGCACGATTGGAGTTTTTCATAACCTGCACTCGCCCAACGTCCAGGTGGCCGATCATGCCCGCGCCTCAGGAGTGCCGGTAGAGTTGATCGCCTGCAAGGGCAGGCTTGATCCCAGCGCGGTGATGGCGCTCCGCAAAATCATTCGTGACCGCCAGATTGATGCTGTTCATGCCCACGGGTATAAGGCGGACATCTATGGTTACGCGGCCAGCCGCGGCCTCCGCACGCCGGTTCTCTCCACCTGCCACACCTGGTATGACAATGACCTTGCTGCTTATCTCTACGGTGTTCTCGATCGCCGTATCCTGAAGCGCTTTGACATGACCATTGCCGTATCGGAGTCAGTAGCGGATTTGCTGCGCAATGCCGGTGTTCCCGGCGCCAGAATCTCCATCATTAATAATGGTGTTGATCTCGCGGCATTCGAGGCAGCGAGCGCCACGTTGCGTGGTGAACTGGGCGAAAACAAAATCATCATTGGCACAGTGGCGCGGCTCGCGCCGGAAAAAGGCATTCAATATCTGCTGCGGGCCGCTGCAGTTATTTTGAAGCAGCATCCTGATGTGGTCTTCGCCCTGGTGGGAGATGGGCCGGACCACAAGCAACTCGAAGCACAAGCGCAAATATTGGGCATACATGAACAAGTGGTCTTCACTGGAGTGCGCCGTGACATGGCAGGCGTGTACGCCTCGCTTGATGTCCTGGTCCAGCCCTCGCTGAAAGAAGGATTGCCCATGACCATCCTGGAAGCTCTTGCCTCCAAGAGAGCTGTTGTTGCAACCAGTGTAGGGGCCGTGCCCAGAGTCATCCTGCATGAAAAAACCGGATTGCTGGTTGCGCCCGCTGATAGTGATGCGCTCGCCACCGCGATTCTGCGCCTGTTGAATGACCAGATGCTGCGCCAGAAACTCGCCCAGGGCGGGCACGAGTTGGTGCGGGACAGCTTCTCCGCAGAAGCCATGGCGCACGCCTACCTTCAACTCTACCAATCTGTTTCCCGCAGGAACAATGGCCACCACGCTTAGCAACCAGTCTCCGGCCCCGTCCTCGCAGGAAGAAACACGCGCCAGGGCCATCAAAGTCTTCATGATGGATCTATGGAGCACAGTTCCCTACTATGACGCTTACTTGTGCCAGGCGCTTCGTTCAGAGAATGTTTCCGTCCATCTGGGCGCGATCACCTACTACCTTGATCCAGACTGCTTTTCCATGCGCGGCATCAGAAATCGTCCCGGCCTGCTGGACATAGTGGGCCGATTCAAATTGCCGGGTGGGCTTCGCAAACTGCTGAAGTTTCTGGAAAGCGGAATCAATGCCGCTGCCTTGATGCTGAGGTTTGCGTTTTCCCGGCCTGATGTAATTCACGTGCAGTACCTGCCGATGCTGGCCCTGCATCTTCCTTTTGACTTCTGGTTTTTGCGTTATTGCAGGTGGCGGGGCTGCAAGCTGGTTTGCACCGTGCATGACCTGCTGCCTTCCGATACCGGAGAGAAACACAGGCAGATTTTCCAGAAGCTCTATGAAATGATGGACGCGCTGATCTGTCATTCCGGAGCTGTCAAAGAAGAACTGTTCCATCAGTTCCAGTTCGAGCGCGAACGCATCCACGTAATTCCTCATGGGCCGTTTTTCTATGATTTCCCGCTGGTTTCCCCGGAAGAAGCCCGAAGAAAGCTTGGCATTGGAGCGGATGAATGCCTGGTACTTTGGCAGGGGATCATCCGGCCTTATAAAGGAGTAGAGTTTCTCCTGGAGGCATGGAAGTTAGTGCAACAGGCCGGGGTCCACGCGCATCTGCTGGTCGCCGGGACCGGAGACCCTTCCCTGCTGGCTTCAATCCAGGAAAAAGTAAATGCCCTCGGCCTGAACAATGCAGTTGATCTGCGCTTCGAGTTTGCGCCGTCAGAAGAAATGCTCTCCTACTACCAGGCCGCGGACATCGTTGTGTACCCCTACAAAACCGTGACCACCAGCGGAGCATTAATGACAGGCGTGACCCAGGGCAAAGCCATCGTAGCCACCTCCCTGCCCCCCTTCCGCGAACTGCTTCAAGACGGCCAAAATGCCCTCCTCTGCAACTACGGCGACGCCCCCCAACTAACCGCAGCACTGCTGAAGCTCATCCAAAATCCATCCCTCCGCAATCAACTAGCCAGCGAAGCAGCAGCATTGAATCTGGGAGAACAAATGTGGCAACAGATAGCCCAGCAAACTGCTGCATGCTACGGCGCTGTATTGTAGTTGAATATGTGGCGCATCAGGCGTAATCAAGAGCACCTTCACCGCCGCAATTTCTGACCTGGTGGCACCCTTCGAATGACAAACTTACTGTAGAAGGCAAACTCTTCACTGGCTCGACTCCGGAACCAGAGCCTGGACTCCTCAAAAACTCTCAGAGAGTGTAGCTCGGAACCAGCGCCCTGCTGGCATTGCTCCTGGAAGTCCTTATTGATCCATCATCAGCAAACTTCGCGACATTTAAAAGTTGTTGAAGCCTATGGTTTTGACAGTTACAAAATCGACTACAGAATCCGTTGGAACGCAGTACAAAGCTCCCATCTTATTCAGCATAAAGCTGCTTAGGCGACCGCTGCGGATCAAGCCACTGATGTTGCATCAGGAGGTTCAGGTTGATCTCAGAAGTAAACTGGCCGGCTCAATCGAGTTAAGTGACTCAAGGGAAATGCTATTACCATCTTCGGCTTGTAGGTACCGGAAAGGAAGGGCTGCTCCTGTTCCTCCATTGCCAATTATTGTGTAGTGGTCCTTCCTAACAGGAACGCAGACAATTGCAAGATTCTCATAAACATCTGTTTCCTCCCTTCCGATTCAGGATTATGGAAAACCGCAGCAGTAAAGAGTGGCTGTCAATCTGAGTTGAGGGATTCCTCAGGACTGAAATTGCAGTTGGAAACTTTATAAACTCCCAAGTTTTGGGGCGTGAAAATCGCAAACAATGTCGGATCGAGACTAAAACTGATGTTTGCAGTATTCTTGCCGTCGGATTCCCTCACAGGGATGGGATCAAGGACGCAAAAAGGCGTTTTCCTAGCAGACCGATAGAAGAGCAACTGGGCTCCCTTGGCACGTTTTTGGGGATAATTCAAAGCAATGATGATCTTCTCGTCTCCTGAAATGGCCAAAACGCCTGTCGGTCCAAATCGATCATAACTCAAATCCTCGAGAGTTACTCCTGTCGAGGAATCCACCAGCTTGATGTGGTCAGCATATTTTCCCGTCGAATCTACAAAATGGTCTGGAACGGCCAAAAATTTGTGGTCCTCAAGGAACACTGCTGTACTCAGATTGCTGTATCCCTGACCGTATGCGAACCCGCTACGGAAACGTCGAAGTGTCTTCCCTGTCAAGGCCTCCATGAGAAGAACATCTTCCGGTTGTTTCGGATCCCATGTGCCAGCCAAGAGCAGTTCGCCCGAGTTCGAGATGGAAATTGATTTGAGCTTTTCTGCCGGATTCCAATGAGCCGTTTCATCGCCGGTCTTGAGTCGAAACACGCGTACTAGATCCACGCCCGGAGCGTAGGGGCCATCACCGGAAAGTATGGCAAGGGTCGTGGAATTGCGTGAAACGGAAAAGGTTCGTACAAAGGGAGGGTACTTAGAGATTTGAGCGTTAGTCGGCAGGCCTATCGAGTGCAACAATTTAAGGGTTGCGGCATCGAGGATGTAGATGCTAGACCCTTCTGCCACAACGATAGCGGTGCCGTCGGGAGAAAACTCTAGCGTATGCATCGTGCGAACCGGGTTCGTTATGCCGTGAGAGGCAGCAAGTCGAATTTTGAGCAACAGCTTGCTCTCGGGAAGACTCCACAATCCAAGAAAGAGACCGGCTTTGTCCCTGCCCTCGCCAGCCGCAAATTTCACTGCAAGAGCCCTGCCGTCGGGCGCTATTGCGACATCTTGGATAGCCCCGCCATATTCATGGCCAGGAAAATCGGCTGCACTGAGGCCCCCTACCCGTTGTACCCTGGCGGGCGCAACTGTGTCTGCAGTTTTGGCATGCAGGAGTAGAATGCCAATTGCGCTCACAACTGTAACTACTATAACGCATGTTGATCGATTCGGCCGCATACGTCTCCTATGGACAAGGGTTCCGATGTTTATGAAATAGCACGTCTCTGAAGAAGTGCATAATTGCTCCTAACGGGTTGCCACCGTTTGCAGAATCAAGGTGGGCGGTGAAGCTCACGGAGAGCTGGCCGCCAACATTAGAGCTGCTGAATTGCGCCCCGGGATCAAAAAAGTGCTGGAAAGTTCCTGTTCCCGCAATATGAAGGGTTGACCCCCAGCCAAGCACCGCCGCCGTCGTGCTCATCGGAAAATGCGTGTTCGGTTGAATCGCGTTGAACTGGTTCGCCGTTAATCCATCATTCGCGCTGGACGCAGCGACATCGATATTCCACTGGCTTCCCCGGCCTTGTGTATTGTTTTGTGCCCCTGCATTAGTAATATTGTTAACTGTGAGATTTGTTCCCAGCTTATTATTGATCGCGTTAATAATCTTCTGATTGCAAGGGTTATCAGGAATTGGAGGATTATCCGGAGGCGGCTCCGGCGGTCCGTCGGGTACGTCGATGAGCGTCTCCTCACATACAAGGGCCATTTCCTGCTCGAAAGAAGGATCATCGTCAGGGCCGTACTGGACCGTTACCATACCGTAGGAACAAACAGTCGCCGTGACAATGGTTAATCCCAAAGGATCGACCAAATTGACGGGATCATTTCTCGAATAGGTATAGCGATTTAGTGACTGCGGGCTCTCAGGCGCGCCACCGAGCGGATCGGGTGACATAAACCTGCCCAGGCGCGTGGAATAATAACGTGCTATGGCATAGTCCAGTCCTGTTTCAGAATCCCGCTCGTAAGTGGCAAATTTCCATTTGTCTGAAGGCTGTGTGTTATACCAGCTGTCACCAAAAGGCAAGTCGCCACTTGTGCCGATGGCGGCGCCAGTTGCATCCGTAAGCAAACGATTAGAGAGGTGATCACGCTGATAATATGTGGTGGAGCCTCCGCTGATACTGCAAATGAGGATGCCATCGGGTGAGTAGACATATTCTCTTTGTACGGCACCACCGCTGTATTCTGCAGCTACTTGCGCTCCTGAGCGAACATATATGGTTGTTCCCTTCATCACTCTAAGTCCGTTTCCATCATACGAGTATGTGGCCGTCGCTCCACCGTCCACCTGGACGATGCGGTTTTCAACATCGTAGGTGTAAGTATGGATGCCGTCGTTGGTCAAGTTGCCGTCTGCGTCGTAGACAAAACCGGAGGAAGTAATTCGATTCGTGGTCGGGTCAATAGTCAATTGCGGCTGTCCGGTACTTAGAGTTCCTCCGCAGCCCGACTGTGAAAGGCGATTATTGTTGCGATCAAAGCTCCAGTTAAGACACCAGGTGTTCGCTGACATCAAATCAGAGGTTTGAGCGGACGTAAGTCGGGCCAAGGGATCATACGAAAGGCTCTGGTTATAGGCCGACCCGCGAGAATCAATGATGCTGTTGATTTCGCCGTTGTTCTGCGTTCCATAGCTGTAGGTCAAATTCAGTAGTGTGTTGGCTCCTTTCACATAGTTAATAGTAGATAGCTTAGAATGATCGTTATATGCAAATCCGCCCGCAACGCTGTTACCGTAGTTCAGGCTCAACACCTGGCCGGCAGCGTTGTACGTATTAACGGAAAGGGCGTTCGATCCCGCATTGGTTATTCCTTGAAGACGGCCGATGGCGTCATAAGCCTGTCCGACCACGCGGCCAGAAGGATATGTCACCTGAGTGAACGCGCTTAGGCCATTGTAGGAATAGGTAAAAGGAAAGCTGGTACCGTTGATAACCTTTGTCATTCCAGTGACGTTGCCCATCAAATCGTACGTATACGACTCCGACCCGCTGCCGTCGGTCATCTGGATCAAGCGGCCATTATTGAAACTGGCCGTGCTCGTCCCATAATTCAATGTGATCGTTGATCCTGCGGGAACGCCAGTACTGCCAACATTGTAACTGGTTTGATGCAGGCGGTTTAATCCATCATAGCTATAAGTCGTGGTTACACCGCGAGCATCGGTCCGGGCTTGCACACCGCCAAAATCGAAATAGGTATATTGTGTCGTTCCGCTTTCCGGAAGGGTGGTCGATATAGAGCGTCCGAGATCATCATAGACAAATGTCCGCGTTTGCGAGCCGGAGATGACCTGCGTCAGCTCACCTGTCGGACGATAGCTGTAGGTAGTGACGGCAGGCGTTTTCAAGGAAACTGCGGGATCACTGCCGCCGGTCAGAGCAGCACCGGAGGCAGTAATTGGAAATGAGGTAGTCCCGGCTGCAAAACTGGAGCTGGTCGTGACAGAAGAGACAGAAAGCGAATAGTTGGTTCCAACGCCCGTTGCAATGGCCACCAAGTTCACCGTGGAGCTGGAAGCCGAGGCATTGACCAGCCTGGAGGGATCGTTATTCATGGCCGATGCCAGATTCGCTGCGATGGTCACCGAGGTGTCGTTTTGCCCATAGCTCACGCTGTACTGCATATCATTGATGGTGGCAGAAACCCTTCCCGTATCATAGACAGTAATAACCGTAGGATCACCGGAGTCACAAATTACCCGCGGCGGGCACTTGGGCGGTGGTGAGAAAGTTGTTTTGCTACCCTCGGCGCCGCTAATACTCACACTACCTGTGCCAGGAAGCGAACCGTAGGCCGGTTCATCAACCTCGATGAGCCGGGCAAGCGCGTCGGCGAAGCGGCGGATCTGCTTATTAGCAGGATCAGTAGTGGTGGTGGCGTTGCCGCTGTAGGCGTATTGATAAAAGCCCCCGCTCGGAGGCGACATCTGGCTTGCTCTCCCCAGCGCGTCGTATGTAGTCGAGGTAGTGTAAATAGTATCGCCGGGAGCATAAGGGTTGGTCACACTCGTCGCATGTCCAAGGCCGTCATAGGTAGTATCGACGTTGCTAATCACGGTGCTTGCACCGTTCATAGTCTGTTGCTTGACCGTTCGATCTAGGCCATCGATTGAGGTCACCTGCCTGAAGCTGTTCACGTTGTTGCGAGAGGTGATGGTTGCGAGGCCCGCCGTATCATCATAGTCCGTATACAGAATAGTCCCATTCGGAAGGGAAGCGGAATTGAGACGGTGGGCCGCATCATATTGAAATTGCACGACTTGATTATTCTCATCAGTGCTCGTCAGCACCAATCCGGTATCAAAATCATAGGTCGTGCTCGTGGTCAACGTCAAAGGGGACGTTCCACGCGTCACCGAATCGGGATAAGCATACTGCGTTGTTGCGGAATAGACCCAGGCCTTCTGATTGCAGCAGTCAAGCTGCGCCAAGATCACGTTACCCAAAGAATCGAAATTCGATGTACGGACAATTGCTCCGGTTCCAGCTTGAGCGTTGATATATCTGGTCAGGCTGGTCATATTGCCGCGGGCCGGGGACGAGCCAGTATTGTGGACTGCCCCACTGACGGTGGTGAGCGTTGTGGTGTCATAAGCATAGTCCGTACGGCTACGCTTAGTGCCGCCAGCGTCTTTGATTACCACACTGCTCACCAGATTCAAGATGTGGTTCGAGGTCGGTGAAAGATAACTCGTGACGACTTCACGGAGGACGGTTCTGTCAAAATCCTTGTCTACTTCGTCGATCAAATTCCCATTTGCATCATAAGCGTAAGTATTTGTAAACTGCTGGCCTGAGTCATTCAGGACGGTGGTGGCGCTGGTGATCTGACAATTGTTTCCCAACGAGTCGGCAGTCCAGGTATTGTTTACCGTGCGCAATGTCGTGGAACCGCTTTTGACAATAATGCTGGAAGGTGTGCCTGAGCATGGATCCATCATATTGATATTGATTATCGTGATCGTATTACTGGGGTCAGTAATAGACTGAGAGGACACTATGTCGCCGCTCTTGGTAGTTGAATAACCCCAGAGATATTGCGTTGTTCCATCAGGTGAGACAGTCTGCTGAGTATATGATGGTACATCGCTTAGTGTGGTCGCGGCTGTTGGAAAATTGTAGCTTTCATAGCTACGCCGAATGCTGGTCTTGCTGAAGTGGTCAATGCGATTGATGATTCCCCAGTCACCATAAGAAAATGTGTAATATGTTCCGTCCGGCAGAGTGCATTGCGTGAGTACGTTTATGGATGTACCAGAGGCCTGCGTATCTGTCACAGTAAGTCCGCTGAAGTTGTAATTGAACGGAACTGAGCTCCACACAAATGTCGCGTATGTAAAAATGCTAGGGGCACTTCCCTGCGTAATGGTCAGTAGTTGTCCCGAAGAGTTGTAATTAAAATTGATGACCCGCCCCAATGAATCGGTAATCGCACTGATACGCTGGTTTGACACGACATCACTGCCGGCAACATAGCTAATGGATATATAGTTTCCATTTGTGTCTGTTATTTGCACGGGCCGGTACAGAGGATTGGATCCGGTGGGCAGATTGGGAAAAACTTGATAGCTAATTTGCCGCCCATCTCTGTATGAGATCACCATTGTGCTCGAGTTAAGCTCAATAAATGTAGAATCAATTGAGTCCCAAAGATTTGTGCTCGTGGAATTCATCTGATGCTTGCTACCGTCACCTTCAGTCAAGATCCAGAATCCGTCGGTCGTATCATTCTCCAGATAGCCATAGTCCATTCGAAATCCATAACTGGGAAAATCGCGATCGATATTGAAAGTGATGTTATTATCAGCACTGTTGAAATCCCAAATACGGCTGTTATAGATGAGCGAGAGAGTGACGTCGAGGCCGGCACGGCCAGACAGGTTCACTAGGGGAATTGACCAGTTGAAGCTCTGGCTTCCAGGTAATTCCTGAGTCGCACCCCCGGAGCTGCTCGTTATGATCGCTTGGCGTGGCACCATCGGATTTGAATGGCCGCGAGCATTTTGTCTCTTCACTCGCGCCCCCACATTGGAAAAATAAGTTCCTGAACCAGGATCTGGGCCGCAATTTACATCACAAATCGGCGGGCGCTGGGCAAACGAAATTGTTGTCATCAAAATGATGGAAACTATTACAGCTTTGATGGCTTTCACTGGTCTTTTCTCCTTGCTAATTCAACCGAAATTCCTGTGTTGTAAAACCCAGCACGCATCGGCAGGCTCCTGGTGCACCACCTGCATCTGGATTTGCGAAAAGCGCGGCCCAAATACTCTTGATCCATCAGGTCGCACTTGAAGGTCGCATTATTGGATTGAGGTGCAACTGGGGTAGTGTTTGCATTCAGCAGAAACTTTAGATTTGTAGTCGTGGATGAGGCGGGCTGGGAGAAGGCACTCAGGAAGAGCTCAAATACTGGAAGAAACAAACAAAGAATCTTCACTTCTACCTGCCCTGGTGTGGCTTTTGGAGGATTAGCACCGATCAAAGGGGAGATAAAAGGTCGGGTTTCCCACACCACACCTGACCTGAAAACCTTCTTTCTAGTTTTCTAAATACTTGTGACAAGGATTGGTAATGCGTTTCAAAAATTCTTTCGATGGGTGCCGCTAGATATTCCCACAACCAAGCTTTGTTGATTGCTAAATTCGCTGCGTAACGAGCAGCCCGCAACAGGTTCAATATCAATCGCTTAGGAACAGACGGTTTCAATAGAATCAAATAAGCTCTGGAATGTGGTTCGGGACCAGGAGGTCTACCCGGCGTATCATCTTGCAAGTCCTTTAGAATCAACATCAGCACCATTTCAGGTTGTTGAAGGCTGTTGAACCGGGCTTCGCGGCTACAAAATTGACTACAGTGCCCGCCTGATGAACCATCCCATTCTTCAAACTCATTGAATATAAAGACTGCGGGGTTATCTGCCGCGAGGTAGACCGCCTGATTTGCAATCAGAAGGTCGCGGACCGCCGTTGTCGCATTTGTGCGAAAAAGTATGAAACGCTTCTTCCCGCTGACTCACTAACAATTAGTTAGGGTACAGCGGAATGGATCAAAATTGGTCTTGTCGCGGTTCATCGTAAAATCGAGTACTGCTATCGGCAGCTACGAGAGTGCTTCATTTCACTGTTCATGAGCAGCTTATGAACGCTACACTAAGATCCATCCCAGAATAGAACAGATCTGTCCTTTTACATCGGCACACATTCTTCAGCTTTCTGGCTGACCAATTAATCTGTCTCCAATCTTCACGATTTGAGAGGAGCTAAAATGACCGACCATCTGCACGGTGGCAAAAAACGAAACCACATCCAAGAAGCTTTGAGAGTCGCGCGAAACGCCGCCGAAGAAGTTCGCCTTGGTCCGGAAGCGGGAGAAGAATACATCAATATTAAAGAAGGACAGCGCAATATCGAAAAGAGGCGGTTGGCAGATCACATCGCTCGCAAGTATGTTAACAACCTTGATGCGGTTGCAATCGACGCAGGCAGCACATTACAACTCATCGTCGAGCGGATGATGGAAACCAAGAAATTTCTCTCAATTCTTACAAACAATATGACTGCTTTTCGTCGAGACTCCAAACGGAAAACCCCGGAAAGCTCTAACGAGTTCATCTTGACCGGTGGTAAGTATGTCGCACTCTTCGACGCTCTACTCGGAAACGAAACATTCAACTCCTTCCAGTTATTTCATCCGACTGTGGTCATCATCGGTGTGAGTGGTCTTATTCCACAAAAAGGTTTTTTCTGCCACGGAAATGACGAGAAAAATGTAAAAGAGCTACTCTTTCAAAAGAAGGATTGTACTATTATAGTCCCCGCTGACCACAGTAAGCTTGGGAAGTCCGATTCATATTTGTTTGGAAAAACGGCTCTGAGCAGGAATCTGTAAGAGAGGCCGTATTTTGCTGGGGTAGGC
>QHVI01000011.1 GCA_003223515.1 Candidatus Angelobacter sp. Gp1-AA117
CGCTTCCGTCTCCTCCTGAAAGTTCTTCTCAATCCGCGCCAGCGTCTCCGCCTGTCCCACAAACGTCCGCTCATGCATCCCCAATTCCAGCCGGTACGTCTCCTCCAACTCCCCATACACTCCCTCATTCATCTGCCGCTTCAGTTGGATCAACCCCCTTCTGGACTGCTGCGCCATCCTCCCCGCCAGCCCCATCGCCACCTCCACTACCTCCGCCCGTGCCACCACCCGCACCCGCACTCCCCGCTCCCGCAACTCTCGTCCGCCATAGTACCCTCCCGTCAGCAAACTCTCCCGCGCCACATCCCATCCCAGCTTCTTCCCCAATACCCATGTCGCACCAGCTCCCGGAGTGAACCCATAGTTCATGTACGGACTCACATACCGGCTCTCCTCGCTCAGCACCACCACATCCGCAAACATCCCCAGACACCACCCTGCCCCGATCCCGTGCCCCTGCAGGGCCGCGATCACCGGCAACTTGCACCTCAGCGCCGCATCGAAAATCTTGATATCCGTAAATTTGGTCTTGCCTGCTTGAATGTCCAGCAGATTTTCTTTGGTTCCTCCGGAGGAGAAATAGTTGTCGTAGCCGGTCAGCACCACCACCTTGTACCCCGGCGTCTGCTCGATATGCGCGAAGACCTCCGCCACTCCTTCCATCAGCGCTGCGGAGAACATGTTCCGGGCTTCACGATCCTCCAGCTTCACCACCACAATGCCTTGCGGATAAACCGTGGCTCTGACCACCTTTGACTGCAGTGCAATGGCGGTCGGCGCAGCAGGCATAAGATGAATCGTCTCCTCGGCATCTTTCTCCTCTTCCTTCTCCTGGGCACAGCATAAGCTGCGTATCTTCTGTTCCAGCTGCTCCAGTTGCTCTGCTTGCTCTCTCTGCCACCCGGCCAGCGTTTCTTCCGGCAACTGCGCCCACACGCTCGCCACTTCAACTGCACGCGCCACAACTTTATCCGGCTCCGTTATCAGCAATGCCCCTACCCGCTGCTGCAACTCTGCTCCCGAATACTCCCCCCCGCTCAGCAGCACTTCCCGTCCTGCATTCACTCCCAGCCGCTGCGTGAACACCGCCGCTGCCATCTGCCTCATCCTCGCGCTCTGCCCCACCGCTCTGCACGAGTACACTCCCGTCCGGCTGTAGACGCTGGCGGCACAGAACTGGCTCATCAGCCATCCCACACCGTTCACATCTCTCGCCAGTGCTGCAACCACCGGAATCTCCGTCTCCCTCAGCACACGCCCAAACTCCAGCACCGCGTCCTCTTCCAGCCCCGGCTCCGCTCCCGGAACAAACTCCTCATACTCGCTGGCCAGCACCATGGCTCTGCAGCCGCCCCTCTGACGAATCCAGGCAAAGGCCTGTCGCAGTTCACCGATCAGTTCCCGGGCGCCAATCTGGCTCCCACCGGCACACAGCTTGACCACCATCACGTTGTCTGCCGGGCTCTCCAGCCGGATATGCTCGGCTGGTGAGGGAATCTCCTGCGCAACCCAGGCACACCCACTCTGCTGACCATCCCGATCCTCTACGGCAAGGGTTGCCGGATCTGCAGCCTCAACCCGTCTCAGCTCTCTGACCAGTCCGACCAGATGCCGCGTCAGGTGCTGCTTCAATACATGCAAAGCCAACTGCGATTTGTCCACCAACATCGCTGCCAACTGCTCGGCACGGCTTTCAACCTGCCCTCCCGCCACAATCGCGCATGTCCACCCTCTCTCCCGCAACTCCCGTCCCTTACATCTGCTCCCCAGATACAGCAACTCCTCGGCCTGCACTCCACTCAACCGCTCCCGCAACAGCTTCCTCTCCGCGGCCCTGGCATAAAAACCATTTTCCGCGTCGCTGTACCCGTAGCTGCCCTCTTCGCTGCACACCACAAAGTCACACAACACGGCCGCCAGCAGCCCTCCACCCACAGCATCTCCCTCCACCGCTGCAATCACCGGGTACGGGAACGCCACCAATGCCTCATACAGCTTCTGCTCCACTGCCTCGTTGTAGCTGTCTCGTCCACCACCTGCGAAGCAGCGCTCCAGCCCGCTGATCGTCACCACCTTCAGCGATGCTTCCTGCTGCATCCTGTCCAGCCCCTGCCGCAGCTCACTCATCACCTGCCTGGTGGTCGTATGGCTGTTCTCCGGGACCGCGATCTGCATGGAGAAGCTCCCCTGTCCGCAGTCAAACAGCCGCACAGCCGAAGCCGCTGTGGTAGCTACTCCGGTGGCCGCAGTGGCGAGAATGATGGATGATCTTGCTGCAGAAGATTGCACTGCCGGCTGGCCCGCAGGAGTTGCTGTCACCGCCGAGGCCAGCGCACCGGGAGCAGCCAGGGAAATTGCCGCCGGCTTCCTCCGCTCATTTCCCGCTGGAGAAGCCGGATTACCGGAAAGAAATGCGATCTCTTTGCGCACCCGCGCAGTAACCGCAGGCGCTAACGCTGTTCCTGCACCTATAGTACCTATAGTAATGATGGGCTCTGCATGAAGGATTGCTTCTGCATGAATGACGGACTCGGACTCGCTCAGCGACACCCGCTGCCAGCTCACTCCCCGCATCTGCACACAGACATTTCCACCCTCATCGCACAGATCCACATCCAGCTTGACGGCTTCCGCTCCCGCCCCACTGCCCGGCGCATAACGCACCCACGCCAGCATCTCCCGGTCGCATGGCCTTACGATCCACAATGAATCCACCGCCAACGGCAGCGGGGCAGCCTGCGCTTTTTCGCACGTATCATCCACTAACCGAATACACGCCTGTAGCGCACCGTCCAACAGACTCGGGTGAAGAACATAGTCTGCGGAGGTGCCCGCGATTATCCTTGGCAGCCGCAGTTGCGCCAACACTTCCTTATTGTCCCGGTGAATGGCTGTTATCACCCTGAATGAGGAACCACAGATCAGACCTCTCTGGGTAAACTCTGCATAAATGCTGCCTGGATCCAGTTGGCTGGTCGCGCTGTCTTTCTTGATCTGCTCCAGATTGAGCTTGCATGCAGCGGTTTCACAACTCCACACCGCCTGGCCCTGGCAATGGACAATCTCCTGTTCACTCTCTCCGCTGTAAATTTCGAAATCAATGTTGTCACTGCCATTCGCGAGTAATGCAATATTGACGGACTGATCTTTTCTAATCACGCTTGGCGGCGCCCAGACAATGTTGCGTAACTCTAACTGTGCTCCTTCCGGCCGTGTTACACACGCCTGCTCTACAGCAACGCGCGCCATTTCCAGATATGCCGCGGAGGAGAGCACCTTTTCATCGGTGTGGCCACTCGCACTCTCCTGATGTTCGGCCAAGAAGAATTCATCACCGCTGAAGATCGAGCTAAAGCGTTGCTCACTCAGATCGGAGGTATTGCGGTGCAACAGCGGGTGCAGGACCGCAATAGCGCCCCCCCTGGAGACTGTCTGGCCGCAGGTCTCCGAATCAATCCAATAGTGTTCTTTAGCGAACGGGTATGTGGGCAGGCTGATGATCCTAGGCCGGTTTCCCGCCGAGTATGCCGAGACATAAAGCTTCCGCCAATCAACTTCTAGACCTGATGTCCAGATGATGCTGAGCTGTTCCAGATCTTGTTCGATAAGCGCTTGATCAATGAGCTGCCGGCCTGACTTCGTCTGCCACAACCGTTTGAACCCCGAATCATTTTGTGATATCTGGGCAAATCCAACATCAGCCACTTCAGTGTTTCCGGCAACCCACTGCTTCAGCTTGCTTAGCAACTCTGCCTGGTCCTTGACTCTAATGGCCAAGCGCTGCTTCATAGCAGTACGGCCGACTTGCCACGTATAGATGGCATCCCTCAAATTGGAGAGAATCGGTGTTTGCTCCAGCCAGGTAATGATTTTTTCAGAGTAAGCGCGCAAACGATCATCATTCGCTGCCGATAACACGAAAAGAAAGTCCTGTTGCTCACAATCAGATTTACGGTCGCGAGGGTACTCTTGCACGACCACATGAGCATTGGCTCCACCTGATCCAAAGCTGCTTACAGCAGCTACCCGCGATTGTTCGGCATTCCATGAGCAATTTTTTTCTTGTATATGAAATGGTGTATCTTCCAGGTGGATCTTTGAATTGAGCTGTGTAAAGTTGATTGACGCCGGGAGTTGCTGGTGCTGCATGGCCAGAACAACTTTGAGCAGGCCGGCGATTCCTGCTGCAGGCTCCATGTGCCCCAGGTTGCTCTTGATTGAACCGATGCCGCAGCCTCTGGCGCTTCCGCCTGAAGCCAACTGGCTATAGGCATTTTGTATGCCTTGTATCTCAATCGGATCTCCCAAGGAGGTGCCGGTGCCGTGAGCTTCTATATAGGTCAAATCTTGAGCGTCAATCCCGGCATCCTGCCAGGCGGCGACCAATAGTTCGCTCTGCTTTTGTGGATTGGGAACCGTTAGTCCTCCGGCAAGACCGCCGTGATTAATAGCACTGCCTTTAATGACCGCATGAATCTGGTCTCCCTCAGCGATGGCTGTGCTTAATGGCTTAAGCAATAGCATCACTGCGCCTTCCGAGCGCACATAACCATTTGCGCCGGCATCGAATGCTTTGCACCTGCCGTCAGCAGACAACATGCCTGCTTTGTAATAAGCGAGAGATAGATCCGGGTGGCAGATCACATTAACGCCGCCAACTAATGCCGTGGAGCACTCCTCGGAGCGCAAGGATTGAACTGCTTCATGTAACGCCACTAATGAGGAGGAACAAGCGGTGTCAATAAGCAAGCTTGGTCCGGAAAGATCAAAGAAATAGGAGAGACGATTCGCCAGAACGGCTAATGAGCTTGCAATACCATGATGAGCTTCTACTTCCAGCCCGGCTTCCTGAGTCAGGCGGCTATAGTCACAATTGCTGGCCCCGACGAAAACTCCGGTATTCGAGCCTCGCAGCGCTGCCGGAGAAATGCCAGCATCTTCCAAGCAGGCCCATGCAAGTTCCAGCAGTATCCGTTGCTGCGGATCGGTACGCCGCGCTTCAGCGGGAGATATACGGAAAAATGACGCATCAAATGCGCCAACATCGTTGATGAACCCGCCTTTATCTATGCCCGGCTTATCGGCATCTGCAGGCCAGTGCCGCCGGGCGATAGGGAACGATTCGATAACACATTTATTGTCGATCAACGCTTGCCATAGCTGGCCTGGGGTTTCAATGCCGCCAGGAAGCTTGCAAGACATGCCGACGATGGCGATATCACCCCCTGCAACACTGCTTCTGACAACCTCGCTGTTGTTATCCGGCAGTACCACAGTATTGTGCGATTGTGTCGCATTGCCTTGTATCGCCGGCTTCGAGGGACTGATCTCCGGATTAGCCGCAAGCTTCTCCATCAAAAGAGCGCTTATTTTCCTGATGGTGCTATGTTCGAAGAAGAAGCCTGCCTGGAGTTCCAGACAGAATCTTTCTTCAAGCTGGCCCTGCAACTTCAACAGGTCTGCAGAATCGAGGCCCATTTCCATTACCGGACGATCTATATCAAGCTGGCTTCTGCCAATACCCAGCAACTGTGCCGCTCGTTCCTCGACAAATTGAGTGATCGTCTGCTGGTCGGCTTTCACTGCTTCTTTGTTCGGTACGGGTAAAGTTTTTTCACCCCTGGGTCGCTGGCGTCGCGGCGTTCGGTTGTGGATATCGTATGACACCAGTACGCCATTGCTCAGATTCGCATGATCTTCCGGCCGATATCCGGGGATAGCCTTTACGATCTCCGCGCCATGGGACTGATGGAAAGCCAGTACGGGGTCCTGCTCGCTGCCCTGCTGCTGAATGTACTGTTCGAAAGGCCTATCGCTCGCGAAATCATATTTCTTACAAAGGGTCACCCCAACGACGGCTTCGACTCCTGTCACGAGGCTGCACCGCTGTAGCATGAACTCCAGAAGCTGGTCTCCATAGTTGGAATCTTGTGCCTGAGGATCAATATTCACGGCCAGCAATTGAATGATTACACCCCGTTCCTGGTGCAACTTATCAATATTCGCGGCATTGCAGGACGCAAGTTCGTCCATGCGAGCAATGCGCTGGCTGTAGATCACGCCAAGGATTTTTCCTTCTTTTTCAAGGACGAATTGCCCTTGCGGGTATCGCTCCAGACGCGAGCAAATCTTGTCTTTAGGAGTCTGTGTATGTTGCCAACAAAGTTGTTCAAGCTGCCAGAGCCGTTCCATATCCTCTTTTGTCGCGTGTCGGACGATATAGTTGCGCTTTGAAAGCCTGTGAAGAGTGATTTCACATGGATCAGAAGTACGTGGATAGCGTTTCACGCAGCCCGCGTTGAACAAGCCCGCGCTGGCTGCCAATGTGATGAAGGCTTCGGCACTGATTGAATACTCACGCGCCATGCGATGGATACAATCAAACTGGAAGGATTCACTATCTGTGCATTCTCGTCCAAAACCAGAAGATGCAGCATGAGACTCCAGAACCAACAATGGTGAGTTATGGATGTGTTTTGCCAGGGCCCGCAGGTGCTGCTGCCGACAGCTCAGAACTGTCACCGCATCTATTAACCGGCCCTTCTGGTCCAGGTAATAGGCCGGCTGGTCGGCCGCAAGCACCGCAAGCGCTCTGTTTACTGGTTGCTTCGCATCAACCGTGATCAGGTGATCAACCAAGATGTGAAGATGCAGTAGTTCTTGTTCGAATGTTATGCCGGCTTCCTCAAGCTCCCGGCTGAGCTTATCGAGTTTATTGATGTCGCCTGTCAGCGTCTGGTGCTGGAGGCCTGCTAATGTCGTTGCTGCTTTTTGCAGCGCGCGCCGGCTGCCATCTACAGCAACGAGACGAATGGGCATATGGGCCAGATCTCGCCCGCGTATAGTCTCGCGGCAGATGGTCTGGGATAC
Organism: Candidatus Angelobacter sp. Gp1-AA117; assembly: GCA_003223515.1. Taxonomy (GTDB): domain Bacteria; phylum Acidobacteriota; class Terriglobia; order Terriglobales; family Acidobacteriaceae; genus Angelobacter. Next base: position 6,871 of record QHVI01000011.1, read on the forward strand.
CCAGGAAAGCAAAGTGCCGTCACCGCAATTCATTTGGATAACGGACCGTGGCTGCTCCCGCAGGGGCTCATGGTTGAAAATCTCAACGATCTCCTGTTGCAGGTCCTGGAAAAATACCTGCTGGCTGAGCTTCTGGGACGGAAAGGCATGGGAAACGCCTGGCAACTCTTTTTTTCTAAACGCGCGCGCGGAATCACCGGATAACAACTCATCCATACTGTGCAGCAGAAGCCTGTAGCTTGCAGCGATATCAAATGCGGTGTTCCACAGCAGGGCCTTGCCGGAGGCTGTCAGTTGGGCCCGGTCGTCCGTAAGCCATTGTTGTCGTGAGAAAAGTTCAACAAGGGTAGAAGCCAGAGCTGGAGTGAATTGATTGAGTTCTTCGCAAAACTTTTCCGGGTTAAGTTTCTGTAAACACACCACAAGAGGAACGATAATGGATCCTTGAGTCGGATCGGAGAACGCGCTTGCCCTGGCTTCCGGATGGAGAAAAACCTGCTCAATCTTTTCTTTGAACTTGCCCGTATCCTGCGCAATCAACTGTTCCGGTTCAATTGCATAGAATGGCGTCAGGCCACGGTTACGAAAGCCGGCTGCCTTACTCGTGAGACGGTAGGCATCCACCTTCTTCTCGAGCCAACCCAGAGACTCCAACTGCTCAAGGGCGATCGTAAAATAGCCCGCGTTCGCCGCGAGTGTCTTGATCAACCACGTCCGTTCCCGGAATTCATGGATGTCGAGCAGCTTGAACAGCCCCCGTTGCTCACAGGCTTCGACAATCGGAGTGCTTACGTAGCCTTGACAATAAAAGAGCGACAGATCTGACATTGAATCTATTTCCCGCAATAGTGAAAATTGTTGGAATCGATGAGAAAGATATGGCAGTAATTGAGGGTGTAAACTTTAGAGTGCTCTCGGAGAGCAAACGAGACAAACGAGACAAACGAGTTTAGAAGGTTACGCTTTCATATTCTTCATTCAGCGAGGCTGCCTGCCACAAAACGTTTTCCAGGACTTCCTCGGTGCGAATGTTGACCTTTATTGTCTTATGCAAATGTGGTGCAGCCCTGTCCAGCGTCGTTGCTGCCACTGTCGCAACATTTGAAGCATCGGTCCAGTAGCATTCTCTGGAGAAAGGGTAAGTGGGCAGCGGTATTCGGCTGCAATCCGGAGAAAATAGGGCATGAAAATCCAGGGAATAGCCCTGGACATACAGGTCTGCGATGGTTGCGAGGTATTCTAAATAGCTTGCCGCATTCGGGCTGTTTTTGCACTCGTGAATGCAATAGTTGCCAAACCTCTTCAATGTTCCCTGTTCCCGAGTTCGACCCTCTTTAATTTCTGAAGTATAGATCCGGCCTGCTGCTCCAGTTTCATTCCATTGCTCAAGAAGATGGATCAATTCTTTTTGATTGCGAGCGAGACAAGACAATCGATGGTTAAGATGTTCACGACCTACAAACAAGGTGAAGCTCAAGTCGTTCATTGATACATGAGGCGTGCGCTTCAAAAACATAACAAGATTACTCACCTGTTGCCTCAGTTGCTCCGGGGTTCTCGCTGAGAGCACTACCACATATCCCGAGGAGTCACTGCTTGTTCGTTCGATTGACGGCGCTTCTTCAATGACCAGATGTGCATTGGTGCCGCTGGATCCGAATGAGTTAATAGCCGCCCGGCGCTTTTGCCCGACTTCAATCGGCCATCCGAGCAACTCGGTATTCACATAAAACGGACTGGAATCGAAGTCAACTACAGAATTGTCTTTCTGAGAGTGCAGGCAAGGTGGGATCTTGCGATGTTTAAGTGAGAGAAGAACTTTAAGAAGTGAAGCCATGCCAGCGGCAGCGCCGGTATGACCTATGTTGGCTTTCACACTGCCAAATGCGCAGAACTGCTTTTTATCTGTGTGTTCACGCATAGCAGAGGTGATTGCTCCGTATTCAATCGAATCTGCTAATGGAGTCCCTGCGCCATGGGCTTCAACCATCTGAATTGTCTCGGGGTTAATATTGAATCGCTCATATACTGAACGCTCCAGCCGTTCCTGGGCGCGCGCCTTTCCTGCTATGAGATTGTTCGAATTGCCGTTTTGATTGATGCCACTTCCTGCGATCACTCCATGAATATGGTCGCCATCATTCAGAGCGTCCTGCAACCGTTTCAGTACTACTACGCCAACGCCTTCTCCAGGCGCGCAGCCACTTGCTCCGGCGTCAACACTGCAGCATTTCCCGTCCGGAGAAAACATCCCATCCTGATTTGCGGTTTGATGCAAGTCGGCAGTTGCGTAAAGGCAAATTCCGCCGGCCAACGCCATGTCCGTTTCGCGTGACCATAGCCCCTGGCAAGCCAGGTGAATGGCAACCAGAGAACTTGAGCAGGCTGTATTTACTGCGATTGCGGGTCCCAGAAGATTGAAATGATTGGCAACACGGGCTGGAATATCGGATTCCGAACTACTCCAGAAAGGTCGCGCCGGCGAGCCTCCCGGGAAAAGACTGTCATACTTGGAGCTTCCACATCCTACATAAATGCCGCATTGCTTCTCATGTACGCTGTTGCCGGCATATCCTGCGTCTTCCAGTGCTTTCCAGCATTCCTCCAGGAACAAGCGTTGCTGAGGATCCATAGAGGCGGCTTCCTGCGATGAAATCCCGAAAAATGCCGGATCGAATGTACCTATTGAATTAAGAAAACCACCGTGGCCGCACTCTGTCTCTCGCTCGGACGCGGGAGCCACTCGTTCATTCGTGTTCCAACGAGATATTTCTTTGACCAGATTCTTCCCTTCCTTGAGATTTTGCCAAAACTCGTCAACAGATTCTGATTCTGCGAACCGTCCGCTCATCCCAACGATAGCTATAGGATCAGCAGTGATATTGATGAAATCGTGTTTCTGTTCAATACCGGGCTTGCCAGCCGGGCTCTTGCACTCGGAATCTTGTGCTGAGTTTTTGCCACTGGAAGGCGCTGATCCATTTCTCGAACAATGGGTCTGCAGCCGGTGCTTTGTAATCTGTTGTTCCCAGGAACTTGAAATACATTGGCTAAGCTTCTCGACTGTGTTGTATTCGAAGAGCTTAGCTGGATCAAGTTCAATCTTCAGCTCTTCGTTGATTGTGCGAACCATGCCAACACCGATGATCGAATCCACTCCATACGCTATAAACGGCACATCATAGCGGAGGGTTGCGGCGTCCATTCTCAGCGCGTCGCACAGATTCTGGATAATGATCTGCCGTATGTAGTCTTCGTTGCTCATTCGTTCATCCACTGCTGATTGCGAAGCATTGTTGTCGCTTTGAAGAGTCTTTATCGCAGCCAGGTTCATTATTGCTCCGGCGCTGCTAGAGGCTGCATTAGATACATTGGATACATTGTCTTGCTGTATAACCACCGGTTTCTTTTCGGCGCCAGAAATCCAGTAGCGTTCTCTCACAAAAGGATAGGTAGGCAGAGAAATTCGTTTTGGAAAATTCAACTTGTGAAGTAATCGAAACTCGATCTTTGTTCCTGATACCCACAGTTCTGCCAGCCGGGATAGTTCCTTGCGTTCTATCAGCGATTGAACCATCATTTCTTCATCAGCATTGCCTGTTTGAGGTTTTGCGGCCTTGTTTCCGATATTATTGCGGTAAACGCCGTTCGGTTTCACGCTGATGTGGAGTATTTCTCCGAGTTTTTGCTTTAATTCTTCTGTGGCTGACACCACCATTGCCAGTCTTGCCGGCATCTCGTCTCTTCCAACCTGCAGCGTGTAGGCAAAATCGGTCAGCTCAACTTCATTCTTTTCAAGGTATGTGAGTATTGATTGCGCGTATGCTTCGAGCCGATCTTCATTCTTGGCAGATAGGACGATTAATTGCGGTTCCTGCGATCCAGCCAGGGCCAGGCTCTTTCGAGAGACATATTCCTCCAGCACTACATGGGCGTTCGCGCCGCCAAATCCAAAAGAACTTACGCCCGCTCTGCGAGGAACGGGCACTCCGTCCTGGTCCGTTGCAGGCTCCCATGGGGTGAGCTTATCTGCAATGGAAAATGGTGTCCCTTTGAGATTGATGTAGGGATTGATCTCTTCGAAGTGAATGGTTGCCGGAATCTGTTTATGCTTTATGGCCAGTAGAGCCTTGAGCAAGCTCGAAATTCCGGCTGCGGTCTCCAGGTGACCGATATTGGGCTTTACCGAGCTCAAAATACAATGAGTTGTTTGCGCCGGAGCCTTGCCGTGCTTCTTGTACAACTCGGAAAATGCTTTACCCAGCGACTGAACCTCAATGGGATCACCCAGACTGCTTCCGATGCCATGGCATTCAATGTAGCCAACCGTAGTGGGATCGATTTGCGCCTTCTCATAGGCTTCGACCAGGAGAGCAGATTGAGCAGATGAGTTCGGCGCCGTTAGCGTTGTCACTCGCCCGCCATGGTTTTCGGCTGTCGCCTTGATGACAGCATAGATGTGATTTCCATCAGCCTCAGCGGCTGCCAGGGACTTGAGGAAGATTGCTCCACAACCCTCTCCTCTTACATAGCCGTTCGCTGCCTTATCGAAGGCTCTGGATTTCCCGTCACCGCTCAACATTCCAGCCATGCCAAACGAGATGAACGCAGCGGGACTCAACATTAGCTGTACTCCGCCCACAATCGCCATATCGCAACTGCCCACGTGCATGGACTCTATAGCCCTATGCAAAGCAACCAGTGAACTGGAGCAGGCGGTATCAATGGGGGCGCTGGGACCGCGCAGATTGAGCAGGAACGAAACTCGGTTGGCCAGAACGGAGTGGGAATTCCCTGAAGCCGAGTACCCATCAAGCGGGACATGGAGGCTATTCATTACGTCAATGTAGTCGTTGGTGGCCACCCCCACAAACAATCCGGTTCTCGTGCCGGAGAGGTCTGAGACCTTTTGGCCGGAATCTTCAATTGCCTTCCACACGGTTTGCAGAAAGAGCCGCTGCTGCGGGTCCATCGACTGCGCTTCTCTTGGGGAAATTCCGAAGAATAGAGGATCGAACTTATCCACCTCTTTCATGAAACCGCCCCACTTGGAGTTCGACTTGTTGACCTCTTTGAGCGGATCTCCATAGTAGTCTTCCCACCGCCATCTATCCGGCGGGATGACCGTGACCAGATCTTTCGAGTTCTTCAGGTTGTCCCAGAATTCTTCCAGGTCTTCGGACTGCGGCATCACGCCGCTAATGCCGACAATGGCAATAGGCATATTTGCAAAGCGAAGCTCTGGAGAGAAATTACGGCCGGAAACTGCAGGCACGGGTTCGGTATCCAGGGCAGCGGGATTCCAGCCCTTTTTAATCTCGAATACAGTTTGCTGGGGAGTTTCGCCTCCTGTTTTACCGTGCTGCAGGGTTGCTGATAATGACCCAGCGAGGGTGACAGCACTAGCAGACCCCGGGTAGAATTTACGGATTTCACTTTCCCGTTCTGTGCATAGATACTTCGCAATCTCGCCCACAGAGGGATAGTCAAAAAATAGAACAGGTGCTATGTCCAGTTGATACTTCTCATTGATGGAGTTTGCGAACGTCGTCAGGCCAATTGAATCGAAGCCCAGATCCAGCAGAATTTTCTCTGTGGACATGCTATCGGCCTCGAGCTTTAAAAATTCCATTACTATCTGCGAGAGTTCGCTCTGGATCCAGGCGAGAAGATCTCCGCCGGTCTGGTTCGAAGCTGGTGTGGCAACTTGATTAGAATGTGCGGATGCGGCAACTGCAGGTTCCTTCTTCCTTAAGCCCCACGCCAGTTCTATTTTTTCCTGCACTCCCTCTAAAACCGCAAACTGAGATTTTTCTGATCCAAGGCCCATAACAAACGTCTGGAGCCCTGTTTCCGCATCCAGAGGTTTGATGCCGAGCGTCTTTCTGAAGTAGAGCTCCGTTTGCTCATCAAGCTTCATTCCGCCGTCGGCCCATAAAGACCAATTAATGCTCAGTGTTTTCCCGGATCTTGCTCCTGTGGCCCGGAGAGCTTCGCGCCTGGATGCAAATGAGTCCATGAAGTGATTCGCGAAGCTATAGTCACACTGCCCTGCATTGCCGGCCACAGCCGCCAGCGAGGAGAATGTTACGAAGAAATCAAGCTTCTCATCCCGTGTGATCTCATCCAGATGGAGTGTTCCATACACTTTGGGAGCAAAAACCGCACTCATTTCTTCCGACGTTTTATTTCTGATCAATGAGTCTTGCAGAACGCCCGCGGCATGGATAATTCCATGAATCTCTCCAAACCGCGACTTACTTTCTTCGACCAGATTTTTGGCATCCTGGTGATTAGAGACGTCGGCACATAGATAAAGCACTTCTGCGCCTGATCTTCTGAGCTCTTCTAGCCTGGCCTGACGTTCGCTCGACAGTCTGGATCGGCCTGTGAGCACCAGTTTCGCCTTGTGCTTTTTTGCGAGAAATTCTGCGAAGATCAGGCCCAGCCCACCCGCTCCTCCCGTAATCAGATAGACGCCGTTTTCTCTTAAACCGACGCCCCGAGAAGATGACTGACCGCCGGCTTCTTCGAAGTCGAATGCTTTAAGTTTTTTGATGTAACGGCCGTCTGCGTCATAGCGAACAGCGGTCGCATCTTGCGTCTGAGCTTGAAATTCCCGCTGGATGGCACCGAGGACCTGTTCATAGTTGACGCCTTCTTGCTGAATTTCAAGTGTCTTGCATAGCAGTTTCGGGTGCTCCAGGCGCAGTGCGTTCACAAAGCCCCTGGTCGCTTCGTTGTGAGGCTGCCCCTCTTCCTGCTTGACGGAATAGAGATATAGCAGTTGTACTTTGCTCTCCAGCTTTTGCTGAATCAGTGACTGGCACAGGAAGAGGAAGGAGTAGACGCCTCTCTCCAGAGCATCCGCCATCCTGTTGCTCTCGGTAATTTCACCATGAGCCAGGGGCCAGGCAAAACAGATGTTTTCTACCGGACATTGCCTTTCAATCAGGCATTCAAAAAGCTTCGCAAAGTCATCTTTGTTCTGCGGGTTAATCTTATAGGATTGGCTTCCCAGTTCCTGGAAGCATTCTCCCGGCTGCACCAGAATGACTTGTCCGGAATCTGCTCCTGCTTCTCCGAGCTGCTCCTGATACAACTTGCACAATGTCTCTCCTGTATCGAAAAGCACAAGAAAATGTGAACTGGGTTTCGAGGCTTGTCCCACTTCCGTCGAAACTTTCTCCCACTCGTAAGAATAATAGAGCCTGGAAAACTCATCTGCATCCGCAGATTTCCTGTGGACTTCCCGAAGAGGCACGCCGATAGATTCATGGATTTTTACCAGTACTTTTCCCGTTTCATCCAGAATCAGCACATTGCTTCTCGCAAGGCGCGTATTCTCTTTCTTTCCCTTTTTGTCGTTTTTCACTTGCGTTACATAGCTGAAGCAGTGGCTTTGAAGAGGATGGAGAATTTCGACTTCGCCGATGGAAAACGGGACAAAGACTTCTTCTGCATTGTTTCCGAGAGCTGCGCCCATTCCGGCCTGCAGGGAGCCATCTACCATGGCAGGATGAAGCACCATGCTTTGCAGGTCTCCCTGACGAAATTCGGGAAGACTCAGAACTCCCAGCACTTCATTTTCGCTCTTGTAGACTTCCTGAAGAACTTGAAAGCTGGGGCCCAGATTCAAGCCAAATGACTTGAATAGAGGATAGGCGTTTCTGCCTTCCATGATTTTCACACACCGGGCGCGAACACTTTCCAGATCAACATATTCCGGCTCGGTGGCGGCTGCCTCCCTGCTCTCATACAAGAGGGTTCCCTGGGAATGAAGCAGTTTGTTGCCTCTTTCATCATTGCTGAATACTTCAAACCGTACCGTTGCCTCACTGGGCTTGAGTTCGATGAACACCTCTTTGGGTTTCGAGTTTTGAACGGCAATCGGGCTTACCCAAACGATGTTTTTAATTTTTTGTACTTTTCTGCCTGCTGCAACTTCTCCAGCCATCCTTGCCAATTCAAGATATGCGACACCCGGTAGGGTTGGAATGTCTGCCACAAGATGATCGTGAATGAAGAAGTCCGCTGTATGGAATGTTTTCTTGAAAAGCTGGCGCTCGAAAGTCGATTCGTTAGTGTCGAGCAGAGGGTGCATGCCTGCCACCGGCGGGAGGGAATGGCGTATCGGGGACTTTTTGCCCGCCCAGTGCCGCTTGTCGTGAAAAGGATAGGTAGGTAGCGAAATTCTCCTTCTTGATTCGTGACCCTGAACTCCGCACCAATCTGAGAGCAAGCCTTCAACCCATAACTGCGCAAGCTTGTGAGGATCTCGGTCCTGTGACAACAATCGTATGAATTCCTCTTTCTCTTTTCGATTGAGCAGTCGTGTAATGTGTTCTGCGTTCTTTACATGCCCGGTGGTAAGGTCTTCGGTCTTCTTTCCCGCTATGAAGCATTTGAGTTTCTCAATCAGATCTTCCCTGGTAGTAGCGATGATTGCCAGGCGATGGTCAAATGATTTTCGCCCGATCTGCAGGGTATAAGCAGCCTCATCCATATCTGCCGGGCTCTTCTGAAGGAATTCGGCCAGCCGGCCCGCAGCCTCGTGCAATTGATCCTCCGTCCTGGCGGAGAGTGGAAAGATCAATTCGCGCGGTTGCGCTGGATCTTTGCTCGTTTGCTGTATTGGCTGGTAAGCTTCGAGGATTACGTGTGCGTTGGACCCGCCCGCGCCAAAGGAGCTGATTCCTGCCCGGAGCGGAATCTGCACGCCATCCACCTCTTTGGCCTTCCATTCCTGCAGGCGCTGTACCACGTAAAATGGGGAATTTTTGAAATCGATGAATTCATTTAACTCGCCCGAATGCAGGGAAGGCGCAAGCTGGCGGTGCTTCATCTGGAGAAGCACCTTGGATATGCTGACGACCCCTGCCGCCGCTTCCAGGTGGCCTAGATTGCTTTTAACAGAACCAATGGCGCAGGTTTGATTCCCTACATTGTCCCGGCTGAAAGCACTATTCAACCCCGAAATTTCGATCGGGTCACCCAGTTCGGTGCCTGTACCATGGGCCTCGATGTACCCAATGGTTTGCGCATCAACATTTGCTTTTTTAAGCGCCGCTGCAATTAAATTCGCCTGCGCCTTTGGATTTGGAACGGTATACCCGCTGGTTCGTCCACCATGATTGACAACGACGCTCTTAATCACTCCATAAATGTTGTCGCCGTCTTTTAAGACTTGATCCAGAGGCTTGAGAAAGAGTGCACCAATCCCCTCGCCTTGTACATATCCATTGGCGTGCTTTCCGAAGCTACGGCAAACACCATCAGCCGACAGGGCACCGCCGGCTTGATTGATATCTGTTTTCGCCTGATGTAAATCCAGGTTCACACCACCAACAATCGCAGCAGAACACTCACCCGCTTGAATGGCTTCACAGGCGAGATAAAGAGCTGTCAAACTGGAAGAACACGCTGTATCTATGGTCAGGCTTGGACCCCAAAGATTCATCCAATAGGAAACGCGGTTGGCGATGCTCCACAGAAAAGAATTGGGGACTGTCTTATTGCCGGCATACTTCTCGTCAACCCCGAGCATTTGATACATTGCCCATACTGCGCCAACAAAAACGCCTATGTTTCGCGAGCCGTCTTCCCGTGCCAGGATCTCGGGGTAGTAGCCTGCATCTTCAATGGCTTCCCATGCGACTTCAAGAAAGAGTCTTTCCTGAGGATCCAGCATTTCTGCCTCTCTGGGGGAAATGTTGAAGAAAAGAGAGTCAAACCTATCCACGTCGTCAATGAAACCGCCGCGGTATCTCTCTGGGCTTCCGTACTGCAGACGCCATTGATAACGCTCCGCGGGAATATCTTCGATGCAATCTTTTCCTTCAGCCAAGTTGTTCCATAGCTCTCGCGGATTTTTTGCCTTAGGGTAACGACCGGCCATTCCGACAATGGCAATATCCTGCGTTTGATATTGCTTCTCATTCGCAATCTGGCTTGACTCGGGTTCCCTCAATGTTCCCTTGGAAATCATGGGGTTTGAAATTGCGTCATGCATCGCCTGCGGTAAAGCAGGAACCGGGTCGGCACCGTTAAGAGCCGTAGCAGGGTTGTTTTCTTCTGGAGGAACACTTGAGGAGTTTGTTTCAGCAGCCACTTTTCCTGAAAGCTTGTGATATTTTGCCAACTTGTAGCTGGCATGGATGTTTGCCACCGGGCCCGGCCCGTTGCTCTCCATCATAAGTTCGGGAATATTCACTTTGTTGTTAAATGCATGAACGAGCTTATGGATTATCCTTTCGATTTCATCCTGCTTTATGCCCACTGGAATAGCCAGCCGCACCAAATCATTGATGGGCGTGCGCTTTTGTCTTCCTACGCTGTGTGCACTTGCGCGAATTCCGGTCTTCAAATACAGCCAAGCCAGGAATGAAGGAACTGGATATTTAAATTCTCTGAATTCGGGAATTTGTTTAACATCGATTAAAATGCAGTGACCTCCGACAGGCCCTGCAAGCGGAACATGGTGCTCCTTCAACACCCGCCAGATCTGGCGAACTCCTTCCACTCTGCGTGCTACCCTGCTTTCGATCTGCTTCCGGTCCTGCAGTGAAAGCGCAATCATCTTTCTGTCAATCAGATCAAGCCCGGCGCCCTCCTCAGCAATAGCCGCCTGAAGTTTCTGAAGCAGCTTGACGTCATTCGTGGCTATGATCCCACCTTTGTTGACACAGAAATCCTTAGTCAAGCTGCCGATGACCGCATCGGCATACGAGAACAGTTCCCGTACTACTGTCCATACGCTCTTGCCCGTGCATGCCTTGTCTTGCTCAATCAGGAGCTGTGCATTCTCGACGATACGCGTCCCATCAATGACGAGGGGAATAGAGTACCTGGTAAGTAGTGCTTTGACGTCCCTCAGATGCTGCAACGAGACGGGACACCCGCCTGCAGCATTGTTGCTTACTTCGATACAGACCAGTGAAATGGCCCCTGGATCTCGAGTCACTTCTGCCTGGAGCGCCTCCCAGTCAATATTGCCCTTGTACTGCTCCTGCGAACTGAGATCGAATACGGCAGGATGCGGCAGCTCTTTCACGGTGAAGCCGCTATCAATCTCATGAAAAATAGTGCTGGGAAATAAAAGATTCTGAAGTACAGTCTTTTTCTCTGAGCACGCCTTAAAAAAGATGTGCTCGGCCTCCTGTCCGGAAACCGCAAGAATAAAATGCGCAAAAGGAAATATTCCCCTCAGACTTTCATCTACACTCACGGGTTGCTGAAGTTGCGCATGACGTTGCCTGACATGCGCTTTTATTGCAGGCAGCTCCAGTTGCGCCCAGGAGTCCGTTTTCAGATCGCACTCAATATGCTGATGCGGGATATTAAGGGGATTGAAGCCGAATTCAGATAAGATGCGCGACCACTCATTCCCATCAACCGTGACTTGTATGGCACTTACGTTTGCAGCCGATCTGGATGATTCTCCTATTGCCGGCTTTGTCGTAGTCCTGGTGATGCCAGCCTGCGTTACGTTGAAGTTGTAATTCTCCTCATCTGACGTTTGCATCTTCTCAGGATCGGCTATCATCATGATGATGTCTATCACATTGTCAGCATTGCCGCTCGCTACGGGGCGACACAGGAAAATCGTCCTGTTTTCGGGACGAAACTTGTTCTTGAACTGAAGATTTCCCTCGTCATTAAAAATATTCTGCTTGCGCAGGTCATCCAGTATCTTGTCTACCTCCGGGTCAGCGTTGTCGCAAGCGTTGAGCTTGCACCCATAGGTTCCGCCCATGCTCAGCACATCGCATCCTTCCGCGGCGAGTCCTTCAATAATTCGTACGATCGCGAACTCTAATCCGCCTATCGGCATATCTGGCGGATAGAATTCCAGGTCCATCAGATATCCGTTCTCCTCTCCCGACATTGCGGTAATGAGGATCACATTCTGCAAAGCCCCATCGAGATAAGTCAGGAAGAGGCGGTGTTCGGGAGCCAGCGCGTTTGCAAGAATTTCAGCTTTGACATCGTGGACCAGCGGGTTGACCATTGTCCTCGCCGCACACCACTTATCAATGATTCCGGCGATATCCCTGTCGGTCTCTGGATTGGCGCCGCACCGGTATTCTTCTGTCCTGCATAAGCCGCATTTCTGAAATTTTGATACCTGGTATCGCAGACGACGCATTTCGCCCCCATCCAGAGCGAACTTTTTCAGACCAACGATGCGCTGTAAAACACCGAAGGGCGTTGCGGAAAAAGCTGTGCCGCCGATCGCCGGGATTTCCTCGTCAGCAAGGATGTTGAGTTGGAATCTTTTTGCCTCGCAGTACTGGCATATTTCCTCCAGTAGGATGGGGAAATAATCTCGTGGCCCTGTATAGCCGTACACCAGGATGATATTTTTGCTTCGCCCATAATTGAAATAGCCGCGTCTTGCACTGCCAATGAAAAGATTGGGCGCAATTTTTCGCGTACCGCGCGATACGCAGCCCTCTATCTTGTAACGACTGAAAAGCGTCTGAATGAGTCCCTGCAATTCAGGATGGGCACAGGCCTCTCTTTCCAGTATGAGGACGGGGCCCGCTTCTGCAGTCATAACATTCGCCGGATTCACCGACGGCATATTTGCTTCTTTAGAGCCATTAATTGATTTCGATGGATTGCCGTTGGAATGAGAAGAAGAATTGGCGGTCTGCAATTTGTCAGCAAATTTGGCGGAAAGGATCTGCTCATGCTTTTCAGCAAAGTAGCCCGCCAGATCATTGATAGTGAAATTCTCGAAGAGCAGGCTCTTGGGCAGGATTCCGAAGTCCGCTTCGAGCTTTCTGATTATCTTGAGCACATGGAACGAGTCAATCCCCAGTTCGCCAAACGCGGCAAGTGAATCGAAGTCTGAGCTTAAAGAGCCGGAGACCTCTGAAATGAGAGATTTAAGGTAGGACTCGGTCAGCTCACGTAACAGTTCCCGATAAATCATCTTGTCGGCCTTTGTAGTTTGGAGTCAAACGCGAGGTGCTGCTTTTGAAATGAAGGGATCAGGGCTTCAGGGCGGAATAACCGATAGACACTCTGGCTTGTGTAATCAGTTGTTGTGGTACTTATCATAAAGGCTGAGAATTTGCCGAAAAGTGGGGTTATCCCACCTGAACCCTGTCAGTTCTTCGTCCAGTCTGATCGAGTTCCTTATTTCATCGGGTCTGCCTTTGTGAAAATCTTTAAAATCGCCGTGACCATCGAATTTCAAGCCAATGCTGTAGGGCTCGAGCGGCCCATAATGGTGGGTTGAATGCTGGGCGACCTCCAGCAATTTTCTCGGCATTCTGGGGAAAATTCCAGGAATATATTGGTGGGTATCAATATCTATCTTGGTGTCATACATATAAATGACAAAGGTTAGGATAGGATTGTAGAAAGTAGTGGGAAATCCTATAGTGTGCCGCAGAAATCCTTCTAAAAATCCATTCTCCGCTACGGCAATCAGGCCCGAGGGAATAGCGTCATGGTGCGTTCCGTGCAGGAATATGAACTCGAGCTCGGAATTGTGGCCCAGCCAGTGGTCCCGGTAGAACCACGCATTGAGCACTTTTGCCCATCGCATGTGAATCAGAACGTTGAGCCCGAGCACAACTGGAAGGAAGATCACTGAAAACTTCGCATAGATAATCACCAGATACCACGGCGCAATCAGCACGATATGTGTCAAGACTCCAATGCAGTACGCATGAATGATCTCCAAAGTGATGTTCGTCTCTTGCTTGATCACTCTTTGCCATGCAGTCTGCATCAGGATCTCGCGAACTAGCTCTTTCTTGAGCAGATGATCAATGAGTATGGCCGTTCTATACAACGTGATAGATAGAAAATGCGCATAAAACAGATAGAGCGCAACTTTACGTATTCCTTCTACATGATGCGGCAGATTTGGCGTTGCAGCGATCAGCAGATTTTCGAGCAGGAGCAAACCAAGCGCAATAAAATATACTGACTTCAGATTCTGCAACTTGTATGCAAACATATAAAACAATTCATGCGGTTTTCTGAAAACCGCAGGAATTCTGAACTCGGCTCCATGCCTCATCACGAATGTAACCAGCATGAAGCCGCATAACACAAGGCCCGCAATTGACATGGCGCTGCTGAAGCCATACGAGAAGATAATGGCAAGCGCGCTCAGCAGGATCATCAGTACATAATCAACAAAATCCTTCTTGTAGTAAACGACCCGCGGTCTTTTTGTTCCATATAACTTGTGGAAAATAGCCGGGTCATTTTTTGCCATAACATCTGTCGCTCTCATCATGGTTGCCATTGGAGTATTACCAGCGATTTTGATTCACCTGTTCTGATGCGACCACAAACTCGCGGAGCATGGTCTTGTTAAACTTTGGAGGCGGCGGAGAGAATTGCACTCCCGATGATCTGCATTGCGGGCAGACGCCTTGGCTGTCTTGGCTACACCGCCTTGGGATTATTGACCGGCACGAACCTTTCAAGGCCGGTGCCGTTCTTCATCAGCAAAAATCTGGAGGCGGCGGAGAGAATTGCACTCCCGATGGTCTGCATTGCGGGCAGACGCCTTGCTGTCTTGGCTACGCCGCCTTCCACATCGAATCCTGTGCTCCCGGACTGGTTGATCCGAAGCACATGTGCCCGGTATCCGCTGGAAAATTAGCTGTCTTTTTCTTGCTGGATTTGTTGAACCGATTTGGTCAACACGTTCCCAGGCCCCATTTCGCTGAATTGGGTAACACCCTGGCTCATGAGAAAACGCACGGTCTGGGTCCACTGCACTGAACTCGCCATTTGACTCACCAGCAGCGTCTTAACTGACCCGGATGGGTTTTCGTTTGGATAAGGCCGGGCGTTCACATTGGCGATCACGGGAATTTTGGGCACCGCAAATGACATGGGCGCCAGAAAATCATTGAATGCTTGTGCAGCCTGCACCATGTATCGCGAATGGAAGGCAGCGCTGACCTGCAAAGGCAAATACATCCGCGCGCCTGCTTTTTCGAAAATCAGGCCGGCACGCTTAATATCATCAACCGGTCCCGATACTACTGTCTGGGATGGCGAATTGAAATTGGCAACATCCAGGCTCGCCAGCCCGCTTTCTTTGATCACTTTCGTGATAATGCTGGCTCCGAGGCCAATCACCGCGCCCATTGCACCATTTTTTGCCTGTGACATCAGTTCGCCGCGTTTTTTCACGAGCCGCAGTCCGGTCACAAAGTCGAATACGCCAGCCGCAAGCAATGCGTTGTATTCGCCCAGACTATGACCTGCCACGTAGTCAGGACACGTGCCCTGGCTCATAGCTTTGTAGTAGTGCAGCGCATTGACGGTATAAAGACAAGGCTGAGTGAATTGTGTTTCTTTCAGGCGGTTGTCCGGATCCTCCAGGCACATTTTCCGCAATGAATAGCCGAGAATGGCATCTATTTCTTTCTCCACCGCGGTATATTCGCACACTTCATCGAACAAGCCTTGCCCCATACCGCGTTTCTGTGAGCCCTGCCCGGGGAATAAAAAAGCAATCATCTGATTCTCCTGTTGTTTTTGATGGTTATTGTTGAGTTATATCCGCAGGTACCTGGAAGAAGATTTACGCTGACATAGACCTCAGGCCTGATACTTATCCCAGAGGGTAAGTGTTCTCCGATAGGTTGGATTGTCCCACTTGAAGCCTGTGAGTTCTTCATCCAGTTCAATCGAGTTTCTTACCTCATCCGGAAGCCAGCGTTCGAAACTGTCATCCCCTTCCGCAGACATGCTCTTCCGATGGGCAATGCTGTAGGGCTCAAGCGGCCCATAGTGATGGGTGGAATGCTGGAATGTCTCCATGACTTTTTTGGGGAGCCGCGGGAATAAGCCCGGAATATACTGATGGCCCCGCATATCAGCCGCCACTTCAATCGTATATAGAAGAAAAGCAATGAAAGGACTGTAGAACGCGATGGGAGCGCCTATGGTGAACCGCATAAATCCCTCCAGAAACCCATTCTCTGCAACGGCAATCATCCCGGAAGGAATAGCGTCGTGGTGCGGTCCATGCAAGAATATAAATTCAAACTCTGAATTGTGTCCCAGCCAGTGATCCCGATAGAACCACGTGTTAAATACTTTCGACCACTTCAGATGAATGACAATACTCATCAAAATCGTAACCGGCAGGAAAATCACCGAAAATCTGGAATAGACAATCACCAGATACCATGGCGCAATCGTGATGATGTGCGTTAATAATCCGGTGCAATAAGCATGCATGATTTCGAGCGTGATGTTCGTCTGTTCTTTGACTACTCTTCTCCACGGTGTCTGCATCAGCACTTCCCGAACGAGCTCCCGCTTGCATAAATGGTCAGCGAGAATGACCGTTCTGAACACAGTTATGGAGATGAGCTCGATGTAAAACAAATCAATGTCGATTTTGCGCATCAAAGCGACGTGATGGGGAAGATTCGGCGTCAGAGTGACCAAAATATTCTCAAGCAGGAGGAGACCAAGAGCGACAAAATATATGGGTCTTAAGTTCTGTATCTTATATGCGAGCGTATGAAGAATTTGCTGCGGCTTTCTGAGGATCAGTGGGACTTTGATCTCAATGCCATGTCTTATCGCGAACATGGTGATCATAAAGGCACACAGAACAAGACCAATCTTTGTTATTACATGGCCACGGCCATAGCAGGCGCCCACAACCACTATGGTCAGGAGAATCATGAATAGATAGTCAAGAAAGTCCTTCTTGTAGTAAACGGCTCTTGGCTTTTTTGCTCCGTACAATTTATGAAAAGTGGCTGGATCAGGTTTTCCCATGACGTTCCTCTTGGCACGTATCTCCGGGTTCAGTATGGATAGTGAAGATCGTCTCAAAAGATGAATTATTGGACGTTTACATCGAAAGCCGCGGTCTGCACTTGTCCGGACCGCTTGATTTGTACAAAGATGCGATAGTCTCCCGGATGTGGAAATCCATACGCAAAGCTGAAGCTAAAGGGCAGTGAAGAAGAGGAATGAGACATCTGCATCGTCATTCCATGCATGGCTCTCGCCGGTGACTGCGCTGTAGTGTCAACTCTTACCAGGGAAAGAGCTGCCATAGGAACTGTGCCTGCTGGATGAATATGGGCAAAGACACTCAGATCAGAACAGACCACTTCCGCGTGGGCGGCCATACCCATATACGGCTCCAAGTCGTGGACCGGTGTACCGTCTTTTGCCTCCACCGTGAAATTCAGGCCGGCTGATACGTTGGCCTTTACAGGAGCACCACTCCGCTCCCACACGATGTGGGCTCCATCGGGAAGCTGAGCCACAGTCATTTCAGAAAGTGGAACTGCGAGGGGAACACCCGCCCAGGCCGAGTCATCGCCCGCCATAGCAGTACCGTTAATCTCAGGAAGATTGATTTTGCCTACCAGTGTCCACGGGAATCCGGTCTTGTCCAGGATGTCCGCGAAAACCTGATACTCGCCAGCGGCTATCGGCGGAAGCTGTGCGACAAACGATCCATCCTCAGCGCGGGCCGGATGGAGATGCCACATGCGCTGCATTCCCGGCGAGGCAATTAAAAACAGATGCATCAAATAGCCGTGGTCCGAAACCAGTTCACTCATCTTGACTTCACGGTCTTTGCCACTTAGCCGGGGGAACACGAGCCGACCAGCGGGCCGGATTACCAGGCGGCTTCCGTTCACGAGCGTCGTTTCAGCTTGCGGCGGCTTGAGGAGGTTGACGGTGCGGGCATATGTAGCTGCTTGCGCATTCCACCAATTCCTGTTCAGTTGAAGAACAACCACAGCCGCGATCAGGGCTATTACCATCACGATCCGTGAACGCCATCTGTTGGAGGACAGCGGAGCGGCGCCTGGAGCGACGCCGCTTTCCCGGACAACAGCGCCGACGATCGGCACAATACTAAGAGTCAGGAAAATAAAGAAAAATGCGAAAATTCCACGCAGCCCGCGATCCATCGAAAGCGATTGCCTCGCAAACGACGCAACGGGTACCGAAAGTTCCGCTTTACCTTTGGAGCCATCCACTTCGATGCGGAGTTGCAGGGCGCCAAATTCCAGGAACCACAAGTTGCTAACAAAGAATTGCGGATCGTCTTTAGACCGCTGCGCTGCATTCGGAGCCGGCGAAAGTGTTGAACCTGGCCCCGTCAAATGCAGAAGCATGGCTTGAACCGTTTGAACATCGGGCGACGCGCTGCGCACCTCGACCTCGCCTGCCCCGGGAATCGCCTTCGGCAGGCGTACGGTTACGAAAAGATGGTAAGGTCCGGCATCACCTTCATAATAGATATCAGGGTTGCCCACGTGGGCATACAAGAAGGTGCTCGCAAGAAGAACAAAAACAATTTTCGATAATGTTCGCATGGCAGGCTGTGCCTCTGGATTGAACGTGCAGGACAGGTTCACACCTTATCTGCGCACCCGCCGCATCCAATTACCCCATGCCAGGCCAAGGCCAGTGGTCACGATGCAAGCGACGAGTGCGGCTGTGATAGTAAGGAGGAATGTGGCGGGTTTTTGTGCAGCTACAAATTTATAGGGATCGTAGAGAAGTCCCGCAGGATCACGATAAGCAAAATAGGCGCTTCCGAAGATCCAGTTCCGTGATGCGGGCGACAACAGGAAATCGGCAAACGGCCACTGCACGGCGAGGAAGCTGAGCACTAGACTTGGCCCAAGCCAAAGTGCCTTGGTCCAGGATGATCTCTGTCTCAGCTTTTGCAGCAAAACGTCTGCAACCAAAGCCGGAACAATCAGCAACACCGGGAATCCCGGAGGAATCAGATGGGTGATGTTGTGGAATACCGGCCCGTACTTCGGTTGTGCCGGAACGAGTGGCAGCAGCCATTCCGCTGCCAATGATGTGCAGGTATAAAAGGCAGCTACAATCGTTGCGCCCCACTTGCAAGCCGAACCCCAGCCGCACGCTACCAACCATATGGGAACAGCCAGTGCAAAGGTCAGATAGCAGTCAGCCGTATGCATAGTCCTGCTGCCGGGGACAATACCCGCTAGAGTCCCCAGTCCTGTCGAACACACAAATAAGAAGAGCCAGCTTAACCGGCTGCGTAGCGCGTTCGTCGAACGGTTAATGAGGCTGGCTATCCATGCCATCCCGCCGACTTTGCTAATGGAGGAGCCGATCAGCAACAAGAGGTGGGGCGGAGTTGCAACGCTCACATCTCCGTAGGCCTGGTGCCACCAGTTATCAAAGAACCCAGCAACCAGCGTCGCGACGCAACCCCAGGCAGCAATGAATACGCCTGCCGGTGCATGCAACCCCAGTATCCGCACTGAGGCATCGCGCTCCGGAGAAGTACCGGTGCTGGTGGATAAGATTGCATAGGCGCAGGCGATCAAAGCTAAAGCAGCCGAGATTTGCGTCAGGATGTGCGGTGGTGCCCAGGATGTGTCTACGCCAATGGAAAGATGCCAGGTATCATCCCAAATTCCGCTGACTAAATTCAAAGTCATCCCCGCAGCCATAAACCAGATGGTCCATGGAATAGAAACAGCTTCATCTATTGCGCACGTCAGCGGATGGCGTTGCACGGACAGTGCAGGAAGGGTTTGTGCTTGTGACATTCGGGGACAGCTCCATTGCGCGCATGAGCGCGGTATCAAGCT
The DNA here is from genome assembly GCA_003223515.1 of Candidatus Angelobacter sp. Gp1-AA117. Lineage (GTDB taxonomy): Bacteria > Acidobacteriota > Terriglobia > Terriglobales > Acidobacteriaceae > Angelobacter. The sequence goes on from QHVI01000011.1 coordinate 26,481, forward strand.
TTGTTATCCCCCTGGCGCTTCCTATGGCTTCGCTGCGGGGGATTTGAGTTTGGCCGGGAATTGATGCTGTTGTGATCTGATGGGATAACCTGAGGGCAAGCTGCCGCCATTAGAATCCCATTCCATGAATGATTCGGAAAATCCAACCTGGCTTTCTGATAATGACAGTTGCAATAGTGATGCCAACCATGCACCCCGACAATGACCAGATCTCAGCAGGGCGCCAGTTCGGTTGTAGGTAGGATATCGGCGGATATCTGAGTCGCGAAGAGCAGTTATTCCCGTGGGACGAAGAAAATATTCTTAATAGCGTTTTCTTAATAAACTCTGAAAAAGCAACATGATACAAACTTATTGCACCGGCAATTTTGCTCATCACCTACCCTGAGCACAATGACCTGCGGGATGTCAGGGCGCTTTTCAGGAGGTGTTGGTTTGTTCCGCTGCTGCTCATGAAGGCTGATGGAACAATCAATTTTTGCAATTGCCGGGATTTCAGCCTTTCATGTTGTTCACACCGGGAAACCTGTGTCCACTGGCGGACACAATTCCCTCGGAAAAAGCTCGTTAGGGACCGGGCTGTATAAGTGATTCACTGTTTCAACCCGCGCACATTCGGCTCCTTGAGAACCATAGTTATCCGGAAGCATCTCAATAAACGGTCTGGCCCATTGGTGGAAGTTAGTTTGCTGCGCACGCACCTTGCCGGGCGTCAAGTTCTGAAGGAATGGATCCCATGCAAGGGTTTCCCAAAGATGGCTGGCATATTCAGTCGAAAGTTCGATGGGCTCAGGGGACTGGAATAACTTTGAAAGGCCTTCGGAAGTACAGGGAACCGAAAAAAACGCGGTATCCGGCAGGATCGTAATATGATCCCCAGACTGCTTCGCAAGGCAATATGGAACTCGCACGGAATGTTCGTCCCAGTATCTGTCCAGCCCCCCTGAGCGGAACCACCTGTATTCGGCATACCATCTCTTTAAAAAAGGAGCCTGCGGCTCCGCCAGGATTACGGAATTACCCAGTCCTACAGTTGCTCCGTTTTCACATTCCTCGCCCATTACGGTGGAATTTCCCAGCAGTGAATCGAAGTCCCGATGCACAAATACATCAGCATCCAGGTAAATCCCTCCCGTCTGCAGGAGTTGCTCCAATCTAACAATGTCGGCACGATGAGCAACGTGCCGCAACGGATTGCCGAATATTTTGTCAGGGGCTTTCATCTTGCAGACAGTAACGAATGAACGTGATAGATCCCACCAAGGACCATCAGGTTCATAGGTGCAGTGCAACAAAACCTCTGATGGCTTTATTCGCTTGATGGCGCTAGCCAGACAAACATGGTGAACAAGGCTCCACGGCTTTCCACCAAAATCGGGAGACATGCCAAAACATAAGTGAATAATCTTAGGTATCATATTGCCTCAACTTCTGAATGATTGGTTGTAGTTGGGGGCCAATGTGCATACTTGGTCCTGAATAGGTTGTGTAACAGGCAAACGCTTTGTCCTGATCTAGAACGCGTCTGAGAAATGGGCTTTAGCGCCTTTGGTGGAAAAGCGGGCCTACAGGCCCGCGTTGCAGGATTACGATCTCAAAGGGCTTTTAGCCCCTGGTGGTAACTGCCATAACGGATTTACCGGCAATTTATGAGATGAGCTGTAGAGGTTCTATTTACTGGTAGGCTTGAACTTCGGATGAGGCCAGCAAGGCTGCTAGATTCTTCTGATCGAATCCAAAAGGTGTCAGAATTGCGTGTATCCTGGAGACTGTGTTTTTTGCCGGCATCCCATATTTCAAGAATGTGGCCAGAGTACCAGCCGGACCGAGATCAATGTACCGGTGAGATCCTGTTTGCTCCAGTTGCTCTATGGCTTCATGAAATCGGATCGGTTGACGCACCACGGACCAGAAGTAGCCGTCCGACAGGCTCGACAATACTGCCCTATCCTGACAGCACACCAGCGGCACTTGGCCTTGCTTGCACCGCATCGTTCGCATGAAGGATTCAAACGGACTTTTCGCATTATCTATCCAGCGCGAATGGAAGGCGTAGGAAACCGGCAGCCGTTGGTAACTTATGTTGCGCTCTTTCAGAACAGCTTCGATCTCCGTCAATTCAGGCAGTGATGTGGATATGACAAAATGAGAAGAAAAGTTGATGGCCGCTAATTCGCTGTGGTCGCTCAGGAACTTCTCCGCGAACAGCGCCGGATCTGCCAGAACGGCGATCATGCTTCCGGGTTCACAGCATTCTTCCAGGAAGATCGCCTGCCGCAATACGGCCGTTAGAGCGTCTTCAACATCAATGAAACCTCCCACTGCTGCGGCGGCGAACGATCCCAGACTGGCGCCCAGTACCATATCGGGTAATACGCCTGAACTCACCAGGCATTGTGCCAGCGAGTATTCCACCATGAATATCGCCGGGTGCGTCAACAGAGTGCGCGCGAATGGATCTGCCTTGCGGTGGCCGTCGGAGTAAATCGCCTCGATCACCGATCTGCCGCATAAGTCTCGCGCCATGTCATCCAAGCGGATCATCCACTTGCGGAAGATGTTGTTGTTGTCATACAACCCTCTCCCCATCTGGAAGTATTGCGATCCCTGCCCCGAGAACATGAATACTGTCGCGGACGCCGGCATGAAAAATCCTTGCTTGCAGTGTTGAAAGCCATCGGTCAAAGGCACGCATTCATCTGTGACCGTGAAGCGCTGCTGAACCGGCTTCTTCTGAGATTCAAGCCAGTACTTGCTTGCACAATTTCGTGCCGCTTCAGCCATCTCTATGGTCTGATTGAAAGATATTTCCAACATAGTCATCCCATCCTGGGAGAACAGGCCTGAGTTTCTCAGGCGCTGAGGTTATGTGCCACTGCGTCTGGCAGCCCGGGCAGGAACTCCACGTTCTGACAGCATTCATCAATGGATCGGTTAAACTGCTCATATACCCATGTATCGGAAAATATGGTATTAAGATAGCGCTCACCACGATCCGGGAAGAGCATTACGCAGTTTGCGCCCTCTGGAATTTCATCCCGAAGATGCTGCGCACCCATAAATGCCGCGCCCGATGATCCACCAACGAGCAGGGCCTCGGTGGCAAGCAATCTCCTGCACCCGATGACACATTCCATATCTGTGACGGTAACAACCCGGTTAACTAACCCATCCTGATATAGCTCGGGCCTGATCCCTGCTCCGTGTCCTGGTATTAATCGTTTGCCGCGGTTTCCTCCAAAAATGACGCTACCTGGCGCGTCTACTGCACAGATTTTTATCCGGCTCAAGCCCAGGCTGCGAACATATTCCGCACATCCGCGCAAAGTCCCGCAACTGCTGGCACAACAGATAAAATAGTCAACCTCTCCGTTCAGAGCGGTGAGAATCTCTTCCATTGTCCTGTAATGTGCGCCCGCATTCAGGAGATTTGCGTATTGGTTGATCCAAAATGCATTGTCCAGACTGTTGGCAATCTCACGGGCGCGGTTGATTCTCGCCACCAGAAAATCCCCGGTCACGGAATCAGGCTTGGAAATTACCTCCACTTTAGCCCCGTAGATCCGAAGAAGATTGACATGCTGAGGCGTGGCTTTTGTATCTGTGATGCAAATGAAAGGTAAATTTAAATAGGAACAGATTTGGGCCAGTGCGACACCCATATTTCCGGAGCTGGTTTCAACAATAACCGTATCCTTACGGATTTTCCCTGTTAGTAGACCTTCTCTCACAATTTCAAGCGCCGGCCTGTCTTTAGCGCTGCCACTAGGATTGGCTCCTTCCAGTTTGGCAAAGAGATGAAACCGCACATCCATGGCTTTTTTGAGTTCCACGAGTGGTGTATTGCCTATCGTCTTCAGGATTCCCGCAAACATATTTACCTCAACGTTCCGTTTTCACCATTTCTGCTGCACTTGGGGATCAAATCTGTTGCATTCATCAAATCACGGAGGCTTCAACAATGTGGGAAGTCCTCTCCGTCCATCCGATTTGCGATAGGTTAGATTCCCGCCGGGTCAATGCATAGCAACTGCCGAATTCCGTTGTTAATAGCGGCATCTGGACATTAAACCCAAGGGACTGAGTCAATCTGCAGGACCGGGCTTGACCTGCCGGGTATAGGAGCCATCCAACTGTGAATTCGTTCGGACGAACGACTGTGTTTTGTGCATTCTCAATTAACATTTCGAAGATGCCACACTTGCGATAAGGCTTGAGTATCGCGAGTTGGGCATAACGGGCGACACGTTCGCTTTTCTCAAATTTCAGCCGGTATTGTTGGTGAAGTTGACGATCCTCGGTAGTGTCAACAACACTCAGTGTTCCTATTGCGTGATCATCATCACGAGCCAGGAAGTGCCAAACTCCTGTTTTTCCGGGTGCCGGTAAAGGTTTAACCGAGAATCCATACTCATTGGTAAAGATTTCATTTCGAATCTCCAATACCTCTGCCCACTGCTGATTGGTGATCGCTGTCTCGATCCGGATATTCGAAATGTCTTTCCCTGATTCCATCGCGCTGAGTATGTGATCCACAGTCTCACCCACGGTATTTAGTTGCTCTCCTACCTGGTGGGGGATATCCACGTCGAATGCCTCTTCAAGGATTCGTGATGTTTCCAGGCGGTCGAGTGAGTCAGCTCCCAACTCATGCCAGGTGGATTTCTCGCTGATCTCGTGCTCCTGGACTCCCAATTGTTCGCTGACAATCTGCTGCAAGCGTCTTAGAAGTTCGTGCTTCGTGTTCATCTCTCCTCCAATTCTGGGAATGTGGCTCGTCTGCCGGTCCTGATCTCCATGGGAGCCATTCACGTGTGCGGATACGCAAATTAACAAATCTGATTGCTGCCAGGGTTTGCGTCAGGGCGGGCTCCAAAGAACCCGTCTCGCGCTGCCTCAAATCACATTGGCTGCGGGCACGCTTTCATTCTGCGGCATAGGAGTTTTCTCCCAGGGGAATATGCCGTATTCGACATACTGCTTAATCGCCTGCAGATTGCTCGTATCTGTGAAAACTTCTCGATTACCGGCAACCGCTACTGACCTCATATCCTGCAAGGGACCGCTGATCTGTCCCATGAACTTCTTGTAGCGTCGAATCGCAACTTTTGAAAGCCGTCGCACCCTTTGCAGATGACGGCGCAGCAAAGCCTCGCTGAGAGGTTCGCATGCGTCTACCAATCCCCATTCACACGCTTGCTTCGCCGAAATCGGTTGAGTCATCAGCGTCAGGTAATGTGCCTTTTGAAACCCGATCCGGCGTATCAGGAACGGAAGGACGCATGCCGGATATAGACCAAACAACAGTTCGGACAAACTGAACTGTGCCGTTTCGTCAGCAAGAACGATATCGCTGGCAGCAATAAACCCTATGCCGCCGGCGTTCGCCTTGCCGCGCACATGCGAGATCGTCACGTACGGTCCCGTTGCCAGGCGCGTCCACAAGTCGTACAGCGGTCCGGGACCGTCGTCCTGATCAGATCTCTTCGATGTGCTGGCAATCGCCTTGAAATCGGCCCCGAAGCAAAACACCTCTGGCGAACCGCTCAACACCACGATGTTCGCTGACTCCTCGCACGCCGACAGCACATCATTGCACTCCGCGACTAGTTGCCCATTGATCGTGTTATTGGCTTCAGGCCGGTCAATCTGCAAAAAGCAAATCGCATCCTGAAACCGAACTTTAATCGTTTGATACATCGCTCACCCCTCTCATCGTAAACATGCCGTCGTGCCACATGAACTTCTCCAATTGACTTCGCGTCCAGCGAAACTTAGGACGCTATATTTGATATTTGTCCCAAAGCCTCAGAGTGTTCCGGTATGTCGCATTGTCCCATTTGAAGCCTGTCAGCTCTTCGTCCAGCTCGATGGAGTTGTTTAATTCATCGGGAATCCACTCAAACTTTTCTTTGAAATCCTCGGACTTAATGCAATTCATCTTCGTCCCCAGGCTATAAGGCTCCAAAGGACCATAGTGGTGTGTCGCATGCTGAGTGCTCTCAATCTGTGTTTTCGATAATTTGGGGAAAATGCCCGGAATATACTGGTGCAGTTCTATATCAGTCTTGATATCAAACGTATAGACCAGAAAAGAGATGACCGGATTGTAAAATGGCACAGGCGCACCTATCGTGAATCGCATAAATCCTTCTAAGAATCCGTTTTCTGCCACGGCAATCATCCCGGAAGGAATAGCATCATGGTGGGCGCCGTGGAGAAATAGAAACTCGAACTCGGAATTGTGTCCGAGCCAGTGATCGCGGTAAAACCATGCGTTAAATGCTTTGTACCACTTCACTTGAACGATGATATTGATCAGGCATACAGCCGGCATGAAGATGACTGAGAAATTACAATGAGTGATTATCAGATACCATGGCGCAATGCTCATGATATGCGTCAATACTCCTGTACAGTAGGCATGCAGAACTTCGAATGCCATATTTGTATTTTCCCTGATGACCCGTCGCCACGGCGTTTGCATTAACACTTCGCGGACCAGCTCCTTCTTAGCCAGATGGTCAGCGAGGATCACTGTCCTGAATGCGGTGATGAATATGAAATGTATGTAGAACAGGTAAAGGGCAACTTTCCGCGTGAGTTCGACATGGTGCGGGAGATTTGGCGTTGCGGCGATCAGTATGTTCTCCAACAGAAGCAGGCCGATAGCAGTGAAATATATAAGCTTTAAATTCTGGAGCTTGTATACCACCATGTAAAAGACTTCCTGTGGTTTTCTTAAGATCACAGGAACTCTAAGCTCAATGCCGTGCCTTATGATGAATGCAACAAGCATTACGGCACATAGGCCGAGCCCAATCATGGACATCGCATGACCAAAGCCATATGAAAGGCTGACAACAAGTATGCACAACAGGATCATCAATACATAATCAATAAAATCCCTGGCATAGTAAGTAACCTTTGGCTTCTTTTCCCCATATAACTTATGAAAAATGGCTGGATTAGGCTTCTTCACGACATTTCTCCGAATCTGTTATCCAAGTCGTTCCTGACAACTTGGTGGTTGCCGTTGTTACCGCTGCTTTCTCAACCGTCCTGCAATTAACCCGGCCACGAGCCTGCACAGCACTATCACAGATATGTAGTCGCGGAAATCTCTCCCCCGGTGGAGGGAGGTACGCCATTCATCGCAGCGCCAAAGTTGTTGCTGTAATGGGCTAATGACTGGAGAGCAGGTTCGTTCACCGATTGCGCAGTGGTCGCAGCGCGGCCGACGCTGTAATAGTTCAGGCCGTGCGCTGTCATGGCTTCGGGCATGTAGAGATTACGTCCATCGAGCACGATGGGATATCGCAGCAGGGACCTGATGCGCGTCAGGTCAAGAGTGGCAAATTCTTCCCAGTCGGTAAGGATCAGTAGGGCGTCTGCACCAGAGGCGGCGGTATAAGGGTTATCGACATAGCTGAGATTCTTGTGTTGCAGCTCAGCCCGGGTGCGATCCATGGCGGCAGGATCATAAGCCATCACGCTACATTCGCGTGAGAGCAGATCCTGCACGATAGCCACTGCCGGCGATTCACGGATGTCGTCGGTATCTCCTTTGAACGCCAGGCCAAGCACAGCGAGCCGCTTGCCTTTCAATGTCCAGAGAGCGGTGCGCACTTTGCGCAGAAATGCTTCGCGCTGATCCAGATTGATGCGCATCACCTCATTCAGCAACTGAAAATCGTAACCGCATTCTTCGGCCACCAGCCGAAACGCGGCAACATCTTTGGGAAAGCATGAGCCACCATAGCCGAGTCCGGCGCGAAGGAACTTCGAGCCAATGCGGCTGTCAGCACCGATTCCCCGGGAAACCCCTTCTATATCCGCATTCACCATCTCGCAAATATTGGCTACGGCGTTGATGAAGGAAATCTTCATGGCCAGGAAAGCATTGGAAGCATGCTTGATCAGTTCTGCGCTTCTGGCATTGGTTTGGATGAATTGTGGAATCGGAGCGGAATCTGCAGGTCGAGGAATTGCTCCCGGGACTTCATAGTAGGAGCCATTCAGAAGCGGCTCATAAATCTCACGCATCATAGCCGCCGCCGGTTGGGAGTTACAACCTGCGACAATGCGGTCTGGATAAAGAAAGTCGGTGACTGCAGTGCCCTCGCGCAGGAATTCGGGATTGGAAGCCACTTCAAACTGTGCTCCCGACGCGCCGTTCAGGGTCATGGCGCGATTGATCCACTCACTGGTGTACACAGGAACAGTGCTCTTCTCCACCACGAGTTTGAATCCATTCATGGATCTGGCGATGTCGCGAGCTACGCTTTCAACGAATGACAAGTCAGCCGCTCCAGCTTCCATGGAGGGGGTCCCAACGGCGATAAAAATTACCTGGCTGGCGCGAACAGCGTCAGTGGTTGAGGTAGTGAAAGACAGGCGGGTTCCGCAATGTCGACGGATGAGTTCAGGAAGGAATTTTTCGTGAATAGGAATAATGCCTTGATTAAGAGCGGTGATCTTCTGGACATCAGCATCAGCACAAATGACATTATGGCCAATCTCCGCAAAGCATGCGGCGGCGACCAATCCTACATATCCGGAGCCAACCACTGCGATTTTCATGCGGTCCCCTCCATTACAAAATGTGACAAGTCCTTATGGCGACGCCAACACAGAGCCGTATTAATTCCGCCGAAGCCCATGCTTAACGTCAGTGCATTTTTAATGGGATGATCAAGCGCCTTGTCTTTTATCCAATTAAATGTCGGCTCGATGGGATTTTCCAGATTGCAAGTTGGATGCAACTGGCCGGCCCGCATCTGCAACAGCGTTGCAATCACTTCCACGGTGCCCGCCGCGCTTAGACCATGTCCAATAAGAGACTTGGTCGCATTCAGGTAGGCGGATGTCAGTCCGCATGCACGCAGCGCCTTCAACTCCGTTTCGTCGCCTGCAATAGAACCGGTGCCGTGCGGATTGATGTAATCAATCTCCTCTGCTGACAATCCAGATGCGCCAAGCGCGCTCTGGATTGCCTGTATTTCCCCGTCCAGCGACGGATCAGGGTTGCGATTGCTGTCCATCACGATTGCCCAGCCGCTCAGACTTGCGTAGGGTGCCAAACCGCGGCGCTGGCTTGATTCGAATGACTCGACGACTACGGCGCCGCAGGATTCACCGAAGATGAATCCATCATGATCCCGGTCGAACGGACGGCAGGCAAGTGCGGGGTCGTTCGCATATCGATCGGAGCCCATAGCGCCAAGACTGCGCAGCGCCCGGCACTCCCAATGAGATACATCCATCAGTGCACCAAGTGCAATGCACACATCCACTTGGCCCATGCGAACCGCCTGGGCCGCCTGAATAATTGCCAATTGACCGCTCGCCGAGGCGCCGCCCACTGTGTAGGCTAGGCCGCGGATCCCAAATTGCGCCGTGCAAAATCCACACAAATCCGAATCCATGAAAGACAAGCCATAGGTTGGCCGCAGAAATACTGAGCGGTCGCGATAGCTTTCATGAATCTGCTCCAGCTCGCGCTGCTGAATATTCGAGCCGCCTACGATCAGGCCTATGCGCCGGGGATCCAACTCAGACAATCGCGCCTCACCCCATGCTTCGTGAAGCACGATCAAAGCAACTTGCGCGGACAGTGAAGCCGCCCGCAATGACTGTCTCTTAATGCTTGCGGGAAACGCCATCTCGCCGATTTCCGCACCGATATAGGCGGATTCGCGCTGGCGGCCTGGCCTCTGCATCACACGGAAAGCAGTCTTGCCATCGAGGATGGCGCTCGCGAACTCAGCCTTGCCTTGTCCAACGGCCGAGATGACGCCCATGCCGGTAACGACGAGTTCAGGCGACATGGAGTTTCTGAAGAAATAAGTCGGCCAAGTCGCCGATATTCTTGGGCCCAAATAGCTCAATGCGCGAAACGGATAAGCCGAGTGACTCCTGCACCAGCATCGCAATTTCGGCGCGATCAACAGAATTCGCGCCCAGATCAACTAGACGGTCGGACGCGTTAAACTGATATTGATGAAGGTCTGGCAGTATTTCTCTCGCGTGCTTCGCGATCAGATCAAGCACTTCCATTTTGGTCATAAGAACTCTCGAGTTTTGGAATAAGCTGAACAAGCGTACAGACAAGAATGTGCTCCATCCTGCCGGCGCATGCAGCATCAAAGATTGTTAAACATAGCTGCGCCTACCTGGATTAGGTGCTTGCTGGCGGCGGGGTAGGCATTTCCGAAGACGTGTTTGCACAGTGGCCGTGATTGACTACGGCCTCCGTCCAAGCGAAGTTTGCCGGATTGGGTTGCAGCACATAAGCGATTTCGTTGCGATCCTGCCAGGGCGGACTTATACGCCCTGTCTCATCCTGTTAATCCAATATGCTGACGTTAATTTTTCAGCGTTGATATCGCAGCCAGAATACTTCTCAAGCCACATGTCCAGGTTCCGGTCTGTAATTGCATTCCAATCACTGATCGGGATTACAGGTAAACCTTCATATAGGCTATCCAGAGGCGAAGAGGGCACTAGGACGATATGACCGCAGGCGAGTGCCTCCCAGGTCCTATGACAATCGAGGCCGAATCCATGTGGAGATAGCACAAAAGCGTATTCTCCCCATCTGCGCCACAATTCAGTCCTGGGAAGTGGTTTGCTCTGAAAGGCGACGGCTTTATTCCATAGTAGCCGTTTAAGAATATCCCGTCTTCTCTCTGGGGGATACAGATAGCTCGGCTGCCAGGCAAAGTCAATATACACCTTACGAATTCGTTCGCGCGTTGGCGGAAGCTGAGCTCGGACTGACCTGAGAAGCTGTTCTTGCTGTACCGGCGTGGAAATATTCTTTTCACGCCAATATGTCTTTTGGCTGAGCGTGTGGAAATCCAGTCCAATTGGCAGAGGTGACATTCTGTCCATGAAGCCGGGTGCATCACAGTTCTGTGCATACCAATGGATCAGCCTGGGGCATTCAAGGAGTTGCAGGGCCTCAGCCATGATTGATGATGGAGGACTGAAATCACAATCACCAGTCACAAGTATGAAATCTGTCTTGATGCACGGCAACACATCTTTAATAAAAGAGCGAATCCAGGCGAGATTCACCCATACAATGTCTCCCTCTTTAATGGAGCAGTAGGTTTGCGGATTTTCGATCAGATCGTTGCGGAAAAATCCTGGTATCTTAAACCCTGCCGGTGGCGGACAACTCCTGTATCCCAAACCTTCGGGAAATTCGTCAGGAATTCGCCAATCGCAACGAGCCGCAATGCCTTTGACCCAGACCAGATCGCATGAACAATCCGGTGTCGGGGCATTTCTTACAACTTCATCACCCTTGAGTGGCCCCTCCAGGAACATGGCTGTCGCCAATTTCACATGCTCCTCAGTCGTGTTAAATTCGTTTGCAAAGAGGCGCACTAACTCATCAATTGAAAGCGCTCCATCTGCGATCCTGTTAAAAATGGCGGTCGTTAGCGGATCCAGGCGAGCTGCCAAATCACTGTTCATGGTTGAAACGGCGGCGTGTTGTTCAGAGGATACTGGGCGCGTTGCTTGGGTGTTCTCCATCTTTATCTCTTTCTAGTGCGTCTCCAGAGTTACTGCAGGCCATCAGCGAGACAAGTAGCAGGGCATGATTTCAGTCATGCGATAAGTTCTGTAAGACTCTGGGCTTTAAACCTCTGTCGCTGTATCCACCTGATGGGATGTTGATCTATACCAACTCTGAAAGTGCTATAGAGAAGCTTTGACCTCTCCTGAAATCTCTGGCAGAGGATCTTGCCCGTCAGCAACTTCAGAACAGAAAAAACATACTGTTCAGGTTGCCTCAACCACAGAGGAACATTGTTATGAGGTGTTTGAAAAGCTGTTCCAAGACACAATTGCATGGGTGAAGGAATCGCGTGCTGCTATGGCCTCAGGTCAAGAGAACACTACGATTCCTGGTCATGTGTGATTGAGAGCTATTGGATTCGTTCATGCATCCGAAGGACATCCGCCCCTGATCCGTTGATGAGGCCTGTATCGACGATTCGGCTGAACCACCTTGGACTACCGCATTTCCCTGCTACAAACAGGTGTAATCTCACTGTTCGCGCATCAGGATCAAAGGATCGATCGCTAATGCCCGTCTGGCCGGAATCCATGTGGCCACTAGCCCCAGCAGCGACATTGCTACAACCACCCCGCCCAGCACCACTGGGTCTCGGGGAGTCGCCTGGTACACAATCGCAGCCAGCACTCGGCTAGCCAGAATTCCCAGAAATAATCCCGCTACCGAGCCCGCAACCAGCAATTTAACTGCTCGACCGAGCGCAGTCTGTAATACCTGTCTGGACTGCGCGCCCACGGCTACACGTACCCCCAGTTCCCGCCACCGTTTGCTTACTGAATAAGCAGCCATTCCAAAGATCCCGGTTACCGCCAGCATTGCGGCCATCACGCCGAGCACACCTAGTGACACAGCCGCCATCCGTGAAGGAAATAACGCGCTCTCCAGTTCTTGAGGCCATGTTTGAATGTTTACAGGCAACGCTGCATCCAGGTCGCGCAGTACACTCTTCATCGCCATCGCCAGTTGCTGCGGTTCCCGCTTCGAGCGTACTACGATCCACGTCGAACTGGAGGGTGACTGCAGGAGCGGGAGAAACACCGCTGGCTGTGGATCCTCGGTAAGACTTGTATATTTTCCCTGTTCTGCGATCCCTACTACCTGGATCCGTGTTCCATCGCGCATCTTGTAATATCCACCCACGGCGCTGGATACAGAGCCAAAGACTTTCTGCGCAAACTCCTGGTTAATAACCGCTACCTGTGGCGCCTCTTTGTCATCATGCCAGGTGAAGTTCCTCCCGGAGAGCAAGGCAGTGCCTGCCGCGCGGAAATAGTCGGGAGATACCTTGTAAGAGACAGCTTGAGCAGCAGCGTTAGCAAGCCTCATATCTGTTGTTTGATCCCTGAAAATGTTTACGCTGTTCACTCCATAGTACAACGGAGGCGAGTCAATCAATCCCACCGACTCTACGCCAGGAATTGCTTCCAGAGCAGAGATCATGTGTTTTTGCATCACGGGCGCTTTGTCGCCGTTGTAACCAGCCATACTCAGATCGGTATCGGCCAGCATGGCGTTCTGCATTTCAAAACCGAAGCTGCTGTGCAGTGAGCGTATCAGTCCACGCACGGCAACGATGGAGGAGGTGACCAGAACGGCACAGATCGCAATCTGTCCAACCAGCAACAGGTCGCGGAAAGTCACTCGACGCCCTACCGTGCCGGTCGAGCCGAACTTGATGACCCCATACGGCTGGATACGGAATATCTGCCGTACAGGAACAGCGCCAAAAAGGAACGCACTCACCAGGGTTAGCAGCAAAGCTACCACATATACGTGAGTATCCGGGTTCACCCCAACGCTAACTCCGGGATCAAACGGGTGCCACGCACTCAGCCACCGCAATACTGCCGAGCTACCTAATAATCCAACGATGCTTCCCATCAGCGATACCAGAAGAGCTTCAGTAAAGAGTTGCCGCAGAATTGGCTTGTGAGTTGCTCCCAGCGCGAGCCGCAAAGCAACTTCCCGGGAACGGTCAGTAGCCCGGGCTGCAAACAGACTGCCAAGATTGGCGCATGCCGCCAGCAGAATCAATCCTGCCAGCAGCATCAATCCCGTAACAAATGCTTGTATCGGAGGACCAAGATGGTGGCCATAAAGCCCGGGACGCTCCAGGTTAAAACTCATTTGGCTATCCTCTTTGGGATAGCTCTTTTCCAGATATGCGCCAATCGAGTTCAGATCGGCAGCTGCCTGCGCCGGGGTGACTCCCGCCTTCAAGTGTCCCATCACCATGAAAACTGAATCATGGATGTTGCGCAGGTTCAGGGTGCTCGCCCCCGACAACTGCTCCTGGTTCACGATCGGCACAAACAAATCAGGATGGAACATCATCAACGTTCCATGAAATTCAGGCGGCGCCACGCCGACAACCGTAAAAGGATGCTTGTTCACCTGAACTGTACGGCCCACCACTCCATGATCATCATGGAAATGAGTGTGCCAGTACGCATAGCTGAGAACGACATACGGAGCGCTGTTCGCCCCGTGCTCATCGGAGGCGTGGAAGACACGCCCAACATGCGGCTGAATCTTCAATGCATCGAAATAGTTGCCACTGACAAGTTCCACCCAAATCCGCATTGGATTGGTGCCCGCGTCCAGCCCTGCCGGGGCAATGTCATAGGCTGCCAGGTCTTCAAAGCTGCGGTTTCGGTCGCGCAGATCAACATAGTCAGGATATGATTGCGCACCCAAATGATGGGCTCCGCGCTCAAGCATGAAAAGGTTCTCTGGCTCGGGTACATCCAATGGGCGCAGGATCAGCGAATTCAATACACTGAAGACCACTGCGTTTGCTCCGATTCCCAATGCCAGCGTTAAAACGGCGGCGATTGTAAATCCTGGAGACTTGCGCAGCATACGAAGACTAAAGCGCATATCTTTAAAAATGAGTTTCAACTTTTCCTCCAGTGATCGGCGCAGGCTGTTCCCGCAAATCCCAAGAAGCGGGCTTCGGGCTTACTTCGGTTGCTCATCTGCTACAACCCGTTACTTTATAAAGCAAGTATTGGGCCACCATGCCAGTACCCAGGAAGCTGCCTTTATTTCCAATGTCTTAGAAAGCCAGCCTCTAGCTGGATTGAGGGATTGAGTGTCCGTAGTTGGACCGCCCTGTCCAAAAACGGACACGAAGGTGGTCTCACATTGCTATGCTGTTAGCCAACGAGCGGTATCGGTTCCAGGGCATGGATCATTCCGGCATGGGGCACTGACATTGGGCTACTCGAAGCCACTTCCGAAGGCTTGGTGACAGGCTCCAAGTTGCAACCGTCAACTTCTACCGAAACAGAACTCTGTATGAGATTAACGGAAAGCACCAGCCGTTGGCGGTTTTTGCAGCTCATAACTATGCCTTCCAGGCCACTCAGAGGACCGCTTGTGATGCGGACGCGATCACCTACCCTGGCATATGCGCACGGCTCCACTTTCACACCAGATTTCACGGCGAGCTGAATGGCTTCTATTTCTCGCTCATCAATCACGGCAATTTCCTTTCTTGTGCCAACAATTCGAATTACGCCCGGCGTGGTTACGATGGACCACGGATTTCGGGAGTTGAGTTTGCAAAATACATATCCGGTAAACAGCGGACTTTCGATTTCTTTCACCCGGTCAGACCACTGCCTCTTGGATTTGTACATGGGCAAAAACTGTTCATAATCTTTCGTGCGAAGGATTGTCGAGGTAATCACCTCATATCGAGGAGTTACCTGGACCGCACACCAGCAGTTGTCATACATATCGAGGTTCACGATTATTCTCCCGGTTCCCGAGTTGAGGCTAACTGGTGCTTCCTGTCGAATGGGCAGGCTGTCGCCATCTGAGTCCCATCGTCCAGAAGAGCAAGATTGTTGAACTGTAAATATCGCTCCAGGAATCGCCTGCGGCATGTTTCCTGTTAGCGGATTAAGCCGTCACGCTCGATGGACTTCTAAATCAGCGATCGTAAGCGGGTTCTGCTGCTCGTCGGCATCGGCAAGCGTTCCTATCAACAGGTACTCTCATGCTTAGCAATAAGGCAACCATTCGCCGTACCCTTTGCCTGCTCGATGTTTCCAGAAGAACGCATGAATAATTCGTCCAACATGAAATCACTCTTTATATGTTTTCCCGTGAGCCGGTTCAGAAACAATGCAATGCCTGCACTTCCAGTGCCATAATCACAGCACAAGCGTGATGACAACTCTCCGGGAAAACAAATGCCATCCCGTTTCACCCGGAAATGAAGGATTCCTTCAGCTACCCTGTGTGCACTCTCCAGAAAACGTCTTTCGCCGCTGAGATCGTGCAGATCGAGGAGAAACTCGCCCAACCCGGCCAGCCCGCTGAAGCGCCCGGGCAAAACCGCGTATTTTCGGTCGGTATCAATAAAGATCTGTTCAAGAATGGACTCATATCGAGCAGATTTAAACAGTCGCTGAAAACGCGCTGTCACCTTCCCTATTCCAGCGCTGCCAAACCGCCAGTAAGGATAAAGTGGTGAAACCGATTCGGTATTCTCACTCCAGGAGAGTCCGCCATCTTTGGTTCGGGTCGCGGCTTCCAGATCAAAATCAAGTGCCCGCGCTCCGATTGTCAGATAATCTTCATTTTGGGTGGCCAGATACAGATAGAGCAGGAACAGACCGACTCCGCTGCTGCCATGAGCAAGTCCCAAGGTGCATTCATCAGTTGAGGCCCAGAAATAACCGCGCTCTGATTTCCTGGCGCATGCAATGATCCCACTCGCTGCCCGTTTGGCCTGTTCCAGATATACTTCCTGGCCTGTTGCTTCGAAGAAGCGCAACCCTGTCATTCCCCAACCGGCCATCCCGTGAAACAAATCCGCCGATTGCAGGAGCAGCGGGTGCTGAAACGTTGATTGAAAGATTTTCTCTGCGGGTTCTCTTAGCCCCATCTCAAGAAGCGACCATGCAATGCCAGACATTCCGAGATACAGACCAGGCGCATAGTCGCCACACGTAATCTGATGTTGGAATATCCAATCCACTGCGGCCTGGGGGACCTTCCCTGTAATCTTCCACAGAGCATAGGTCACACCTGCCGCCCCATATGCCACACTCAGAGGATTCGTAGAAAAAACTCTCGGATCGGCGGGATACAACCGGTCTTTACGTTGATATTCCGCTGCGCTGTTAAGATGGACGACAATATCGTCCACGAGGGCCTGGTAATTGCCGAAGGCCATTCGTTCCTTACTCTCGTATTGGCGCGCAGCAGGAGAGATGGGAATTTCAACCAGCGGGGATTCCATCGCAGCGGCCGATTCCGGCTGGTCCATCAGTCTGTTAATCAATTCAGCCAGACGGTCTGGCAACTGAATGTCATTACGAATGGAGGCAATCAGATCGTGACGCGCTTGAGGATTAAGGTGCAGCAGGCCATTTACGGGAAGAAGATAAGCCATGAGAACAGCGCCGGCTGAGTAATAATCATCTTCCTTCCTGGCGTGTCCCCCCGTAACGCGATGTTGTGATCCAAAGCCCGGCGTGAAGAGCTGGGCCGGGGGATCAACTCCGATTTCCTGCGCTCCTTCAAAGTCAATGATTCTCAAATCTCCATCGGCGGTAACGATCAGATTGTTTGTGGATAAATCTGCAAATACGATCTTGCGGCTGTGCAGGGTATCCAGGATTCTGACCAGGCTCTCGGCCAGTTTAGTGAACATGGCCATCCACTGCTCATGATCGTTTGGTGTTGCCCGTGTCCGGAGTAGAACGTTATGCGCGGCTGAGTGGCGGCTCATCGCAATTCCTTCAATGAACTCTTCCACCAGAAACCAATGCTCCCATTCCTGAAACAAATCCACCGGCCTAGGCGCGATACCCGTATCCGCCACAACATTCAGGAGCCGATATTCCTTTTTCAGCAGCTCGATTGCATCATAGTCCTCACCGGCTGCATTGATGCAGGGACGAGCCTCCTTCATGATCACTCTTTCGCCCGTGTGGGTGTCATGGCCAACATACACTCCACCCGCGCTTGAGAAAGAGACGGCGGTCTCAACCCGGTAGCGTCCGTTTAGCAACATTGGCCTTTCGCTGCTTTTCTCCCCACTGTTCTCTGCATGGATCACCGGCGTTTCCCATGCTGGAATAACTGGGTATGGAAGCCGCTGATCAGGCACCACGCTGCCATCAGGTTTTTTTAGCACCGGGACCTTCTCCCCTCTGATGTTCAGCGCAGTGTTCATACGCATGCCGCCATAGCGATAAAAGACCACTCGACTGTCCTTGTAACGGTGATCAGAAAGAATGTAAGGCCCCTGCATTCCCTCAGTGGCCTTGTCCAGTTCTTCAATCAGATCGAGAAAGCGGGAATTGTCTGGAGGATAGACCGTAATGAATTTGCCCGATGCGCCTCTTGGCCAGCTCTTGCTGTTCAGCAAAGACAGCAAGGAGCGGTCCGCGGCAAATTTAAACGATACATCTTTATGCTGGAACAAAACCGATGCGACTTTTCCCAAAACCTCGCTGGAATCGCGCAGAGTTGACGAAACGTGGATCTTCCACCCTTGCAGGGGAATTGTTTGCTGAGGCGAGCTACAGTAGAACCAGATGTCCTGGCGCTGAATGCTCCAGTTTTCCGGAAGCTGAGAAGTAATCACGTCATAGAAATCTGTTTTGCGGGGCGCATATGCCGCAAAACTTTCCGCGTAATCCTTATGCAGCAAGCGGTAAATCACATTAGGGCTGCTTCGCATTACCTCTGCTCCGTTTTCGCTCTTCTGTTTCTTTTATCGTTGGAGAATCCTGCTCACGTTTATCAGGATAGAGACAGGGACGGCTTACACCAGTTGGAACTGCTGGGTGCCATCATCTGCAAAGCCCTGTCCGC
Organism: Candidatus Angelobacter sp. Gp1-AA117; assembly: GCA_003223515.1. Classification (GTDB taxonomy): domain Bacteria; phylum Acidobacteriota; class Terriglobia; order Terriglobales; family Acidobacteriaceae; genus Angelobacter. The sequence goes on from QHVI01000011.1 coordinate 44,914, forward strand.
ATAGGGCGCTGATGGAAAACGAACTTGCCAACATCAAATTGAAATCTGCAGTGTTGAGGGTTGGGGCTAGCTGCTGGAGATGAAGAATCGAGCTCATATTTCTGTCCTTTTTGAATGGGGGTGATTACGCCCATCTATACGCAAGCTGTATGCCAAAGTGAATAAGCCGTTACACCGATGTTTTATGGATCTTTGCACCGCTTACGACTCCGATCTCTCTTCAGTCGAAATCTCTCCGAACGCAAGGAAGCTCTGCTTGTAAGTCTTTGAATGTCCAAGAGTCAGAACACAAGCTGGTTCGGTTTCCAGTGCCGTTCCCGGAAGAGGGAATAATGTGAATGTATTAATTCCAAGCCGCTTGCCACAGATTGCGAAGCGAAACAGAATAGACCCGCTTAACCTCTTGTGTCCAGAGATGAAATCCCTCGTTCAGAACTGGACAGCATCTTCAGAATCGACCCACATATGAACTTCAATATCTTTGATATATTTAATTCTGGAAATAGGCTGGCAGATGGCTGAATCAGACTTTTGAACGCAGCAGTTCCCTTGGATAGCACACTTCTCTTGGAATTTTTCACAGCTACCAATGTTGGATTGGCCCTTGAAGTGCAACTATTTGATTGGGGTATAGTGTGCTTGAGCTCTTCTGTTGATTGAACAGCTCACCAGATAAAGTGAGGTTGACGGAGGACCAATCGTGTATTCGTTTATCAGGGATCTGGGATTTTCACTCCGTTCCCTGAGAAAAAGTCCAGGCTTCACCTTGAGCGCTGTTCTTGCCCTGACATTGGGGATTGCTGGAAATATTCTCATCTTCAGCGTTATCAATGCTACTTTACTCCGCCCGCTGCCATATCCTGAGCCCACCAGACTGGCCATCGTAAGCTGGTCAAGCCGCTCCGACCTGGCAGTACCCGCATTTTTCGTGCTCAAGGATCAAACTCATTCATTGTCCCGTGTTGCAGCTTGGTATCCTTTTGATGCCGGTGTAAACATCTCAGCTTCCGGTCCCCCGCAATACGTCAGAGCTTTGTCAGTTTCCAGAGACTTCTTTCAGGTACTGGATGTTTCGCCGGAAATCGGTATGCCGTTCGGCGCAGAACAAGATCAGCCTGGGGCATCGCATACTGTCCTCTTGAGTCATGGGCTTTGGACCGAAATGTTTGGCCGGGATCCGTCCACTGTAGGCCGGAGCATGTGGATAAATGGCGAGAGCTACAAAATTATCGGCATCATGCCCCGCTGGTTTCGATCTTATCCCGATGTTCACATCTGGCTGCCCCTGCAGCTAACCCGCAGCAGTACGGTTCCCGGAAATAACTACAGGGTGGTCGGTCGCCTTGCGAATGGGGTTTCATGGCAACAGGTTGAAGATGAATTGAGCCTGATAACGCGGGAATATCACTCTATCTATTCGTCTTCTTTTGCTAACAGCACGCTCATCGCACAGCCGTTTCAGGCTTATCTTGTGCAAAAGGAGCGCCCGGGACTGGCAACGTTATTTGCAGCAGTCATACTTGTATTCCTTATCGCTTGCACCAATGTTGCTATTCTCATTCTGGTTCGCGCAGCGGCCGGTTCCCAGGCAATTGCAGTGCGTGCCGCCCTGGTTCCCGGCAAATTTCGCCTCGTGCTTTCGTTGTTGGGAGAGAGTGTGCTGCTTTCTCTTGCTGGCGGCTTGCTCGGCCTCATTCTGGCTAAAGAGTGTCTTCCCCTGGTTAACCTTCTCTGGCCTGCGGATCTCCCCATCATTGGCAACCTGGCTATTGATTGGCGCGTGTTGGTTTTCACTATTGCGCTTGCCCTGCTAGGTCCACTTCTGTTCGGATTGGCGCCAGCCATAAAAATGTCGCGAGCTAATATCGCAAAAATTCTGGCAGGGACTTCACGCACTGCTACTTCAAGCAGTGCGATGCTTCGTTCGGTACGCTTGTTGGTGTTCGCTCAGGTGATGCTGACCGTCATGCTGCTGGCGGGAACAGTCTTATTGATGAAGAGCCTGCTCAGCTTGTATTCCGTACCGTTGGGTTTTAATCCTGACAATCTGACTGTGGCACAAGTATCGCTCGCCGGCCAACGCTATGACGGAACGCGCTCGACGGAGCGCCTGGTGAATTCAATCATCGAACATGTGCAAACTGTCCCCGGGGTTGAATCGGTAGCCACCGTGATTGGCTTGCCTCTTGATAAGGGTCTTAACCTTCCTCTCCACCCGATGATGCGCCCTTCCATTCCTGACAACGATGATGAATATAGACCTGTAACCCAGGACTTCTTTAAAACGTTTGGGATTCCACTGCGCTCAGGGAGGTTCTTCCTTGCTTCCGATTTCTCCGGAAGCACGCCTGTAGCAATCATCAGTGAGACCATGGCCCGCCGTTTGTGGCCTGATGCATCGCCAATTGGCCACTTTATCCAGACTGGCAGTGAACTTGGCCCGATATTCGCTGATGTGCCGCGTCAGATTGTCGGGGTCGTTGCAGATATCCGCGAGAAAGGTATTGACCTGCCGCCTCCAATGATGGCCTTTGTGCCTTTCAATCAAGTACCGGATCGCATCACCGAATTCTGCAATAACACATTTTTAATTTCCATCGTCGTTCGCTCATCGGGTCGGCTGGATCTCTCGGGCCAGATCCGTAATGCGGTCCAGTCCGCCGATCCCGCCTTGCCTCTCGCTTCTTTTCGCTCCTTTAACCAGGTGATTGATCAATCATTGGCCAACCGGCGCTTTATTACTCTGCTCACCACTGCCTTCAGCGGATTTGCCTTGGTCTTGGCTGTGATTGGAATCCACGGCTTACTCAGTTACCAGGCCCGGCTTCGTGCCCGTGAAATCGCCATTCGCATTGCTGTCGGAGCTGATCGCATTCACGCCCTGCGCACCGTGATTCAGCAGGGGACCCAACCGGTCTTCATGGGAATTGCAGTTGGGTTGCTCGGTTCTTTCCTGGTGAAGCGCCTGCTCGGGAACCTGCTTTATAATGCTAAAAGCGATTCAGTCGTCCTCATATTGGCGGTCGGCCTTGTACTCGGGCTGGTCGCTACACTAATCAGCTTACTGACAGCCGTTCGGCTCTCGTCTTTCGAGCCCATGGCTGTGCTGAGGAATGAGTAACGGTGAGATGATATTCACTGACCGTTTCTCGTTTCAGTCTTCGAAGTGGAGGAATCCTGCTTTCAACTCAGGGGAATTCGCTAACAACGCCGAAAGTGAGAGCGGTGCTATGCCAAATCCGGAAAAGACTTATCGGGTCCTCATTGCAGACGATCAACCGGCCATTCTCGATGCACTCAAATTCTTGTTGCGATCTGAGGGTTTCCAGGTGGATACGGTGCGTTCCCCCCAGGTTGCTTTGGAATCTCTGAACGTGCGCGAGTACGATGCAGTGCTTCTCGATTTGAACTACGCTCGCGATACGACCTCAGGACAAGAGGGTATGGAGCTTCTTCAAAGCATCCGCGCTATAGATAGCCAGTTGCCGGTCATTGTTATGACTGCCTGGGGCACGATCGAATTAGCCGTGGAAGCTGTTCGCCGTGGAGCGCGTGATTTCATTCAGAAACCCTGGGATGATGAGCGCCTGCTCACTACTATCCGCAATCACGCGGAACTTTGCCAAGCATTGCGTAAAGGTCAGCGGCTCGAAGCCGAAAACAGAATCCTCAGGGGCCGGGGCCGTTCCATGTTTATTGCTGAAGCCCCAGCGATGCAGTCGGTTGTCGAAGCGATCACCCAGGTGGGTCCTTCTCATGCCAACGTGCTCATTACCGGAGAGCACGGCACTGGCAAAGAAGTTGTCGCCCAAATGCTCCATGCAGTCTCTCTCCGCGCAGACAAGCCGCTGATCACGGTCAACACCGGCGGACTGCCGGAGGGAACGTTCGAAAGCGAGCTGTTCGGCCATGTAAAAGGGGCCTTCACCGACGCCAGATCCGATCGCATCGGACGATTTGAAATGGCTGATACCGGCACGCTGTTTCTTGACGAGATTGCAAATGTTCCCATGCGCCAACAGGCCAAGCTGCTGCGGGTGCTTGAGACCGGCGAGATGGAACGTGTCGGTTCTTCTCGCTCCCGCCGCGTAGATGTGCGTGTGCTCTCTGCCACCAATGCTGATCTCCGGGCAGCATGCGCCGCCGGAAACTTCCGGGAGGACCTTCTTTTTCGTCTCAATACGGTTGAAATCCACATCCCGCCTTTGCGGGAACGTCTGGAGGATATTCCTGCTCTGGCCTCCCATTTTCTTTCCAAGTATGCCACTCGGTATAACAAGAAAATTGACGGCTTCAGCCCGGAGGCGCTTGAGAAACTCACAGGATATAGCTGGCCCGGAAACGTTCGCGAGCTCGAACATACAATTGAACGCGGCGTGATTATGTGCCGGGAAGATTTGATTCAGGCTCAGCATCTGGGTTTGCAAACTTCCAACCGGACCCTCGGTCCTGATATTTCTGAGATGAGCCTTGAGGAAGTTGAGTCGCTGCTGGTTGGCAAGGCTCTTGCGCGCTGCAGCGGGAACGTGAGCCAGGCGGCGGAAGTATTGGGGCTAAGTCGTGGTACTTTTTATCGCCGGATGGAGAAATATGGGCTTTATGCTCCCGACCCTGCGCGCAAAGAAAAGCGCTGACTATAGCGGTCGGCAGCAGCCGACCCGCTTCGAAGGCCGCCTGCTCGCATCGGTCTTGTCCAGCGGTGTTCCTGGCATTGCTCTCAGCCTTGTGCTTTTATGGTACGGCAGCTACTCCCTCGACCACAAACTTGAATTCACTCTTTTAGCAATGGTACTGTGGCTCGTCCTCAGTGTCTCCACTCGCGATGCCGTGGTTAATTCCTTGCGCGGCCTTTCCAATGTTGTCGCCGCCATGAAGGATGAAGATTTTTCCTTCCGTGCCACCGAAGCTATTTCAGGCGATGCCCTTGGCGATCTGGCGGTCGAAATCAACAGCCTTTCTTATGCCCTTGCTGAAGAACGTCTCGGGAGCCTCGAAACCGCAAACCTGTTGCGTAAGGTGATGGCGGAAGCAGGAGCAATTATCTTCGCCTTTTCTGCTGACGAGCGGGTGCGCATCATCAATCGCGCAGGGCTGGAGTTCCTCCGGAAAAAAGAGGAAGGAGTTCTAAATCACACTGCCCAGGAATTGGGCATCCAGGATTTGCTCGAAGGATCGGATTGGGAGGTGGTTTCGCGGCCCGGTTCAGGTGGGGAGAAGCGCTGGATCATTCGCCGAGCCCGCTTTCGGCAGCAGGGGCAACCGCATCGTCTCATTCTCCTGACAGAAGCTTCAGAGGCACTACGGGCTGAGGAGCGGCTTGCATGGCAACGCCTGATTCGCGTTTTAAGCCATGAAATCAATAATTCCCTGGCTCCAATTAAGACCATTGCCGGCACCCTGGGACGTATGTCTTCCAATGCCCAGTTGCCCAGATCACTCGCTGAAGACTTAGGATATGGGTTAGGAGTGATTCGTGATCGAGCTGACTCGCTTGGCCGCTTCCTTCAGAGCTATGCGCAGCTTGCTAAGTTGCCGACGCCTACACGCAGGGTCGTTTCCCTTGGCGACCTGATGGAACGTATCGCCACACTCGAACCCCGCTTGGCTGTAAAAATCATTCCGGGGTCGAATGTCTTGGTCGAGGTAGATCCTGATCAGATCGAACAGGCATTGATCAATTTGGTGAAGAACGCAACGGACTCGGTTCTGCTCGTTTCCGAAAAGAATATTGGCCCTGAAGCCGTGACTCTGTCGTGGAGCGTCCATTCCCACGACGTGGAAATCTTGGTCCGTGATGAGGGGCTGGGACTCACAAAAACCGAAAACCTCTTTGTGCCGTTTTTCACCACGAAAGAATCTGGCTCAGGCATCGGTCTTTTGTTAAGCAGGCAAATCATTGAAGCTCATCACGGTACTTTGGTCTTGAAAAATCGCTTGGACCGCCCCGGATGCCTGGTTGAGATCAGACTCGCCACGTGTGTTGTGGAATCCTCCCAACCCAGCAGACTTACCGCAGATATATAGCTTCGCGATCCTGCTCCACCTGCAAGTGTCCATTTCTGGATGAGACCGTCCAATTCCGGGCGGGAAGTTTTTTAATCAAGCCCTGAAAAATATTTCAAGATATTGAAAAGAAAACAGCTCCTCGCACTTGGCAGGGTGGCTCGACACTTGCCTTATAAGATTCAATATACTTGTGCGGCCGAATATGGGAGCAACCTGTGCCCCACTATCCGGGAGGAAACATGAAGTGTCTAGCACAGGATTTGCGCTTCAGCTTTCGCTTATTGCGCAAATCTCGCGCATTCACAATCACCGCTGTTTTGACCCTGGCCATCGCCATCGGCTCCAATGCGGTGGTCTTTAGTGTGATGGATGCGCTGATTTTGCACCCCCTGAGTGTGCCTCATGCGAATAGCTTTTACGCGATTCAGCATGCGAATGAGGCTTCTTCGTATGAGTCCTATCCCGATTATCTGGATTTGCGTGATCGCAACCACTCTTTCGATGATCTTGCGGCTTATAACATCACCGAAGCGGCCCTGGATACAGGCAAAAATCCTTCCCGCGTCTGGTTCGATGAAGTGAGTGGTAACTATTTCGATGTATTAGGGATTCGTCCCTATGTTGGCCGTTTCTTCCACGCCTCCGATGAGCATGGGGCGAATAGCGCTCCTTATATCGTGCTCAGTTATGAATACTGGCACGCCAATTTTCAGGATGACCGAGGCGTAGTGGGCCGTACAGTTCAGGTGAACAAGCATCCTTTTACCATCATCGGGATCGCGCCGCCTAAATTTCATGGCACCCTGGTGTTTTTCAATCCTGATTTCTTTGTGCCGTTTGTGAACCAAGAACAGGTTGACGGCGAGAATTACCTGGATGCACGCAACAGACCAACGATTTTCATGGCGATGGGACACCTGAAGGAAGGCGTCACTAAGGCACAAGCCATCGCAGATCTCAATTCGGTTGGGTCTTGGCTTGCAAAAACCTATCCTAAACATGTTGGCCCAAAAGAATTTACCCTGGCACGTCCTGGTCTTTATGGCGATTATCTTGGCCGCCCGGTACGGGCATTCGTGGCAGGATTGATGCTTCTGACGGGCCTGATTCTCCTAGCCGCGTGCGCCAATCTGGGAACTCTCTTTGCCGCTCATGCCGCTGACCGTTCCAAAGAAGTTGCTCTGCGACTCGCTATTGGATCAAGCCAGGCGCGGGTTCTGCGCCAACTATTTACCGAGGCTGTGATGGTTTCTCTGGTCGGAGGCGTCTTTGGACTTTGGGGGAGTGCTGAACTATTGCGCGCCCTGAGCACATGGCAGCCATTTTCCAGATATCCAGAAGGTCATCTGGCGCTAAATCTGGGTCCAAGTGTTTTTCTATTCGCCTTCCTCCTGGCGGTTTTTAGTGGGGTGCTGTTCGGCGCTGTTCCAATAAGTCAGGTGCTGCGTACTACTGCCTATGAGATTGTCAAAGCGCCGCCGGCACAGACCACTGGCTGGCGGATCGCCGGCCGAGATACGTTGCTGGTGGTACAAATTGCCATTTGCGCCGTCCTGGTCACTTCTTCGTTCGTTGCCGTCCGAGGACTGGCTCGCTCATTGCACGCCAATTTCGGCTTTGATCCGCACAATGCCACGCTTGCAGAGGCGGGCCTCACCATGGCTGGTTACAGCGTGGACCAGATACCCGCAATGCAAAAGCGCTTGATTGACGCTGTGCAGGCAATTCCTGGTGTCGAGTCCGTAGGACTGACCAACGCCGTGCCATTAGCCGACGATGTAATAGCCTTACGGGTGTTTACCGATAAGACCACAGATCTGCGTCCGGCAAATGCCGCCGCTTCTGCCAGCACCTTCACTGTATCGCCGGAATACTTCCTCGCGGCGGGCACGCCCCTCGTAGCTGGAAGGACCTTCACCTGGCATGACGATCAGGATGCCCCACGCATAGCGATTGTCAACCAGCAATTTGCGCGCAAAATCTTCGGCTCCGTCTCCAATGCCATAGGCGGATATTTCAAAACTCCAGATGGAAACCGCATCGAGATCGTAGGTGTAGCCGGGCAGGGAAAATATCGTGGCCTTACTGAGGACCCAAAGCCCGCGATGTTTCTACCAATAATGCAACGTCCATCGAGTCAAACTCTTCTGGTGGTGCGCTCACACAATGGTCTCCAGCAACTGGCTCCGGCAATCAGAAATGCCCTCCGGGGGCTGGATGGAGGACTCACTGTTTTCATTCGCAGTTGGGATCAGGACTTGGATACTGCTCTGTTTGGTCCGCGCATGGCGACTTTGTCATTGGGTGTGCTTGGAATATTAGCTGCCATGCTGGCCGTGACCGGCATCTTTGGAACGGCAGCCTACTCGGTCAGTAAGCGGCTGCGCGAGATCGGGGTTCGTATAGCGCTCGGCGCACGGCGTACGCAGGTATTACAGTCCGCTCTGGGACGAGCACTCAAAGTGTTGGCTTTGGGGTCAATAGCGGGATTGCTCTTGGGAATTCTGGCGAGCCGGGTGCTTGCCTTTGTCGTGTATCAGGCAACTCCTCGCGATCCGCTCGTCTTGGCCGGTGTTGTTCTCGCCATGGCGTTGGTGGGGCTGGTAGCGAGTTGGATTCCGGCGCGACGGGCCTTGAGCATTAATCCGCTGATGCTGCTGCGCGAGTAGATCATGTTCAAAAGGTTTGGATAAGAGTAGTGGAAGGTGGAAGAGCCTGCCTGCAGGCATGGGTTACAGGATACGGATGGAAAGAGTCTTTAGTTCTGGTGTAAATGACGCGAACAGCATGATGAGATGGCTTGTAGGAGTTAGTGGTCTGATAGGAGAAAGAGGAAGATGTTGCACCTTGAATTTGAAAGACAGCTGGACAGCAATGGTGTCAAAAAGGACAGAAAACTAGACGTTCTGCTGCCCGCGATCGGCAGCGCTGGTGATGTTCATCCGGTGATTGAGCTCGGAATCGCGCTGAAGAAACGCGGCCATCAGGCGACAGTTATTGCCAATGCAATCTTCGAAGAGCAGGCGTGCAATGCCGGGCTGGATTTTGTAGTGCTCGGGACAATGCAGGAAGCTGAAGCGATTTTCGCTGATCCGCGCCTCTTGGATTCAAGGAAATCTTACGAATGTGTTGCCGAGCGAGTCATTCTTCCTTACGTTGCGCCGCTTTACCACATTATCCGTGAACGTCAGCGTCCGAACACTGTGGTCGCGGCGACGGCCCTCTGTTTTGGTGCACGCGTCGCACAGGAAAAGCTGGGTGTGCATCTCGCCACCATTCAACTGCAGCCTTCTATGTTCCGCAGCCTTGTCGACGGTGGCTTGGTCGGACGCATGCACATGGACGCTAGCGTTCCGCGGATATTCAAAAAAATGTTCTTCTGGCTACTCGATAGATTGATATTTGATCGCCTGATGGCCTCGCCGATCAATGCCTTTCGTGCAAGCCTCGGGCTACCTCCGGTCAGCCGTATCTTCAATGACTATATTAATTCTCCGGAGGCTGTGCTTGCGTTATTTCCCGAGTGGTTCGCTCCTCCTCAGCCTGACTGGCCAAAGAACACTCATCTCACCGGTTTCCTGCTGCATGATGACTGCCAAAGGTTGCGCTTAAGTGATGACGTGAACGATTTCCTCGCAGCCGGGCCACCCCCGGTGGTGTTCACTCCGGGATCATCGGCGGCGACCTTGAGCAATTTTTTTCACGAGTCCGTCGCGGCCTGCCGAATCGGTGGCTACAGGGCAATGCTGGTCACCAATTTTCCGGAGCAGGTACCCGCCAACCTGCCTGGTGGTGTGCGCGCCTTCTCCTATCTTCCTTTCAGTCAAGTATTGCCTTTCTGCTCGGCGCTGGTGTATGCCGGCGGAATTGGCACAATGGCACAGGCTATTAAAGCAGGCATTCCTCACTTGGTTGTTCCTCATGTGAATGATCAACCGGATAACGCGCTTCGCATTGAGCGCTTGGGCCTGGGATCTCGCATTTATCCGGAGCAATACAAAGCTGCGCGGGTTGCCCAGGAGCTGAACCAACTCCTGTCCTCGCCGCAGATCAAGGCTCGCTGCGCGAAGCATGAAATAGCAATGGATTCAACCGCCGCTCTCGATCGTACGTGTGATCTGGTTGAGAACTTGGCAGGGAGTGGAAATACAGTATCGGAACCGGGGTTGATTCAATTGCATAAAGGCGCACTTGCAGTAGGTTGCGATTAAATTCCCGATTAATGACATGACTCGATGATGGAGGAAAATATGCATCTTAAATCTGAAACCAACGAACGGAAGAAGAGTATTTACGATGCTATTGTCATCGGCTCAGGTATTACCGGCGGATGGGCAGCGAAAGAACTCACGGAGGCGGGTCTTAATGTGCTGGTTCTTGAAGCAGGGCCCAAAATTGAGCCCCACGAGATTTCAGATCTGAGCAAATGGACCCCTGAGCAGCGGCGGGAAACAGCAAAAAGGCAACCCATCCAGTCTCGCCATATCAGCTATTGGTTCCAGAATCCAAGTCTGTTTGTGGATGATCAGGATCATCCCTACACCCACGGTCCCTCAAATCCCTTTGTGTGGATCCGCGGGCGCCAGGTGGGTGGACGGAGTCTTACTTGGGGCGCGGTTACTCTTCGCCTTTCAGACTACGAGTTTCTCGCGCCTGAGCGCGACGGTATCGGCGAGCAGTGGCCTCTCAGCTATCGCGAGTTGTGCCCCTTCTATGACACCGTTGAGCGATTTCTTGGCATAGAAGGAACTTGCGAAGGTCTTTCACAATTACCAGATGGCGTTTTCTTGCCGGCTCCTCGGCTTACAGAAAGTGAGATCCGTTTTAAGCAAACTGTTGAAAACACCTGGAAAGATCGAAAAGTGATCAACAGCAGGGGAGTATCTGAGTCGCCGGGAGCGCTGCCTAATGGGGACAGCCGCTGGCCGCGTAAGAGCAGCCTGCATGGGACTCTTCATGCGGCCTTCGCCACTGGAAGGGCTACCCTGCGTCCCGATTCAATTGTTGCCCATCTCATTGTTGATAACAATACCGCCGGTATCAAAGGTGTAGCATGCGTGGACCGGGTCACTAAAGCGACATTTGAAGTCTTCGGCAACCTGATTGTGCTGTGTGCGTCAACCATTGAATCGCTCCGCATCATGCTCAACTCAAAAAGCCCTCAGCATCCTGGTGGCGTCGGAAACTCTTCCGGATTCCTAGGGTCCTTCATGCTCGATCACCTGTCCATCAATTTTGCTGGTGAGATTCCAGGTGTAAGCAATGGGACAACCTATCCTGTGGGCGGATCACACGGTGTGTATATACCCAGATTCAGGAATCTGGAGAAGCCGGAAAAAGACTTTGTTCGCGGCTATGGAATCTTCGGACTGCTTCAACGGCCATCGAATCAATTCATCTTAAGCTCTCTTCTCGAAGTTCTGCCCGATCGTCGGAATCGTGTTGAAATTGATGAAGACAAGGTAGATTCATGGGGCATCAAAACGGTTCGCATCAATTTCGCGTATTCCGCAAACGAATACAAGATGCAGGAAGACGCCGAAGCCAATATGCGCGAAATGGTTGAAACATCCGGAATACCCATCATGCATCGTCAAGTTACAGCCCCGGGCGCCTATGTTCATGAATTAGGCGGAGCGCGTATGGGGACGAAACCGGCAACCTCTGTCCTGAATCGCTTTAACCAGTGTTGGGATGCTAAGAACCTCTTTGTCCTGGATGGTTCCTGTTTTGTCACTGCTGGTTGGCAAAATCCAAGCCTGACCATGATGGCCCTGGCGGTGAGGGCCTGTGGTTACATGGTTGACCAGCTAAAACGATGTGACCTCTAGAGTGCGCTCAAGAAACAAGCTTCCATCACAGGAATATTTGTCGAACCATTCCATCTTCCGACTCCCCTTTTTGAGGTGCTACGAATGAACATTGATCTTCAAGGCAAGACCGCTGTGGTAACGGCTTCCACGGCGGGGATTGGGTTCGCGATTGCTCGAGGATTGGCAGAGAGCGGCGCTCACGTCGTGGTGAATGGGCGAACCGAGCAGCGTGTCAGCAAGGCCATCGGACAGATCAGGGACAAAGTTCCCCAGGCACAATTGCGGGGGGTTGCCGCCGATCTGGGCACTACCACTGGAATCGCTGCTTTGCTGCAGCACGTACCGGCGGCGGATATCCTGGTAAATAACCTTGGCATTGTTGATCTCAAGCCTTTCTTTGAAATTACCGATGAAGACTGGGAACGCTTCTTTCGTGTGAACGTGCTTAGCGGCATTCGCCTGGCGCGACACTACGCGCCGGCAATGGCGCAGCGGGGATGGGGGCGCGTGATCTTTATTTCCAGCGAATCAGGACTTCAGATCCCGGCAGAAATGGTCCACTATGGAATGACCAAGACCGCACAACTGGCGGTCGCGCGCGGACTGGCTGAGGTCGTGGCCGGCACTGGCGTAACGGTTAACGCTGTGCTGCCTGGAACAACCCGGTCAGAGAGTGTGGAAACTTTTGTAGAACATGTTGGGAGACAGCTCGGCAAGAGCTTTGCTCAGGTCGAAAAGGAATTCACTTCCACTTCCCTGCTCAAGCGCTTTGCCACCACCGACGAGGTGGCTAGCATGGTGGTGTATCTTGCATCTGAACAAGCGTCGGCCACTACAGGCGCCAGCGTTCGTGTAGATGGCGGTACGGTTCGTTCAATTGCTTGATGGTTCTGCTAAGTTGTTGCGGAGAAAGAACTGGCGCCGAAGAAGGGACAACGCTTCCATGACACAGCTATTTCAAGAACCTGCTGTCTATGGTGGTGATTTGTCGCGCACTCACCGAGTTGGGGCAAACCGTGAGGTACGGTTCGCGTCGGCCCCAAGCCGCCGACGAACGGGGGAAGCGGTCGGCTGCGGACGATCGCGGTCAGCCGGTGCCTGAACCCGTTGTTAGGACTTTTTGATAGGACAAGCTGATTTGCGCGAAAAAGAGAAGGGGCAAGTTGTTGATCCTAATTTGGCTGCCCCCCAGGGATTCGAACCCCGATATGCTGATCCAGAGTCAGCTGTCCTGCCGTTGAACGAGGGGGCAGCAAAGAGGTAGGTCATCTTGATTTTATGATGCATGCTCCGGCACGTCAAGAAATCCATCTTCAGATCTTCAGTCGCCTTCAGTCGAATTCTTAACGGTGAAAAATCTCGCTACAATAATCTCGCTAGAATAAAGACGGGCAAGCATGCATGCTCGACGCGATCTCCACCGTCGCCGGAGTGGCACTGATTCTGACCGTGCTCTGGGAGACGTTTGAAACGATTGTTCTTCCTCGCCGGGTCACTCGCCAGTTCCGGCTCACGCGGTATTTTTATGTTTATACATGGCTGCCGTGGTCTTCCCTGGCAAGAAAGCTAAAGGACAAAAAGAAACGTGAATCCCTGCTCAGCTTCTATGGCCCGATTTCTCTATTGCTTCTACTGGCGGTCTGGGCCTTCAGCCTGCTGCTCGGCTTTGCTCTCATCCATTACGGCACAGGAAGCATATTTACCGGGGCAGTCTTCCCCAGCCGCTTCGGTAATGCCCTCTATCTGAGTGGCACTACTCTGTTCACGCTTGGATTGGGTGACCTCACTCCTGCATCGCAACTGGCCCGCGTCCTCACTGTTTTGGAAGCAGGAATTGGCTTCGGTTTTCTGGCACTGGTGATTGGATACCTGCCGGTGCTCTACCAGTCATTCTCGCGGCGGGAAGTAACCATCTCCCTGCTCGATGCCCGTGCCGGTTCGCCTCCCACGGCTACCGAGATGCTTCGCCGACACACCGGAGAGCATGGCATGAACGCGCTGCTCAAGGTTCTTGAGGACTGGGAACGCTGGTCGGCTGATCTCATGGAGAGCCATCTTTCTTATCCGGTGCTGGCCTATTTCCGCTCGCAGCATGACAACCAGTCATGGCTCGGCTCACTCACAGCCATTCTCGATCTCTGCTCCTTATTTATGGTGGGGCTGGAAGGCGTCTGCCAATATCAGGCCAAAATGACTTTTGCCATCACGCGCCATGCGCTGGTAGACCTCAGCCAGATCTTCAATGCACCTCCAGCAGCGGACGGAACCTATGACCGCCTGCCTCCGGAAGAACTTGCGGCCCTGAGGCAGTTCATCGAGCAGAACGGCTTCCATTTCAGCGACAGCAACAGCGCGGAGGTTGAGCTTACACGCCTGCGTTCCCATTACGAACCTTACGCCTTTTCGCTGGCACGCTTCCTACAGGTGGAACTGCCGCCCTGGATCAACCACGGAACAGTGAAAGACAACTGGAAAACCAGCGCCTGGCGCGAGCAGACCGTAGTGGCTGAACCGATGGCACAAGAAGAACATTTTTAAAACACAGCTTTTGGCTCTTAGCTCTGGGCTTAATTTGAATAGTGCGAAGACAGATCTTCGCTTCATCCTGCGAGTACAATTCTTGCATGGTCACGTCTCTCAATGATTTCCCAACTTCGGCAGAGATAGCCCGCCAGATACTTCATCCTCAGCAATGTGCGTTGGTGGTCGTGGATATCCAGGAAAAACTCCTGCCGCCAATTCACGAAAAAGAACGGATGGTGCGCAACAGCCAACTCCTGATTCGCGCGGCCAAAATACTCTCGCTGCCCGTGATCATAACCACACAGTATTCCAGAGGGCTGGGCCAGACCGTTCCGGAGATCGCTTCCCTGCTGCCGGATATTACCCCGCTCGATAAACTGGAATTTGGCTGCTTTGGCAATGGACAATTCTGTTCTACGGTGGCCAATCTCAACGGGCGCAACACTCTTCTGCTCTGCGGCATGGAAACGCATATCTGCGTGCTGCAGACTGCGCTGGGCGCACTGGCGCAAGGCCATCACGTTCACGTTGCTGCAGACGCCGTGGGGTCGCGCTCAGAATTGAACTGGAAATTGGGACTTGATCGGATGCGTGATGCCGGAGCAGTCATCTCCTCCACTGAGATGATGATCTATGAGTTGCTGGGCAAATCGGGCACACCGGCCTTCAAAGAGATGCTGCAATACATCAAATAAAAGTTCAGCAACAAAAGTAAAGCCTATGGATCGCAGCCGCCTTCAGTTGCGCGGATTGAACTTGACTACTCGTCTGCGGGTTCTGCCTGTCCCGGTGAACGCTTCACTCGCACCACCGTGATTTTTCCAAACCCTTCATCAAAGCTGGGTGGACGAAGCTTGGCGGCCATACGCTGAATCAGATCTTCTTTTACCTGGCGCTCACGTCTGCGATTGCGTTCCAGGCAGACCTCCAGCGGAACATCGAAGAAAACCGCATGGACCTCATACCCAAAGCTCCGGGCCATCTTGATCCATTGCCGCCGCTCATGCGGCGCAAGATTCGTGGCATCTACATAGTTCCAGGGCATGCGGGCAATCAGGCGGGCGCGCAAAAGTGAACGCAGAGTAGAAAACACCAGTCCTTGGTAACGCTGCTCGGTAATGTCATCAAAAAGAATGGACCGCAACATGTCACTGGAAAGCGGGGTGACACCACGCCGTTTGAACCAGGTAGTCTTGCCTGATCCGGGCAGACCGATTGCCAGAACAACAACGCCTTTGGGTTTGCGCTGCGATTTGCCCGAAACTGGTGCAACTGGCTGCTGCTCCGGGACACCCGGCGGAGG
Source organism: Candidatus Angelobacter sp. Gp1-AA117 (assembly GCA_003223515.1). Lineage (GTDB taxonomy): Bacteria > Acidobacteriota > Terriglobia > Terriglobales > Acidobacteriaceae > Angelobacter. Next base: position 60,559 of record QHVI01000011.1, read on the forward strand.
CGTGGAAGGCGATTCCGGCTGTACCTCGGTCTCCACCCTTCCGGCGTCCGGAGACACGGCTTCTACTTCCGGCGCTTCGGCTTCGGCGTCGTCGTCTCCCTGAGGCTCCGAGTCGGAAATCTCATAGGAAGGCCTGAGCGGCTCAGGGTGCAATTCGTCTACCGGAGGCTTCTGCTGGCCGACCTTCCCGGTAGCTTCAGATTCGTTTTCTTGGGTTTTTTTCTTACGGCGCTTCATGCGCTCGCGCATCCAATTGCGCATAACTCGTGTGTAACATACCCGCAGGATAAGTTGCAAGCAAATGGAACCTTAACTGCTAGTTATACCGAATGTCCCGGTTATATCCCGGCATGAGAAGGACAACACTGCCGATGCAGCAAAGTTTCGCCGTCATGTCCAGACTTGAAACCTGCTTAGAACCACAGCTTTTCCATAGCGACTTCTGGCCAGACCCGCTGCTCCATTTCGCAGCCTTACAGCATTTGCACCCTCACTAACCCTTTGATAACCTGAAAGGTTTCAGGTCATGTCCCTCGCTTCCTGTGTTACTCATTGGCCTCAATCCGCATCAAATTCAGGTTCTCTGTTTTGGAGGAATGACAATAAATGGCAATTAAAGTTGGCATTAATGGTTTTGGCCGTATTGGCCGCAATATTTTACGTACTGCCATCCACGATCCCCAGATCGAATTTGTCGCAGTCAACGACCTCACCAGCCCCGAAACTCTGGCTCACCTGCTGAAATACGATTCCATTCTGGGGAATCTCAAGGAAGATATTAGTGCCGACGGCGATTCGATCAATGTTGCCGGGAAAAAACTAAAAGTTTTCTCAGAAAAGGATCCGGCAGCCATCAACTGGGAATCTGTCGGCGCTCAGATCGTGATCGAGTCGACCGGCAAGTTCACTGACGCGGAGCAGGCGAAAAAGCACCTGCGCGGACCGGTAAAAAAGGTCATCATCTCCGCTCCCGCCAAAAATGAAGACATCACCATTGTTCTGGGCGTAAACGAGAACAAATATGACCCGGCGAAGCACAACATCATCTCTAACGCCTCCTGCACCACTAACTGTCTTGCTCCGGTGGCCAAGGTGATTAATGACAGCTTCAAAATCCAGAGTGGAACCATGACCACCATACACTCTTACACCAACGATCAGGTCACGCTCGATTTCCCGCACAAAGACCTGCGCCGTGCCCGCGCTGCTGCCCTGTCAATGATTCCCACCTCCACCGGCGCCGCCAAGGCATTGCATCTGGTCATCCCGGAACTGAAGGGCAAGCTGGATGGTTTTGCTATGCGCGTGCCCACTCCAAACGTCTCGGTGGTCGATCTGGTTGCAGACGTGGAGAAATCCACCAGCGTGGACGAGGTCAACAGCACGCTCAAAGCCGCATCCGAAGGCCCGTTGAAGGGCATCCTTGGTTATGAAACGCACGAACTGGTCTCTTCTGATTACAAAGGCGATGACCGTTCTTCGATCGTGGATGCTCCGCTCACCCGCGTGATCAACGGTAAAATGGTCAAAGTGATTGCTTGGTATGACAATGAGTGGGCCTACTCCTGCCGCGTGCGCGACCTCATCCACTACATCGGAAAGAAAGGCCTGTAGGCGCGAGAACGTATGGCAAAGTTATCGATTCAGGACCTGAAGCTCGATGGCCAGCGCGTCTTCATGCGCGTGGATTTCAACGTACCTTTAACCGAGGATGGGCGCGTCTCCGACGATACCCGAATTCGCGAAACCCTGCCCACGATTGAATATGCTTTGCGCAAGGGTGCGCGTCTGATCCTGGCTTCCCACCTCGGCCGTCCTAAAGGCAAACCCAATCCAAAAATGAGTCTGAAGCCTGCCGCTGAGCGGTTGCGAATTCTTCTCGATGAACAACTAGGACGCGGATGCAATGTGGGCTTTGCTCCCGATTGTATTGGCCTGGCTGCTGAAGAGATGGCCCATAAGTTGGAAAAAGGCCAGACACTGTTATTGGAAAACCTGCGCTTTCATGCCGAAGAGGAAGCGAATGACGAGAATTTTTCACGGCAACTGGCGGCTCTGGCCGATCTCTATGTAAACGATGCATTCGGCGCCGCTCACCGTGCTCATGGCTCAACTGTGGGAATCACAAAGTTTGTCGACCAGGCGGCCGCTGGGCTGCTGATGCAAAAAGAGCTGGAGTACCTGGGCAAGGCCGTAACTAATCCCGCCAAACCATTTGTGGCGATCATTGGCGGCGCCAAAGTTTCAGACAAGATCGATGTATTGCGCAACCTGCTGGGAAAGGTTGATGCATTACTGGTCGGTGGCGCGATGGCTTATACGTTCCTGCGCGCACAGGGCAGGCAGACCGGCAAATCTCTGGTAGAGGAAAACAAGATCAATCTGGCAAAAGAACTTCTGGAAGAGGCGAAAAGCAAGAATGTCCGTCTCCTGCTGCCGGTAGACCACGTCACAGCGGAAGAAATTGATCCCGCTGCAAAAACTCAGACCGTGAAAGACGCCAGCGGGATTCCCGAAGATCAGATGGGACTCGACATTGGGCCGGACACTGTCGCCGCGTTTTCCAAAGAAATAGCTGCTGCCAAGACCATTGTCTGGAACGGTCCGATGGGCGTCTTTGAAGTTGCTCCATTTGCCAAGGGCACCATGAAGATTGCCCAGGCAGTGGCTGCCAATCAAGGCGCTATCTCTATTGTCGGTGGCGGAGACTCGGTAGCTGCGGTGCATCAGGCCGGTGTCGCCGAAAAGATAACTCATATCTCTACTGGTGGCGGCGCTTCCCTGGAATTCCTGGAAGGAAAAAAGCTTCCAGGCGTCGAAGCCCTGAAAGATAAATAGCATTGAAATGGAGCGCGGCCGCCCTCGGCTGCGGGGAAGAATCTTTGCGAGCAGAAAAACCTTCGAGTCACGATGATCCGGCAAGACTGGCTCTTCTGCGCTATCGCATCGGCCCTGAGGCCATTCTGGAACTCATTATCGGCGACATCACCACCGAATCCACTGATGCCATTGTGAACGCCGCCAACTCCAGCCTGCTGGGTGGCGGCGGTGTGGACGGGGCCATCCATGATGCTGCCGGGCCCAATCTCTTAGCCGAATGCCAACAGATTCGCCAAAAGCGCGGCCCACTTCCTGCCGGACAGGCTATAAGCACCAGCGGGGCTAATTTACCGGCGCGCTATGTAATTCATACGGTGGGACCTGTATGGCATGGTGGCTCTGCCAATGAACCGGAAACCCTGGCAAGCTGCTACCGCGAATCACTGCGCATCGCTGCAGAACTGGCCTGCGTGAGCATCAGCTTTCCATCAATTTCTACTGGGGCATTCGGCTACCCGGTGCATGATGCCGCAAACGTAGCTCTTCGTGCTGTGGCTGAAGTTTTGCAGCAGCCACATCCAGTGACGCTAACGAGATTTGTGTTATTCGATCCGCGCACGCACAAAGCATACGCTCGCGCCGCACAGCAACTGATGAGCATTGCTGAGCTTCAAATGAAAATCGAGTGCAGCGGATGAACGCTGCTCTGTAATCTCCTTAACTCTGTGTCATCTGTGCTGGTCAGTAGTCAAGGTTGGGTTTGTTAATTGCTAGCTGCCAAGTGCTAATTGCTTTCTTATGCGTAGAAAATTGATTGCCGCCAACTGGAAGATGTGCAAAACTCCCGATCTCGCGCGTGAGTTCGTCGCCGCATTTCTTCCGCTTGTAAAAGACCACCCGCGCGATGATATCGCTCTCTGCCCTTCTTATGTATGCCTGCCTGCGGTGGTGGAGGCCCTGCGTGACACACAAATTGGAGTTGGCGGGCAGAACATGTTCTGGGAAAAAGAGGGCGCATACACTGGGGAGATTTCCGCTGCCATGCTGCGCGCCGTGGGCTGTTCCCACGTGATCATCGGTCACTCTGAGCGGCGGCAATATTTTGGCGAGACTGACGACACGGTAAATCGCAAATTGAAGGTTGCGCTGGCTGCCGGGCTGCAGCCTATCGTATGTGTCGGCGAGGTGCTGGAAGAACGCGAAGCCGGACTCACGGAACAGGTGTTGGAGCGCCAATGCAATATCGCCTTCAGTGAGATCTCTGGAGTTGAGGCCGTACCGCTCATCGTTGCTTATGAACCGGTGTGGGCCATCGGCACGGGAAAAACCGCCACGCCGCAAATGGCTGCTGATGCCCACGAGGTTATCCGCGCCCAGGCAGCCAAGGCTTTTGGCGAGGAAACTGCGCAGGCCATGCGCATTCTCTATGGTGGCAGCGTAAAGCCGGAGAATGCCAACGCATTAATGTCGAAGATGGAAATCGATGGCGCGCTGGTAGGCGGCGCCAGTCTTGATCCCAAATCTTTCTCCGCAATCGTGCATTACTGAAAAGGTTTTTGGTTGTGGCTCTGCTGCGCTGTGAAGATTCTTGCGGGAGCCCCTTGTCGTGCGTGCAGCATTCATTCATATCTCAACGCAATCATGGGGTCGGCGTGCATGGCTTGGCGAGCCGGGAGATAGCAGGCTGCCGGCACCATCACCAGCAGAACGGCTGTGCTTGCAAGAAATGTCGCAGGATCATACGAGGCTATGCCATAAAGTTCGCTCTTGAGGAAGTGGGCGAGTCCCAGGGCGGTGGCCAATCCGATTCCTAATCCAATGGCTGCGAGACTCAGGCCTTCCATCAGGATCATCCTTCCCAGCGTTGCTGGTGAAGCACCCAGTGAGGCCCGGATTCCGAATTCCCGGCTGCGGCTGGCCACTGAGTAAGAAACCACACCAAAAACGCCAATTGCGGCGAGCAGCAGCGCGACTAAGCCAAATGCGCCCAGCAGCCAGGTGCGAAACCGGGGCTGATCAACAGAGGCTTCAAGCACATCAGACATGGTACCGATGCGGGTGACGGGGAGATTCTGGTCGATACCGTGAACCACCTCGCGCACTGAATCAATCACCGCCGAAGACGCAAGCGTGCTCTTCACCACCAGTTCCCCGCCCCAGAACGGCCCCTGAGCAAAGGGTACATACATCATGGGTCCGGGCTCCTGAATCAAACCGGCGTCCCGCACGTTGCCAACGACACCGACGATCTCCCGAGCAACATTTGAATCTGGCGGAAAGCCGAAGACGAGCTTTTTGCCCAGCGGGTTCTCGTCGCGAAAATGAAGACGCGCGAGTGATTCACTGATGATGGCCACGCGCTGTGAAGAGGCAGAATCTTCGCGAGTGAAGAAGCGTCCGCGCAGCAAAGGAATTCCCATGACGCGAAAGTATTCCGGAGTGATGGAGACATAGTCGGCGGTGGGCGGCGTAGTTGCAGGCGTGGCCTGCCCGGCAAGCGAGAACGGCAGGTTGACAAAGCTGTCTGCCAGCGGAAGAGGGACGGCAAGGGCAGATTCCCGCAGGCCTGGCTGGGCGTGAATGCGGTCAAGGAGCGTCTCGGCAAAGGCGCTCCATTGCTGCGGCGTGGAGTACTGATAACGGGGCAGAGAAATTTCCGCCTTAAGCAGATGTGTGCTCTGGAAACCAGGGTCAACCGAGGTCATGCTGATGAGGCTGCGCACCAGCAGTCCGGCGGCGGCAACCAGCACCATGGCTAATGCGATCTCGGCCACGGTAAGAAGGTTTCGCACCCGGAGCCGCCGTACATCCAGGCCGGAGGCTGCGGCGCCATCTTTGAAGTTTGTGTGAAAGCCGGTTCGGGCAGCCAGCAGCGCAGGAGCAAGACCAAAGCCGATGCTGGCGATCATCGATACCACTACGGCAAAGGTGAGCACCCAGACATCCACCTGAACCGGCTGGGTGGAAGGAACATCGGAGGGCAACAGCAGCCGCAGGGCGCGCGTGCTCAAGCAGGCTAGAACCACTCCCAGAACGCCCCCGAGCAGGCCCGGCACCAGGCTCTCCGTAAGCAACTGCCGAATGATCCGTCCACGTTTTGCGCCGAAAGCCTGCCGCAGGGCCATTTCACGGGCGCGAAGCGTGGCCCGCGCCAGGAGCAGATTGGCAATGTTCACGCAGGCCAGCAGCAGCACCAATCCAACCGCGCCCAGCAGTACCAGAAGCGGGGTTTTCACATCTCCCACAATGGCCGCGCGCAGAGGCGCAAGGTGCAAGGCCCAGCCGCCGTTTTCCACCGGGAAATCGCTCGCGAGTTTGCGGCTGATGGAATCTGCTTCGGACTGTACCTGCGTGAGCGCGACTCCGGGCTTCATGCGAGCCATCACGCGTAGAAAGTGCACGCCGCGTTTATCAATCCATCCGCCAAACAACGGGTCGTGAGCCACAGGAATCCATATCTCCTGATGCGAGCCGAATACGGGAACGCGAAATGCAGCAGGCATGATGCCGAGTACTGTAAAGGCCTGCTGGTCAAGATGGATCGAGCTGCCGACGATCTTCTGATCTGCGCCAAACCTGCTGCGCCATACCCCTTCACTCAGAAGAACAACTGGAGCCGACCCCGGCTGATTATCGGCGGGCATGAAGTAACGCCCGGCAAGCGGGCTGGCATCGAGCAGAGGAAAAATCTCCGGCGTAACTACGACAGTAGTCACCACGGCGGGCGAACCGGTTCCGGTTAGAGTCAGGTCATGGCGCTGCGCTCCGGCTGTGCTTTGAAAGATCCCGCTCTGCTGTAGTTGCTGGAAGTCCTGCCAGGAACAGCCGCTGGCCTTGATTCCCTTCTGCAGATTATTTTCAAAGACGTTGAGCAGTTGTTCGGGATGGCTATAGGGCAGCGGCCGCAGCAGCACGGCATTGACCACGCTGAAGATTGCGGTATTGGCCCCGATGCCCAGCCCTAGCGTAATAACCACAATAAAAGTAAAGGCAGGAGACTTGCGCAGCAGACGCAGACCGTAACGAAGATCCTGGCGAAGATGGTCGATCCAGGCCAGGCCCCAGTCCTGGTGAATCTCTTCGCGAAGCAGCAGCGTGTTGCCGAAGCGGCGTTGCGCCGCGTAATCGGCTTCTTGAGCAGTAGCGCCTTGCATCTCTATCTCGCGTGCGCGGAGATCACGGTGGAGGCGCATCTCTTCCTCTATATCCTGATCGAAGCGGTCACGACGCGAGAAAAACATACGCATACGGCGGAAGGCCGCACTAAGCCATTGCATCTCAAAAACTCCTTCTATTCAGTACCATGTTGCTCAACCTTCTTGTTTTATGACAACGTTCTTCCACACCGCCGGGGCGGCTATGCCCCACAATTGTTTATGCGGTCTGGATGACGCGCGTGACCGCTCCCATGACACGTTCGAAGCGGGAAATCTCCTCCTGAAGTTGTCTGCGTCCGGCAGCGGTCAGGCGATAGTAGCGGGCACGGCGGTTTTCTGCGGTCATTCCCCACTCGGCCTTGACCCATCCCTTGATGAGCATGCGCTGCAAAGCCGGGTAGAGCGAACCTTCTTCGACGCGCAATACGTCTTCCGATAGTGTTTCTATCGATTTCGCGATTTCAAATCCGTGAAGCTCATCGCTGCTGCGGGCGAGCACTCGCAGGATCAGCATGTACAGGGTCCCAGGCGGAATTTCATCACGAGGCATACTGACATAGTTAGACTATGTCAGACAGAAGAAGAAAGCAAGGTCCTTGGATTTCAGCCTTTCAAATCCTGTCGAGCATGCTGGCAGTAACCAATTTCTTCTCGATGTGGCGTTCGATGCTCTGGGCCAGGAAGCGGCGCAGATCGGCGCCTCGCTGGCGCGGCCAGTGCAGCGAGGTAAACGTCTCAACCGGAGCACGAAACATCCCGGCGGCAATCATGCGCGATTCGGCGGAGATTTCGCTGCTGGCCAGGCGCTTGTCATTGGCACAGAGCAGACCGTCTGCCAGAGGATGGAAATAAGCGCGGCTGCTATTCAGGGCAGTGCCGCAGACTGCGCACTGGCTCAAATCGGGCAACAAGCCGATCAGCCGGACGATCCACAAATCGAAGTAGGTGAGCGGCATCCAGATCGGCCCGGCCTGAAGATGTTTCACCACAGAGAGCGCAAGCCGGAAGATGGAGTCGCTGGGTTCACGGTCAGGCAGTAGCTGGTCAATGACTTCAGCCACATAGCCGAGAGCCAGCAGACGTGGATAATTTACCTCAACCGCCAGCGGCGAGCTGATGATCTCGAAGGAGTCGAAGCGGGCGAGTTCCTGTTTTTCTTTATCTGCCCAGTGGGCGGTCACGTAAGTGAGCGGCTCAAGTGCGCCGCCGAAGCGCTTCCGGGATTTTTGGGCCGACTTGGCCACACCCCGGACCTTCCCTTCAGCGCGGGTAAAGAGCGTGACCAGCAGATCCGCTTCATGAAAGGGATAGGTGCGCAGAACAAGGGCTTCAGACTGCTTGGGCATCTATTCTGAGTTTAGGACATAGGCAGGCAAAGTTGAAGCGTGTTGATCCGTGGGTACGGTAGCGATTCGATGACAGAGCATCAAACGAAAGCGCGCAGCCGTGGGGCTGCGCGCTTGAGAGATGCTTCTATTGCCGGACTAGCGGCCGAAATACTTCGCGTTCTTCTCGGTGTAGGCTTTCCATTTTTCCGGCAGATCGTCGAGCGCGAAGATCGCGGAAACCGGGCACACAGGCACGCAGGCGCCGCAGTCAATGCATTCCACCGGATCAATAAAGAGCTGATCCACCCCCTCAAACTGCGGCTCATCTTTCTTGGGATGGATGCAATCGACGGGGCAGGCATCCACACACGCCGAATCTTTCGTTCCTATGCAGGGCTCTGCAATCACGTATGCCATAAAAGATCAGTCTCCATGATCAGTAGTATTTGCCGGATAAACAGATGATTGTAACTCAGGAAAACGGCTCTTAGCTATTGGCTTTTGGCTCTTAGCTCAAAAAGTCATTTCTCCTGTTTCTCACATTGACCTGACTGGATCAGCGAACGTCGGTTTAATCAGCGTCATCAGCGGTAAGTCTTTCTTTGTGAACCTTCGTGTCCTCGTGGTTACGCCACGCTCAGCTCGCGTTCGGTGCTGGGTTCGTATTCCACGATATATCCAGCGACGGCGCTGGCGGCCACCGTGTATGGACTGGCGAGATACATCTGGCCGGGGCCGCTGCGTCCGGGGAAATTGCGGTTCTGGGCGCTGATCACCACCTGGTCAGAGCGTGTGGACACTCCCGGCCCGGCATTGATACAGGCGCCGCAACTGGGCTCAATCACAATGGCCCCTGCACGGTGAAAGATATCCAGGTAGCCCTGGCGGATGCAGTATTCGCGGGTCTCCTGGGAGCCAAACTGGATATAAAACTTGCATGAATCAGCGATCCGTCGTCCCTGACGCAACGCGTCGGAAAGCACCTGGGCATACATATCCATATCGGCATTCTTGCCTGCCGTGCAGGTGCCGCCATAAGCAATCTCCACCGGAACGGGCGTATTCAGGTCGCGGATGAACTTGCCATTACCCGGATCGCCGGGTGTGGCCACCATGGGCGTGATCTCATTGGCATTTAGCTCGATGACGTGGGCGTACTCAGCATCGGGATCGCTGAAAAGGCCTTGGCAGTACTTCTGTGCTTCTTCTCGCAACATGCCCCGGCGCTCCATAAGGAACTCGACGGTCTTTTCATCCGGAGCGACAATGCCCGTAAATCCGCCAATCTCGGCTGCCATGTTGGTCATGGTGGCGCGCTCATCGACGCTGAGTTCTTCGATGGCTTCGCCGGAATATTCCATCACTTTGGCCAAAGCTTTGCCGCTGCGGATGTAATCCAAGCTGAGCAGCAGAAGAATGAAGTCTTTGGCGCTGACGTTGGGCTTGCGCTTGCCCCGGACGATCACTTTCACCGATTCAGGAACCTTGGTACGGACATCTTTGGTGATCCAGGAATTAAAAACGTCAGTGGTGCCGATGCCGAAGGCCACGCAGCCCACCGCGCCCACATGCGGCGTATGCGAGTCAGAGCCGACATTCACCTGTCCGGGTACGGCGTAGCTTTCGGCCATCACCGAATGGCAGATTCCTTCTGAGCCTTTGCGGTCCTTCAACTCGCCATGCAGCTTGATTCCCTGCTTATGGGCGAACTCTTCCTGCTTGAGCTTGAGCTGTCCGGCAAGGTCGAGCAGGCCCATCTTCTTTTTTTCTTCTGAGAGCACCTCATCGAGAAAGGTGAGATGGTCACGGAAGAAGACGATGCTGGAGCGGTCGTTCACTTTGGCGTCCTTGCCGACAAAATGCTCAAAGAAAATGGCCGCCATGGGCGTGACATATTCGTGGCTGAAGCGCAGGTCGGTGCGGGCAAAACCGGAGTCGCCGGGTTTCACGTAAGCTACGCCGGGCTCATTCTTCTCGTTGAGCATGTGGCGGGCGAAGATCTTCTCAGCAATAGTCATGGGCCGCTTGCCGGTAATAATGGGCGGCAGAAAGACCTTCTTTTGCATGCGGGCCACGTTGAAAGGGAAAAGCCCGCCGTAGTCGATAACCTGGCGGGTAATGTCGTCTTCGCCTTTGGTGAACTCGCTGAGCGGGATTTCTTCACCGGCGCGAATCTTGTCGATGAGGCTGAAGTCCGTAGAAGTCAGGACGCCGAGATTTTGACAGTTCTGCTTGTAGATGCGCTCAATATTTTCGGCGATCACCACCTTGATTCCGGCACACAATTCGGCGTAAGGAGACTGCTCGCGGCTGGAACCTTTGCCTCGCCGCTTGCCGCTCACGGCAGCTATGAAGCCGCCTCTTTTCACGTCTCCACGCTTGATAGGGACTTCACTGCCGCACTTCAACCCTGTGTACGGAAATTCGCCCAGGGTCTCATCAAAGAAGAAGCAGATGTGCGCGGGAGTGATTTCGTCAGTGGAGATGTCGTCGCGCAGCCTGGGGTTGTTCTGCGGGTTCCGCGTGTCCCAGGGCAGGTCTTCCCCTGCAAGCTGACGGCGGATCAGCTCCGGATCTTCGGTGAGAAAAAGGATACGTCCCTGCAGCTTGACTTTATCGGGACGTTTCTCGATATGGCGATTGAGCAATGAAGGTTCCACAGGAAAATTTTAACAAGGAACCGCAAAGGACGCTAAGGGCCAAAGGTAGCAAGAGCGGGAACTACTAAGAACTGCTACTCTTATGCTGTAATTAACTCTATGCCCAGTTGCCTGAAATGCGGAACGGAACTGCCGGTCAATGAAGAAGGCCTGGCGCCGGTGTTATGTGACCGCTGCGCCGGAGTGGCTACCAGCCGCGCCCGGCAACGAATGAATGCAGTCGGCACGATGCGCGATTATCCGGCCATGGCTGCGCTGGTCGCCATTAATCTCTCGGTCTTTATTGCCATGATAATCAACGGCGGATCTCCCATGGGGTTCTCGCCTGACGTGCTGATCCGCTGGGGAGCTAACTGGGGACCGGCCACCATGAGCGGCGATTACTGGCGGCTGATTACGGCTGGGTTCGTCCATGGCAGCATTATTCACATCGCCTTCAACATGTGGTGTCTGTGGAGCCTGTGCCAACTCGCTGAGCGGCTCTTCGGGAGTCTGATCACCATGGGAATCTACCTGCTCACGGGAGTAGCCGGGGCCTTGCTCAGCATAGCCTGGAATCATGGAAGGCTGGAGGTGGGAGCTTCCGGAGCCATTTTCGGTATTGCCGGAGCCATCCTTTCAGGCATCAAATTTGGGAATGTTTCCGTAGGCCCAATGCAGCGACGGCAAATCTTCTCCAGCTTGATTTTCTTCATCATTTTCAATCTGACAATTGGTCTGGGGCCGGGTATCGACAATATGTGCCACCTCGGCGGTCTGGTTTCCGGACTGATCTTCGGAGTGCCCCTCGCGACCGCGCAGGCTTCAGGGAAGAAGAGCTTTGAGTGGGCTACCTTGGTGCTTGCTGGATTCGTACTCGCAGCCCTGGGTTATCAGGTTATCGGAGCGAACCAGGACGAAAGCAGAAAAGTGCTTATAGGCCAGGCATTGCATAATGGCGACTTCGTCGAAGCGGCAAAGATTCTGGAAAAGTTCACAGCAGCGCATCCTGGCGATGCCCAGGCCCATGCTGTTCTTGGCTATGTGTACGCAATGAATCACGAGAATGAGAAAGCAATCGCAACGTATAAACGAGCGCTGGAATTGAATCCAGGTAATTCTGAGTTACGCGACGCCCTGGAAAAATTACAGCAGAACGGGAAATAGTGCAGGAACATCGGCCCCCACTGGATCAATCCTTACCGTCCCTGGAAATATTCCACGGGTGAGGGCATGCCTTCCACGCGGCCCTCGAAAATGTTTTTGAATTCGGTGAGCAATTCATCGTGCAGCAGGACGTTGCTGGCGAGCACTTCGCGGCTGCTGATCTCAAATGGGCCGCCATTAAAGTTCGTGACGTTCCCTCCAGCTTCTTCTACCAGCAGAACTCCGGCGGCAGTGTCCCAGGAATTGAGGTTGAACTCCCAGAATGCATCGAAGCGTCCGCAGGCTACGCAGCACAGATCTAAAGCCGCAGAGCCGGCGCGCCGCACGCCGTGCGATCGCAAGGTAATCTGGTGATAGAAGTGAATGTTGGGATTCTTGTGGCGCTTGTGGCTGGGAAAGCCGGTAGCTATCAGGGCTTCAGCCAGCCGCCCTGTTTTTGAGACCTGAATGGGGCGTCCGTTGAGGTGTGAGCCGCTTCCCTTTTCTGCCGCGAACATTTCGTCGCGCGTGGGATCGTAGATGACTCCGGCGATGCGCTCTCCTTTATACTCCAGCGCAATAGAGACGCAAAAAACCGGGTACCCGTGAGCGAAGTTAGTGGTGCCGTCCAGTGGATCGACATACCAGCGGAAATCGCTGCCGGTTTCCTGGCGGCTGCCTTCCTCACCTATCAGGTCATGCTGAGGCCACTCTTTACGAATGCGGCCTACGATCAGCGCTTCAGAGCTGCGGTCGGCAACCGTAACCAGATCAACGTCGCCTTTATACTCAATGGCGACCTTGCCGAAGTATGACATGAGCAAGGAACCGGCCTCACGGGCCAGCTCCTGCATGGGTGTAAGGAAGTCTTGCTGAAAAATCATGAACGGGAGCGACGCCCGTTGTCTTCCGCGATATACATGATCTCGTGCTTGAAGATGAAGAGGTTGGGTGCGTTCTCGCGGGTCAGACGGATCATTGCCAAATCGTAATATTCGATCCAGCCGCGGAAGGTTTCACCCGAAAGCAGTTTCACGGTCACCGGGGTCTGCTTTTCCCCCATCGCCTTCAGGTATGCTGACTCCATTCCTGTGTCTTCAGGAGGAGGCGTTTTGGATTTCTTGGAAAAAGCTGGAGCTGCTGCGCGGAAAGCCATGACCACATTCTAACCCGAATTTGGGATTCTCAAAAGGGATTGCCAAAATTGTAATTCCATCATTTGGACGGGTGAAACCTTGCCTGAATCGTGATGCGGCAAGTTTAAATCTGATGGCGACGGGAATAGCGAAGCATCTCGACACCCGCAAAGCTTAAGAAAACCTATAAAAAACGGTAGATAACTGTGATTACTTACCTCCAGGAGCGGCAAACCCACGGTAAATCCCCTAGAGAAGACAAATTATCTTTGTTCTGGTTCATTGAAGAGGTTACAATTTCCAGCCATTACTCGGGAATTGCGTCATTTTAGCTCAATCAAAGACCGAGTCAGTTCCAGGGCTCAAACAGCAGGAGAAGTGTATCTTGCATTGGGATTAATTCTGGAATGACCCATTCAGAAGAGCAGACAGTAAAGAAGAAACCACCAAAGGGGGTAAGATGAAACGACATATATGTATCGCAGCAACACTCCTCATGTTGCTGCTCAACTGTGCCAGTCTCTGGGGGCAGGCAGTGGCCACCAGCACGATTCAAGGCACAGTGATGGACAAATCACAGGCAATGGTGACTAAAGCCGACGTAACCATTACCAACAAGCAAACTGGTGCAACCCGCACCACCAAGACCAATGATTCCGGTGAATACAGGTTTGAAGGTGTAGCAGCCGGAATGTATTCAATCAAAGCCAACGCGCAGGGATTCTCCACGGCGGAAGCAAAAGCAGTGGAAGTGCTGATCAACAGAACAGCCACACAGAACTTCACGCTGAATCCCGGCAGCGTGAATCAGACAGTCGAAGTCACCACGACAGCAGTCCCGCTGGTTGACGTGGAAAAGACCGATGTCAGTACGAACATTACTCCGGAGCAAATTACCAACCTGCCGCTGATCAACCGCGACATCGCCGACCTGGCATTTCTTGCTCCCGGTGTGAAATCCGCCGATTCCTACGATCCCACAAAGAACCGCTTCGCTATTCTGTCAGTCAATGGGCAGGGCGGCCGGAACGTGAACGTGACAGTGAATGGCGTCGACAACAAGGACAATACGGTCGGTGGCCCGGTGATGCAGCTTCCCGCCGAGGCCGTACAGGAATTTCAGATTTCCACACAGCGCTTTTCCGCTGTGAACGGCCGCTCCGAAGGCGCTGCCATCAACGTCATCACCAAATCTGGAACCAACAACATCCATGGTTCAGCATTTGGTTTTTTCCGGGACCAGGCGCTGAACGCAGCCCAAACGCTTCCTGACCCGGCAAATAACACCACGGTTTCGGTAGATGTACCCTATTCCCGCCAGTGGTTCGGCGGATCCATTGGCGTACCCTTGAAGAAAGACAAGCTATTTGCCTTCTTCGCCATCGAGCGCCAGCGCGAGCACACGTCCATTGCTGAACAGCCGTCGGCTTTAGCCCAGCTCAATCTTGCGACCTCGCTGGGAGCACAGCCGGCAGCCATCGTCCCCCGACCGTTCTTTGAGAACCGCATCAATGGACGCATGGACTGGATCATCAACAGCAAGCACAGCGCCTATTTTTCAGTTTCTACCCAAGCTAACGACAGTTTGAACGATCAGAGTAACGGCACTTTCGATTTGACGGAAGGCAATTTCACCGTCAATCACATGCAGGTTGCTAACCTTTCTCTGAGCTCGGCATTTTCACCCACTTTGTTCAACCAATTTACTGCCGGGTGGCAGTATTGGAACAACCTGATTGACAGCAACACGCGCACGCCGCTCATTACCTTTCCGGATGCACAATTCGGAACCAATACAAACGTTCCCCAGCAGTCAATCCAGCGCAAGTTCCAGTTCAAGGACGACCTGACCAAGAATATCGGGCGGCACACGCTGAAGACCGGAATCGATTACATCTGGACCCCGGTCATGGGCGGGTTCTTCGAATTCAATCCCACTCTTCAAATCGATTTTGGCGTCAACCCGAGCTGCATTCTTGGAGTAGGGTCTGATGCCGGCAAGGCTGGTTGCGGCCCGGCTGCATTCCCGCAAGGATTTAAAACTGCCGGGCTGATCAGCGGCAACAATGCCGGCGGCGGCATGAGCATCGCGGTTGGTGATCCTACGTTCATCATCAAGGATGCGAAACAACTCGGACTGTACTTGCAGGATGACTGGAAAATAAGGCGCAACCTCACCGTGAACCTCGGGCTGCGCTGGGACAAGGACTTCGACTTCGTGGGCGGCTCGGACATTGCTAACAGCCGCACCTTCCAGGAACTCCAGGCGGCTGCTCCGTTCAGCCCTCTGGCGGCTGCACTGGTGGCCCAGAAAGCGCACGATTACAGCAATAACTTCAGCCCGCGCGTAGGCTTTGCTTACGACCTGACCGGCGGCGGCAAGCACCTTGTCCGTGGCGGCTTTGGAATGTATTACGGTAATACCTTCCAGAATATCCCGCTGTTCATGGAGCAGCAGGCCAACGCGACCATCTTCCAGACGGCATTCGCCATTACCGGCAGTGACGTTGTGCCAGGCACGGGAATTCCGCTCAGTAGTTGGCGATTTGGCATCGATCCGCTGCCGACCATTCCTCCTCCGTCTCATAATCTTACTGGCGGGGCCACAGGGCGTCTGATGGATCCCAACTATCGCAACCCCATAACCGAAGAGTTTAACGGCGGTTACACGTGGCAGCTCACTTCCAAATCAGTATTCGAAGCTGAATATGTCCACGTGCTGGGCCTGCATGAGAACAAGACCATCAACCTTGATCCCAGGATTCCAGTAAATCCTGCCAACATACAGACACGCAGCGTAACTGAAGATGCGCAAAAGAACCCCACCTGCACACCACAGTGTGGTTTCTTCCTGCCCTTGGATCACGCATTCAATGCGGCCGGTGTGCCTGTACTGGGCAGCGTTCGCGATGAAACTTCCGGTGGCCGGTCGCGCTACGATGCAATGAACATCAGCTATC
The DNA here is from genome assembly GCA_003223515.1 of Candidatus Angelobacter sp. Gp1-AA117. Lineage (GTDB taxonomy): Bacteria > Acidobacteriota > Terriglobia > Terriglobales > Acidobacteriaceae > Angelobacter. The sequence goes on from QHVI01000011.1 coordinate 76,745, forward strand.
GCCAGCGTAACTTCCACAAACTTGACCTGACCGCAAATTACACCCTGGCCCGCTCCGTAGGCTATGATCAGGATGGCGGCTCGTTCCGCTACTATCCACGTGACCCGCAGCATCCGCTTTCGCCTTTTGAATTCGGACCTGCGTTCAATGATGAACGCAATCACCTCACCATGGCCGCCACCGCAAATCTCCCCTGGGGTATGGAAATCTCTCCCGTGCTTCAGGCAGGATCGGCGCGGCCTTACCTTGTGACCTCAACCGTGAACGAACTTAACTTTGGCGGCGGCAGTTCCGCGGGAGCAGTCATCGTTCCAAACAACGATCCCACCAACGTGACGGCCATGTCTGGGACAACCGGCCCAGCCAGGCTGGCTGCTGTCCAGTGCTATTACTCGGGCAACTGCCATGTTGTTCCTTATAACTCCATGCGTGGCGACCCATACTTCAACATAGATGCGCGCGTGGCCAAGAACATCAAGCTGGGTGAAAAACGTAACCTGCAACTCTCATTCCAGGGCTACAACATCTTCAATCACGCGAACTATGGAAATAACTTCGACAACGTAGTTCAGGACAAGACCTTTGGCAAGGCGATTGGGTTTATTAATCCGACCAGTTCCTATTTGCCACGGGCATTTCAAGGTGAGTTCGGAGCACGCTTCACCTTCTAACAATAACTCCACCAAAACAAGAGGCCGGCGCAAGCCGGCCTCTTTGTGTTTCCACATCCTCATCTTCTGCGTCGTACTTTTGTTACCTCTGCGTCCTTTGCGTCCTCTGCATTACTACTTTTCAAATTCTTCGCGGCCTGAAAAGAATTTGGCACTTCTCCGTGGCCTCCCTTTTCCTCCAGGTGTTTGCGGATGAGACTTTGCCTTGTCTGGAAGGTGAATATCGGATCACCTCCACAAAATTCTTATCGTTTTTCTCCGTGTCTCAGTGTTCTCCGTGCCTCCGTGGTTAAGGTTTTGATTCTTATTGCCTCCGCTTACACTGTTCCTCTGTACTGCTAACAATCAAATTCATCTCGGGCCGCGGAGAATTTCTGGTGTTTTCTTCGCTTTTACCCAATCTTCTGATTTGCGTAAATTCGCGCAATTCGCGCTACCTCCCAGATTCTCAAACAGCTTTCCTCTGTGCCCTTTGTGAAACCTCCGTGTCCTTTGTGGTTAGATTTTGGTTGCGGCTCGCCGCGCTGTGTTTCAAAGGTTTTGCCTTTGGTTGCGGCAGGCTGCTCTGTGGTAAAAGGTTTTGGTTGTGGCTCGCCACGCTGTGTGCAAAGGTTTTGCCGGTTGCATCTGCTCGGATCGCGCTCAAGGTCTACGATGCTGGTCAGCGGCTGAGTGCTGAATGCTGAGTACTACTCCGGTAAGCTCAGCTCGCCGGAGATAATGCAGATCTACTTTGCCGGTGCCGTGTAGTATCCGGCGCGGTGGCGCACCTGGAAGCCTTTGTCTTCGCTCTCTTTCTTGCTGAGCTCGATCTGGATGCGGCGGAAAGCAGAGTCTGAAACGCGGCGGCTGGGATAATAGCCAATCAGGTATTGTGTGCGCAGCTCGTAGCTGATCTGCCGGAAAGCCGCATCGAGCTGCTCAATGCTCTCGGCGTAATAATATTTTCCGCCGGTATCTTTGGACATCTGAATGAGGGCGTGCTCCCCGCCGGTGTTGCGTCCGGCATTGGCTGCCACTGGAACCACAATGATGCTGTAGATAATGGCTTCCGCCTCCTGCGAGCGGCGCAAGGCATTGGCATAGTCGGTGGTGCTGGTGGTGTCCCCGCCATCGGTGATCAGCACCAGTACCTTTCTTCCCTGCCGGTCGATGAGCGCGTTAGAGGCCAGATATATAGCGTCATAGAGTGAGGTTCCTGCGCCGGGTGCAAGGCGATCTATGGCGCGATCTATGGCGGGAATGCTTGCAGTGAATCCGATGAGTTGATCAGTATTTTCTGTAAGCTGAAAAACCGAAAGCCGGTCCTCGGGACGAACGATAGAATGGACAAACTTCTTGGCCGATGCGATTTCGAGCTTGATGTCGCGGCGGGTGCTTTCGCTGGCATCAATCGCCAGCACAATGCTCAATGGCAGCTCAGATTCGCGCTCAAATACGCTGATGGCCTGGGGCACGCCATCTTCCAGTACCTTGAAATCATCTTTGGTGAGATCGGCGATGGGCGATCCATGCTCGTCAGTGACTGTGGTAAATACATTTACCAGGCGGACGTGCACGCGGAACGTAGGTTCGTCCGGGCGAGAGCCCTGCTGCGAGGCGCCGGGGGGAATTTGATCACCACGGACAGGATCCTGTGCGGTGACGCCGCGAGGCAGCATCGAGAGAAAAAATAATAGGGCGGCGAACCGCGTCAGCAACAGTTGAGAGTACATGAATCAGCAGGTTCTCTGGGTCAATTAGATGCAGTTGTGGGGCCAAAGTTCTTTGATTTGTGAATGTCTTCGGGAAACGGCTCGCCGTCTGCCCAGACCGCGCCGTCTGCAAAATACTCCTTTTTCCAGATAGGAACAGTTTTCTTCAGGGTATCGATGATCCAGCGGCAGGCATCGAAGGCCGCGCCGCGATGCGCTGAAGAAACCACAATCAGCACACTGGTTTCGCCGATTTCCAGGCGGCCCAGGCGGTGTACCAGGCGCACATCGCGAATCTTGAATTGTTCCAGGGCCTGCTGCGCCAGCTTTTCCATCTCATTGACGGCCATCGGCTTATAGGCTTCGTAATGGAGGTAGAGGGTACGGCGGCCGCGCGTGTTGTTGCGAACGATACCCTCGAAGATGACGGTTGCTCCGTCCTCAGGCGCTTTCAGGCTGTCAGCGATCTGCGGTGTTGCGATTCTTTCCTGAACAATGGCGCAGTGCGGAGACTTCAGTTCCGGTTGCGCTTCGCTCTCAGCTTGAGCACCCCCGCTTACGGGCGGCAGCAGGCCCACTTCATCACCATCTTTCAGCAGCGCAGAAGCAGGCGCATATTCCTGGTTCAGAGCACAGGCAATGGAACCGGCGAGTGGCTGAAATTGAGCAAAGCGGTGGCCGTAATCAGCCACCACATCGGAGAGGCTGGCTCCGGGCGCGAGGTCCAGTGTCTCCTCCGGCTTTCCGACAATGTCCTTAAGCTGCCCAAAGAGCAGCACGCGAATACGCATGAATCTTCAGGATACAGAATACCGCAATTTGTGCGCTAACCGAGTACACCAAGGAGCGTCTATGGTAATGAAGCAGGTTGAGACGTTGGTGGTCTCCTCCAAAGAAGGGAGTGGCATAGAGTCGCTCCCTTTTGTGACTGCATTCCCTTTTTATTCTATCCAGCTACTCTCGATTTTTGTCCGCACCCGGCTTACACGCGCTGACAGGCGTGCATCGAATTAAGCAATAAACACGCCACTGTCTCCTGAACCGTATGCCAATCCACAAGCCGGGAGTAAGAATCACTGTTGTCTTTTTTGTCCTTCTGGGACTAGCCGGAAACGGCATGGCCCGGACGAAGCATCGGAACGCGACAACCCAAACTGTGCCGGAGACGACCAGAAGCCTCCTGCTGGAAGCGGCCATGCGCATCGAGCAGACAGACATGGACTGCTCGCACCTGGTCCATTATCTCTATAACCGGGTAGGATTGATCTACAACTACGTTCCTTCCAACAGTCTGTACCAGGGGGCAACGTTTTTCCTGCGCACCTTCCAGCCGCAGCCGGGAGATCTCATTGTGTGGCGCGGCCACGTCGGAGTGGTGGTTGATCCGGAAGAGCACACCTTCATCAGCGCGCTGCGCACGGGCGTGAAGATCGCGTCCTACGACTCGCGATATTGGAAAGCAAAGGGCCGTCCGCGGTTCCTGCGCTATACGGGACCGGCGCTTCCGCCGGAACTCGCGGAGAGCGCCAGCATCGTGAGTTTGAGCAATTCGGCGGACTAGAAGGAATGGGTAAATGAGTAATTTGGTAAATGAGTAAATGAGTTTGCGTTTACAACCTCAATTTACCCATTTACCAATTGATTCATTTACCCATTTCTTCGTTAAGATTTGTTTGCATCCTCGAACATTGACTTGAGGCGGTGGGCATCGTCGGGGGAAACGTCGGTTACAAGGGAGAACTGCAAGCCTGATTGTTTCCAGGTCTCCACGGTGAAAGCAAGAGGATGGTCAGGCCGCACTACCGGTTTGTCATCGCTGCGGGATTGGAAAATGAAAATTGAGATGCGATGCTTGCGAATCTCGTAGAGCAGTTCCGCGCCGGGACGCTGTTCAACATATACCATCTTGCCACCCAGCAGCACGAACTGCGAGCCGGCAAGCTCGGGCAAATTGAAGCTGAACGGCAGCTTTCCCTGGAACCACGGCTTGACTGTATGGTGATCCGTGGAAATCACATCCACAGGATTCTGGCTGGCCAGCGTGGTGACGTGCTGGTCTACCAGTTCGGCCAGCAGTGATTCATTATGCCGCTGCGGCAATAATAAGAAGAATGCGAGCGCGGCCAGCACCAGCAAAGTGGCAGGAACCAGTACCCACTGCCATAATGAGCGGCGGCGCGGCTTGGCAGGTATGCCTGCCAGAACATTGGCGCGAAGACCGGCTGGAGCGGTGAAGCGGTGGCCGGCAATGCGCACGGCCTTTTTCAACTCCATCTGCCCGGTCACGGTGGAGGCACACTCGGCACATCTGCTTACGTGAGCAGAAACTTCTTCCTGCTCGGCATGGCCAAGTTCATCGTCCGCAAACAGGACCGCTTTCTGTCGCCATTCACAGTTCATTGTTTCACACCCAACGTCACCACAATGCATTCCCTTACCTGCTTGCGCGCGCGGGCCAGCCGTGACATAACCGTGCCAATCGGCACGCCCAGTACATCGGCAATCTCCTGGTAGCGCATCTCCTCCATATCAGCCAGAAGAAGGACATCACGAAAATTCGGCGGCAACTTTGCTATCGCCTCCTGCACCAGTTCCACATCGGCACGCCGGATCAGAATGGTCTCGGGATTTTCCACCCCCGCAACCAGATCTTCAAATTCCTCTTCATCTTCCTGAGTGGTATTGCGGCGCTCGAGCCCGGTGCGGCTGGTCAGGAAGGTGTTGCGCAGGATGGTAAACATCCATGCGCGGAAATTGCTGCCCTGCTGGAACGAGGCGAAATTCTTCAGGGCCTTGGCAAAAGTTTCCTGCACCAGGTCCTGCGCTTCACCAGGATCACTGCATAACCAACGGGCAAAGTTATACAGCGGGTCCAGCAGGGGCAAAGCCAGTGCTTCGAAATCTTTGCTATTAAGCCCGCTCACATCGCCTCTAAGTAAACTGAGTTCCCATTCATTTTATTCCCGATTGCCGGGCTGGGAGCGGGAAAGTTTATCCGGGCCCATTCACGCCACTAAGGATTCCGCCAAGATGGCTGGTCAGCACGATGATGACAACCGCAACCATCTGTATTGGCCAGCGATAGGCGGGGAGATCCCGTTCCGGCGAGCGGGCCGCGCGCATGTGAATCCACCACACCAGCCAGATCAATAGCGTGGATGCTGCGCCCATCAGGAGGTGCAGAAGCAGGACTCCTTGCAACCGCTGCCCTTCAAGCTGCCAGCGCCACGCCAGAATGCCGGTAACCAGTACCGGAAGAGAGGCGGCAGCGGCCACCAGCAGGTTGTAACAGGTAGCGGCTGCAAGCAGCCTGCTTCTGTTCCGCATTGCCCGGAAATCGAAGGCCACAGCAGCCATGAAGAGCGCTATCGGAAAATGGATGAGCACCACATGCTGCGCGTGCCTGGCCAGCAACGCGGACTTGATGTCAAATGGGTTCACAGTCGTCCTTTCAGTGTACGATGATCCTGGCGGTCATCTTGGGGTGAATGGAGCAGAAATAGTCATAGGTGCCGGGCTGGGAGAAGGTGTAAGCAAAGTCGTCTCCGGTATCGAGCACCTTCGATTTGATGGTGTGGTCATTGCTCACGACGTTATGCGGTATGTCGTCATTGTTCTTCCAGTGCACCTCGGTCCCCGCAGGAATGGTGATGGAAGCTGGTGTAAAGCTGAAATTGTCGATCTTGATTTCTGTCATGGATACAGGTTTGCTTTCAGCGGCCGCAACCGAACGCTTCAATATTGTCATTCCGGCAACGATCACCAGAGCCAGCGCAAACAAACCCGTGCAGGTATAGAGTGTAGTTCTCATCATTATTTATCCTTAAATATTTATCCTTAAATCGGAAATCTAACCAAGGCTCGAATCGGTTACTGCCAGAGCATGGTGTCCGCGGACATAGTTGACGTCAGTAACGCCCAGCAGGCTGCGCAGTTGCTCTTCCGGAACCTTCATCGGGCCGGGAGAGGGTGCAGAACCTGGCTTGGGTTGAGGAAAAGCAGTGGATGCTGCAGTGTGGAACGTGATGTTGCCTTCCACTTTCTGCATGGTTTGATGAATGTGTCCGTTCAGGACGGTAACTGAGCCGAAGCGTTTGAGATAAGAAAGCGCCTGCGCGCTGTCATCGGTGCCCCATCCCCATTCGGGATAGACACTCCACAGCGGGATATGGGCAAACACCACAACCGGAGTGCTCTTGGAGAGATGCTTCAGGTCTTTTTCCAGCCACTCCAATTGTTCCTGGCCGAGATTTCCCAGTCCGCCCGCCTTCAGGTTCATTACGTTGACCAGCCCGATGAAGTGAACGCCCTTATTCTCAAAGCTGTACCAGCCCGCGCCCTTGCTTCCCTTTCCGAAGCGATCCAGGTACTGCTTGCCTTCGTCATTGAGCACATCGTGCTCGCCGGGAACATAAAAAACATCTTTGGCGCTGGCGCTCTTGAGAAGTTGCTCTGCGGTATCGAACTCTGCAGGCTTGGAAAGATGGGTGATGTCACCGGTGTGCAGAATGAAGGCAGGAGGCTGCGGCAGGGCGTTGATCTTGTCGATGGCAGCCTTCAAGGTGCTGACCACGTCGGGATTGGCAGCCTTGTCGAAGCCCATGTGACTGTCACTGATCTGGACGAAGCTAAGCTCGCCCCTGGTCTCCATGCTGCCAACCTCAGCCAGCTTGCTCAAGCTGTAAGAGTTGAGCACGCCGCCTTGGATGACACAGAAGGCCCCTGTACCGGCCCACGCCATACATTTCAGGAACCCGCGGCGGTCAATGCCATCGTGGTTATGATCGTGCAGAAGCACGTCATTGGATTTCCTGGCGGATTTCTCGGCCATTTTCTCTCTCCTTGTCGCATCGCTGGAGTGCGATGTCTATCCAGTGAACTGGTGGGGAAAGGAAATATTCCCGGACGCAGGAGATTTTTATGTGATCACATGCAAGGCTTTTACCACAGCGCGGCGGAGCCGCAACCAAACGAGGACCTTTAGGGAGCGCAGCCGCCCTCGGCTAATGTCACTTACTTTAGGGACACCATGCTGTATCCCAATGAGAGATGTCATTCCGAACGCCCGTTAAGCTCACGCGCGTTTTCTTCAGCGCGTGAGTAGGGCGGAGGAATCTGCCCCGCTGCTGCCCGCCCGTGCGAAAATTCTTTTAAATTCATGCTCGAATGTGCAATGTAAGTGACATTAGCCGCCCTCGGCTGCGGGGATAAATCTTTCGTGAGCCGAGAAGAATTGACAAATAGCATTGCAGAGGGCGCAAAGGACGCAGAGGTAACAAGATCAAAAGGCGCACCACGAAGGCACGGAGACACTAACTCTCAAGGCGTCATTTTCCTTTAAGTGAACAGTATTGGCCTTTAGCTTTGGAAGAACTGCCCTGAATTTGACCCTGAATTTTGTTCGCCTGCCTCTTGACTGCTGATTTACATAGTAATAGTATTATAGCGTCACCCAGGTGGCGTGCTGTATCTGCTCTTTGACAACTGAATAATAATGATTGGACTACCTGCCAACCAGCAGCCGTGTGCCTTGCCGTGGACTGCTGAGGTGGACTGCTGAAAAGGGAGAAAAAATTGTCTGGGGTTCTTTCTCCCTTATCTTCCTCTGCGCCCTATGCCTTCCTCTGCGCTCTCTGCGTTCTCTGCGGTTAAAGCCGTTTGGTTGTGGCTCGCCACGCTGCGGGTAAAGCCGTGAATGTTGGCTGTCAGAATGGCTGTTCCGCTTCTGTACCGGAACATGAATTGCCAACCGGAACGCCGGATCCCATTACAGGCAAAAGACTTAACACCGTTTGTTCCGTGTTCCGCTTCATTCTGCCTATTGCATTACTGACGGTCATAGGCGTCACTGTCGCGGCTACGGCGCTGGAGCATCGCCGGTTCCATTCACATCCGGTATTGCTTAAGTGGAACAGTATTGAAGCTAAAGGCCAAAGACTAAGAGCTTGTCTTCGCTTCCAATTCGGTCCAGCGGGCATAGAGATCGTCCACTGCTTTCTGCGCTTGCTCGAGTTCTACCTGGGCGTTGATGAGACGGGAAGCATCACTAGCGATTGCGGGGTCTTCGAATGCCGTACGCTTTTCCCGCAGCACCTGCTCAGCCTGCGCGATACGCTCTTCAATGGTTGAATACTCACGCGCTTCAATGTATGACAATTTCTTTCTTGAGGCTGCTTCCTGTGAGCGCGCGGCGGGAGCAGGCTTGGATTTCACTTTTTCGTCGCGCTGGCGCTCATCTTTCCAGGCTTCCCATTGCGAATAGTCGGCGAAGGCCTCCGCGCCGCCTTGTCCATCCAGGCCAAGCACTACGTTGGAAATGCGGTCGAGCATGTAGCGGTCATGGGTAACCAGCACCAGTGCGCCGGTGTATTCCAGAAGGCTTTCTTCCAGGATTTCCAATGTGGGAATATCGAGATCGTTCGTAGGTTCGTCCAGCAGCAGGACGTCAGCGGGTTGGAGCATAAGCTGCGCAATCAATACCCTGGCGCGTTCGCCTCCGGAAAGGCGGCCCACCGGCTGATTCAGTTGCTCCGAGCTAAAGAGGAAACGGGCCGCCCAGGAAGCAACATGAATCACGCGATCCTGGTAGATGATCGAATCACTTTCAGGGGCCAGTGCACGCTTTAAAGTCACATCAGGGTCGAGCACACGGTTCTGGTCAAAGTAGACAATGCGTAGAAAATCAGCCCGGCGGATAGTTCCGCCTGAGACCGGCAACTCACCGCGAAGAATACGCAGCAAGGTGGTTTTGCCGCTGCCGTTCGGACCCACAAGTCCAATGCGTTTACCTGCGGTGATGGTGAAATTCAGGTTGGAGAAGAGTGTGCGTCCGCCAAGCTCGCAGGCGACGGAATCAAGCTCGATCAGGCGCTTGGTTTTGCGGTCGGTTGCTGAAAAATCGATTTTCGCAGTAGCAGTGCGCGTTCGAGAATTCAGGTCAGCCAGTTCTGAGATCAACTGGTTGGCCTTATCAATACGGGATTTAGCCTTGGTAGTGCGGGCCTTGGGGCCACGGCGCAACCATTCGAGTTCTATATGAACGCGGTTCTCCAGCGCATCCTGCCGCCGGGCTTGCGCGTGCAGGAATTCTTCTTTCTTTTCGAGAAAGCTGCTGTAGTTGCCGGGCACGCGCAGTAATCCATCGGGATAGGCGCGGTTCAGCTCCACCGTCTCATTGGCCACGTTTTCAAGAAAGTAGCGATCATGGCTGATGACCACGCAAGCGAAGCTGGCCGCTTGCAGCAATTCTTCCAGCCACTCAATGCCCTCAAGATCGAGATGGTTAGTAGGCTCGTCGAGCAGCAGCACATCCGGTTGCTGCACCAGCGCTTCGGCGATGGCCAGCCGCTTCTTCCAGCCGCCGGACAAGGATGCAGCCAAGGCATCAAAATTCTGGAAGCCTGCACGACCCAATGTTTCCAGCACCACGCCAGCTTGTTCGCCCTCTGGGACGCCCGCTTGTGCGGCCGCCACGACGATGGATCTTACCGTCGCATCGGCGGGAAACTGCGACTCCTGGGCAACGTGGCTCATGCGTATATATTTGCGTGTGGCCACTTCGCCCGCATCAGGCTCGATGTGGCCGGAGAGTATGCCGAGAAGCGTCGATTTGCCGGAACCGTTGGGGCCGATCAGTCCGATACGGCTGCCTTCCGAGACAGTGAAGCTGATGTTTTCAAAAAGAGGGACGGCTCCGAATGATTTCGATAATCCCTGGACGTTGATGATGGGCGGCAATGGCGGGCGATCCTTCTTCTGGAAGCTCTATCCAGTAGTTTTACCGCAAAGGACGCGAAGGGCGCAAAGCAAGCGCTCAAAAACAAATAACTGGTGCGTCCGGCATAAGGCGCACCAGCTATGCTTTGGTGGGGGAATCGATGTGAAACCACTCGCTTGCCCAAAAACCGCGGGCTTCATCTTACATCTCAATACTCCTATGTTTAGGTTTTGGTTTTAATTTACCCAATCACCAATTTACCCATTTACCAAATCCACCTAGGCTGCTCTTGCTCCATCTTCCCAGGGCTTGAGGACAACCTTGGTGCAGTGATCCTGCTTATCGCGGAATATCTTGTACGCTTCCGGCCCCTGATCGATCGGCAGCCGATGGCTGATCACGAACGTGGGATCTATCTCGCCGCGCTGAATGCGTTCCAGCAAGGGTTTCATATAGCGCATCATGTGGGTCTGTCCGGTCTTCACCGTCAGGCCCTTGTTCATCAGCGAGCCCAGCGGAATCTTGTCAGCAAAGCCGCCATAGACGCCGGGAATGGACAGCGTCCCGCCCTTTCTGCAAGCGAGAATTGCCTGGCGCAGCACGTTGGGCCGCTCCGTGGAAAGACGCATGCCCTGCTTCACACGATCCACAATAAAGGGCAGCGTATGTCCGGAGGCCTCCAGGCCCACAGCATCCATGCACGAATCAGGACCACGGTTGCCGGTCAGGTCTTTGAGGAGTTGGACAACGTTATCCACCTCGTCATAGTTGATGGTCTCCGCGCCGCCTTGCTCGGCCATGCGCAAACGCTCAGGCACGTTATCGATGGCAATTACGCGCCCGGCGCCGAGCATGATGGCGCTGCGAATAGCAAACTGGCCAACCGGACCGCAGCCCCAGATGGCTATGGTGTCGCCGGGACGAATATTGCAGTTCTCCGCCGCCATGTATCCGGTGGGAAAAATGTCCGACAGAAAAACCACCTGCTCGTCGGTCAAGCCTTCGGGAATTTTGAGAGGGCCGATATCAGCACAGGGCACACGCGCGTATTGCGCCTGGCCTCCGGCATAACCGCCGGTCATATGCGAATAGCCGAACAATCCTGAAGGCGAATAGCCGAAGAAGTTCTCGGCGATCCAGGCATTGGGGTTGGTGTTGTCGCAGCATGACCACAACTGCTGTTCGCAGAAGAAGCAATGACCGCAGGCAATGGTGAACGGTATAACCACGCGGTCGCCGGCTTTCAGTTTCTCACGGCTGATGCCCGGGCCTACTTCAACTACCTCGCCCATGAATTCATGGCCCAGAATGTCGCCCTGCTCCATGGTCGGAATATAACCGTCATACAAGTGCAGGTCTGAGCCGCAGATGCATGTACTGGTGATGCGAATGATGGCGTCCCGCGGGTTCAGTATCCTGGGTTCGGGAACGTCTTCCACTTTCATCTTCTCAACGCCCATCCAGCAAATTGCCTTCATTACGCTCTCCTCTCTGCCGCGACGAATTCGCGCGCGGTGCTCTCTGTGGGTTTGCGTTTTTCCGGATATACGGCATGAATGGCCTTCACCAGTGTAGAGCGCGGCCCATGCGGCTGGCCTTCAATGGTGGGAATCTCCCCGGCCTCCAGCAGCGCTTTGAAGCGGCGCAGGTCTTCACGCAAGGCAAACTGCGGGTTTTTGCCCAGCATGGTTGCGAAGGCACGGCCAATAGCTCCGGCAGGTGGTTCGTAATCCATTACGGCGGTCACGATGGTGCCGCGTCCGCCGGGAGCGGTGTGAAACTCAACCGAACCGGTGTTGGACAAATCAGATCCTGGCAAGGAGCGCCAGATGATCCACTCATCATTTTTTTCATCAACGATCTCGGCTTCCCATGTGACCTGGCGGCCAAGCGGACCAATGGCAGTCCATTGCGACCGTCGGTCGCCCTTGACTGTTACCGATTCCAGATGGCGCATGAAAAGTGGAAGGTTTTCGAAATTCCGCCACATGCGATAGGCCTTATCAGGAGTGGTGTTCAGCGCAAAACTGGCTTGTGCATGGAACTTTGCGGGAGTTCCCGCGCCATTGGTGAAGTAGTGGGCGAGAAGTCCTCCGGTCAGGGCAAGCGCCACACCGGTTTTGGATTTTCTTGTAGCTGCCAACACAGCTAAAGCACCCGCGCCGGCGAGTGGCGCCCAGCGTTGCCATTGATTGGATTGAGATTGCGATTGGGAAAGATTAGAGGGATGAAGACGTGGGTTGCTGAAGTGTTTCTCTCGAATCTGGTCCATTCGACGTCCTCCTAATACCGAGTATAGACATCTGAAAAGGAATGAGAGCTTCTGGCACAGGTGGGCGCGGAAAATAAATTTTCTTCCGATGAGGCAACTTAAACACGTGCTCTACGCGATAATTTCGTCGTCATTCCTCAATGTTGGTTGTAATTCAGATGCTCTTTGCTCTTGGGTTTCTTAGCATCCTTTGCGGCGGCATGGCCGCTATTCGCAGCGCAGAGCGATCAAGGGGTCCACTTGGGCGGCGCGGCGCGCTGGCACGTACCCAGCCAGAGCGGCGACCGCAATCATCAGTACCACGATGCTCATGAATGTGAACGGATCGTACTTGCTGACCCCGAACAGCATGCTGGAGAACAATCGGGTTACGAGCAGGGCGACAGCAACCCCCGCCATCACTCCTATCCCGGTGACCTTGAGGGTCTGTGCCAGCACCATTTGCAGAACATTCTGCTGGCTGGCCCCCAGAGCCATGCGGATGCCGATCTCCGGAATGCGCTGGGTCACCGAATAAGAGATAACGCCGTAAATACCGATGGAGGAGAGCACCAGGGCCAGTCCTGCAAACAGGCCTACAAGCACGAGATTGAACCGGGGTTCCGCCACGAAGTCGCTCAGCATCATCTCCATGGTCTTTATTTCAAACACAGCCTGCCCGCGGTCGAGCTGTGCCACTTCATGCCGAATGGCCGAAGCCAGTGCTGCAGGATTGCCGGTACTTCTTACGGCAATGGCCATTTCATCCTGCGGCATTTGCGCGAATGGAACATACACTCCGCCTTTGCTTTCATCCATGAGGGGTGAGCGGTGTTGTACTCCACCAACTACGCCAACGATCTCGCGCCACTCTGCCTGTTTAGCGTTCCTGTTCAGGCTGATATGCCTGCCAATTGGACTTTCTCCGGGAAAGTAAGTCCGCGCTACTTTTTCGTCCACAATGGCCACCAAGGGAGCAGTGCCAGTATCCGATTCAGTAAATGATCTGCCGGAAACCAGCGGGATACCCAGTGTGCTGAAATACTGGGGGCTGACGGTAGCAAAGAACGTGTGGGGATCAGGCTTGAGCAATTTGCCTTCGATCATAAAAGACCGTGTCCATCCGCCAACCAGCGGGAGTGAGGAAGCGATGGCCGCGTTTTTTACCTCTGGAAGAGCTGAGACCCTTTGCAGCAACTGCTGATGGAAGATGGTGATCTTCTCAGGGGTAGGATAGTGGTCTTTCTGGAGAGCGATACGGGCGGTGAGCGTGTTGCTGGCGTTGAAGCCGGGGTTGGCATGGGTCACATGGAGGAAAGTGCGCATGACCAAACCTGCGATCACCAGCAACATGATGGCAACGGCTACTTCAAAGCCCATCAGGCCCTGCCGCAATCTCTCCCGTCCACGGGAGACGAGGGTACGGCCACCCTGGCTCAAAGACTCATTGAGTTGTCTTCCGGAAACATGAAGGGCGGGCGCCAGGCCGAAGAGCAATCCAGTAAGCATTGCCAATGCGAAGGTAAAGAGCAGAACATAAACATCAATGTTCACGCGGAACATGCTGGGCAATTTGGTGCTGGCATAGGCCAGCAGTGCGCCCAATCCCTGATACGCGACAAACAGCCCGGCTGCCCCTCCCATGACCGCGAGCAACATGCTCTCGGTGAGCAACTGACGAATGATCCGGCTGCGGGAGGCCCCCAAAGCGGCACGCAATGCGATCTCCCGCTGGCGGGCCACGGCCCGGGAGAGCAGCAGGTTGGCGACATTGGCGCAGGCAATCAGCAATACCAGCCCTACGATGAACAGGAGCAGCAGCAGTTGAGTTCTCAATCCCTCCTGGCTCAACTGTGAAAGCGGAATACCGCCCACATGAAAACCGTATGCAGCCAGTTCCGGGATGTCATGGACGATCTCGGCGCTCAATCTGGCCATTTCTGCGTCAGCCTGTTTAACACTCACGCCGGGCTTCAGCCGTCCAAACACGGAGAGGTACTCGGTTTGCTCCTTTGTCTCCTGCGGAGAAAAAGCAATCGGTGTCCATAAACTTGCTTCTGAAGGCATCTGAAATCCTTCAGGCATGACCCCAATGACTTCATAGTTCTGCCCATCCAGTCCAATCGACTTACCAAGAATGGCATGATCCGATCCATAGCGCTGTTTCCACAGGCCATAGCTCAGGATTACTTCCCTGTTTTTCCCAGGCTGGTCTTCTTCCGGCAAAAATGTGCGGCCAAGTTCAGGTGAGACGCTCAGTGTACGGAAAAAATCTGCTGAAACCATGATGGTATTCACGCGCTCAGGGTCACCCATACCGGTGAGGTTCTGTGGACTGCGAAAATCGGTGAATGCCGCAAGACTGTCGAAAGAGCTGAGATGGTCGTGGTAATAAAGATAACCGTAAGGAGAAACCGAGGCGCGGGGCAGATTCAGGCTGGGATAGGAATGGAATAGAGTCACGAGGCGGTCGGGCTGAGGATAAGGCAGCGGCCGCAGGACAACAGCATTGACTACGCTGAAGATGACCGTGTTGACGCCTATCCCCAGCGCCAGAGCAAGCACCGCAATCGCGGTAAAGCCGGGAGTCCGGGTGAGCATGCGAAAGGCGTAGCGGATGTCCTGAATAATTGTGTCCATGGCGAATCAGTTATGAGCGCTTAGCTATTGGCTTTGGCTCTTAGTCCTTCCTGCAGTTGGCACGTCTTACAGGTGTCAAAGGCATTTTTTGTGCCGAAGAGAAGAGCCTGCTAAGTAGTTGAAAATGGAGCGGATTCCGGGACGGGGGACAGGTGCGGCAGGAATCGGGTGTTCGGTAATGGGTGGAAATGTGCGGAAACGGACAGGAACCAGGGACTAACCGCAAAGGGCGCGAAGGACACAAAGGTAACAAAGAGTAGTCAAAAAACTTCAGGGCACGAAGTATTCGTGCCCTGAGAGAAAATTCCCTGGTGGCGAGTTTTAGACCATCTCTGCGGTCTGGCGCGCGCCTTCTATTTCCTCGACAACTTTGCCGTCGAAGAGGTGAATCTGGCGATCAGCATGCTTGGCAAAACGCGGATCATGGGTCACCATGCAAATGGTAGCGCCTTCACGATGCAGTTGCTGCAGCAGATCCATCACGGCTTCGCCATTGCGGGAATCGAGGTTTCCGGTAGGCTCGTCCGCGAGCAGGATGGAAGGAGAACCGGCCAATGCGCGGGCCACAGCGACACGTTGCTGTTGACCGCCGGAGAGCTGTGAAGGATAGTGCCGCATACGGTGCGCCATCCCGACTTTCTCAAGCGCCTCCTGTACGCGCTTCTTGCGCTCCGGTGACGACATGGAGCGATAGGTCAACGGCAGCTCAACATTTTCGTAGACGTTGAGATCGCCAATCAGGTTGAAGCTCTGGAAGATGAAGCCGATTTCCTGATTGCGAATGCGGGCACGCTCGGAGAAATCGAGTCCCTGAACGGCCTTGGAATTCAGGATGTAAGTGCCATCAGTGGGCGAATCGAGCAGACCGACGATGGAAAGCAAGGTCGACTTGCCGCAGCCTGACGGACCGGCGATAGAGACATACTCGCCTTTTTTGATGTCCAGGTGGATGCCTGACAGTGCATGTGTCTCTACCTCGTCGGTATAGAACACCTTGGTGACGTTCGCTAATTTAATGAGCGGCTCTCCCACGGATGGCACGTTGTTATTCTCCTGATAAGTATCTTTGACGGTTTAAATTCTCTTTGGTACCGAAATTATTACGCAATCTTGCCACAGATGTTCAGAAAATTACACAAAAACTTCTTCTATTTCCGAAACCGGTACTATTCTATGCGGACCCGGTCTGTACCGTCGAAGCGGGACATGTCGGACAGAATGACCTTATCCCCTTCCTTCAGCCCACGGACGATCTCGATATTGGTCACAGAGCCGCGCCCCAGTTCTACTGACACACGCTGCGCCCTCTTGCCCTCGGGATCGATCTTGAACATTCCTACAGTGCTCTTTTCCTGGCCGAATGCCGGACGTCCCACATAGAGTACATCGGTCAGGCGTTCCAGGGTAATCGTGCCGTCCACGCTTAGATCAGGACGCACGCCCTTGGGCAGTTCGCCTTCCAGCTTCACGTCCACTGTAACGGTGCCGTTCTGCACGGAGGGATCAATACGCATCACCGATCCGGTAATTACGCCGTTGTGCGTATCAACTTCAGCAGCCTGTCCAAGCTGGATGTCTTTCGCCTGAGTTTCCGGAACCTTCAACTCAGCCTTGAGGTGTTCCGGCTGCACCACTTTTGCCAGAATCGTTCCGGCAACCACGCGCTGGCCCACCTGCACCGGCATCTCCTGAAGCACACCACTGATTCCGGCCTTTACCTTCAAGTCTTCAAGGTGCTTGTGTTTGAGTTGTGCGAGCGCCCGTACCTGATCAATCTTGGCCTGCTGCACATCAAGCTGGGTCTGGATTGCCTTGGTATTCATGGCAATCCGGTCCTGCTCAATCTGGTTGCGCGTTGCCAACTCCTGCGCTTTACCCTGCGAGGTCTTCCACGCCTGATCGGAGAGAACACCAATCTTTACCAACTCTTTGTTAGAGTCTGCGGTTCTTCTGGCATCGTCATAATCAGCGTTGACGGTAGCCGCTCCAGCCTTCTGGGTCAGCAGATCGCCCTGAAGCTTTACTTGAAGGTTCTTATAGTCGGCTTCGGCACCTTTCACCTGCAGATCCGCGTCAGTCGCTTCCTGCTCCACCTGAGGATTGGAAAGCTCCATGATAGACGTGTCAGGCTTTACCGGTGTGCCGGGAAGGACAAGAATGCGCTCCACCCGCACATCAGTCTCAGCCGAAATCACGCGAATGTCCTCAGGAATAGGCACCAGCGAACCTAACCCACGCACCTGGCGCAGCATGGAGCCGCGTTTGACCACATCCGGCCAGATGGTTGTGCCTTCTACTGTCGGGTCTGCCGGCTTCAACCGGCTGACGCCCAGAGTGATACCGAGTATGACGATTCCTGCCACAACCCCAAGCAGTATCTGCTTGCGGCGTTTGCGCCTCTTCACTGATTCATCGCGAACTATATCCATAGCAAGAATGATATTCGCACACCGGTTGCCAAACCTGATACTCTCTTAAGTGCTTGATTCCAGAAGAAGAATGAGCTTATTCCCGGCCGTCCGGAAGCCCCGACTGTTCATTCGTGAAAACAACTGTTCGGAATTGAACAACCGCCGGGAATTAAGAAAGGGCCTAAGGGTCCGAAATTTGTTTGCGATTCTTAAGCGCGGACCGGCTCACGAAGTGCATTCGTAGGGTTAGACCTTCCATAATTATACGGGGTTAGCGGCCAAGTCTTATAATCTGGGACAGGCGCATAATCTGGGACAGGCGCATGGCGAAAGCCCTCTTCTATACCGGCCAATACAGCATCTCGCTTCCTGAAGGACATAAATTTCCCCATCAGAAATATGCGATGGTGCGTGGTTTTCTAGCGGAAGAGGGGTCGTTTGAACTCAAACCGGCGCCGCTCGCGAAGCAGAATGTTATTGAGTTAGCTCATCATC
The DNA here is from genome assembly GCA_003223515.1 of Candidatus Angelobacter sp. Gp1-AA117. GTDB lineage: Bacteria > Acidobacteriota > Terriglobia > Terriglobales > Acidobacteriaceae > Angelobacter. Next base: position 94,624 of record QHVI01000011.1, read on the forward strand.
CGGATTACGTAAGCCAATTCCTTTCCGGCGCCTTACCGGCCTCAGCCATTCGGCGCATCGGATTTCCCTGGTCAGAGATGCTGGTGAAGCGTTCTCTTGCCTCCGTGGGAGGAACCCTGAGCGCCGCGGTTGCAGCTCTGGATACCGGGTGGGGTGTCACCCTCGGCGGAGGCACGCACCATGCCCTGCATGGGGAAGGCGCAGGCTTTTGTGTCTTCAATGATATTGCCGTCGCCATTCAGTATCTGCGCTCTGTCGGACGCATCCGCCGCGCCGCCGTGATCGACCTTGACGTTCACCAGGGTGACGGCACCGCAGAGATTTTCTCCGGAGAGCCTGATGTTTTCACTCTCTCGATTCACTGCCGCAGCAACTTCCCATTCCGCAAACAGCGCAGCACCGTGGATATCGACCTGCCCGATAAGGTGGCGGATGAAGAATACCTGCGCTGGGTGGATCAGATTCTTCCGGAAGTTCTGGCATTTCAGCCGGAGATCATCTTCTACCAGTCAGGAGTTGATGCGCTCTATTCTGACGCGCTGGGACATCTCTCGCTCACACATGCCGGCCTGGAAGAGCGCGACCGTCGCGTAATGCAGACAGCCCGCGCGAGTGGCATTCCTCTGGTGCTCACCTTGGGCGGTGGATATTCCAAGCCGATTGAATTGAGCGTGCAGGCGCATGTGAATACCTACCGGATGATGCACAAAGCATTCAGTTCTTAACCACAGCGTAGCGAAGCCACAACCAAAACCTTTTAACCGCAGAGAACGCAAAGACGCAAAGGTGGCAAGAACCACAGAAGCTATTTTATTGCTTCCTTTGCGCTCTTTGCGTCGTTTGCGGTAAAACAAACATGCATGTCTGCCGACCTCGTGGCACTCGATATCTCTTCCGCCAGCCAGCTTGTCCAGAAGCGCACTGTCTCGCCCGTGGAACTGACGGAGGCTTGTCTCAAGCGCATTGAACAACTCGACCGGCAATTGAATTCCTTTATTACCGTGACTGCAGATTCGGCATTGCGGGAAGCACGCCAGGCTGAAACCGAGATTTCGCAGGGAGCGTGGAAGGGGCCGCTGCATGGAATTCCGCTGGCCATCAAAGACCTGGTGGAGACCGCAGGATTCAAGACCACGGCCGCCAGCGCCGTACTTAAAGATTTTGTCCCGGCGCAGGACGCACCTATCGTCCAGCGACTGAAAGCAGCGGGGGCGGTCCTGTTGGGCAAGCTCAACCTGCACGAGTTCGCCTATGGTGGCAGTGGCATGATCGGCCATTTTGGCGTTGTGAAGAATCCGTGGAATACGGCACACATAACCGGTGGCTCTTCTTCCGGCTCGGCTGCAGCGGTAGCCGCCGGGCTCTGCTATGGGGCTATGGGCACTGACACGGCAGGATCGATTCGCCTGCCGGCTGCCTTCTGTGGAATTGTGGGCCTCAAACCGAGCTATGGGCTGGTAAGCACCCGGGGCGTGATTCCACTTTCCTTTTCTCACGATCATGCCGGGCCCATGACCCGCAGTGTTACCGACGCGGCGCTCATGCTGCAGGTAATCGCCAGCTACGATTCGCAGGACATCTGTTCACAGAAATTTCCCGCAGTTCACTTTCCCGCAGCCATGGAGGAAAAGAAAATCTCTGACTTGCGCTTAGCCACGAGCCGCGAATTTTTCTGGAAGGATTTGGATCCTGAAATCGAAAAAGCCGCAGAAGATGCAGTTGCCCTGCTGGCGGGCCTCACTGCCGGTGTACGTGATCTGACCTTACCAGTGCCTGCGGATCGCACCGTATTCGTCTGCGAACCGTATGCGTATCATCTGAAATATCTGCCGGACCATGCACATGACTATCATCCCGAGACGCTGCGCCGCATCAGCGCTGGAACAGATGTGACCGCCTCGAACTACATAGAAAAACATCAGCAGATGCAGCGCCTCCGGAGGCAGATCCTTGAGATTTTTGAAGAGATTGATCTGCTGATTACGCCTGCCTGTCCGGTGCTCCCGCCGACCATTGCAGAACTGGAAGCCGCACCCGATCAATTACGACCAACAGAACTGGTGATGCTGCGAAACACGCGGCCATTCAATGTGTGGGGGCTGCCGACTATTTCGATTCCGTGCGGCTTCTCGCACTCAGGACTGCCCATCGGCTTGCAGATTACCGGCGCTCCCGGTGAAGAGGCAGCCGTGCTGGCAATGGCTCGCGCTTACGAGGAGCAAACAGACTGGCACACCCGCAAGCCCCCATTGAGCTAAACGAAATCAAACCTTTCAACACAGCGTAGTCGGCCGCAACCAAACCCAAACCCTTACCACAGAGGGCACAAAGGTTTCACAAAGGACACAGAGGAAAAAGCACTTAAGAGAAAATAAACAGGTTATTTTTTCATGATCCAGTCCGGAAAACTTCTTCGCGGCTCGAGACGAATCTGATCGTTAGTGGTACAGAGGACACGGAGGTTTTTACTGAGCTTTGACCGGCGTGACGCTCACAGCCTTGTTGTTCTCGAAGGTGACGGTCACAGGTTTGCTGTTGTTCGAGTATTCCATGGTTCGGCTGCCGATCTCGCCCGAACCGGCATTTGCTGAAGTGCCCACAGCCAAACTGGCCTGCAACTCGTTCATGCCATAATTTTTCGACGGATATTCGCAGTCCAGTGAGACAGTTTGGCAAAAGCTCGGCGCTGCCGACATGGTAAACTCCAGCCAGAAAGTCGAGGAATGAGATGTCCACACAGGCAGTTCATTGTGCTGCGCACATTACTGGAATAGCCCCACAGTTTCTCGTCGTTGATCTTGACCGGGCCATTGCGTACTACTGTGACCAGCTTGGCTTCGAGCTTGATTTCAAGTATCAGTCGTTTTACGCGGGCGTAGCGCGTGACGGATTCGCAATCCATCTGAAGCATGCGCCCAAACTGGCCATGGAAAGAGAACACCGGAAACAGCATGAACATCTGGACGCCTACATTTCGGTGTCGGGCATCCGGGATTTGTTCAGCGAGTTGGAAAAGCGTGGGGCTCAGGTAATCAAGCCGCTTGAACAAAGACCGTGGGCATGCCTCGATTTTTACGTCGAAGATCCGGATGGCTACATTCTCTGCTTCAGTGAACCGAACGCCTGACGTGGTCTGCCGGCGACCCTGCCAAACATTAAAAACTTTAATTGCCAATTAATGATTTCCCAATCTTATTAGGAGAACTTACCTACTGACGGTGAGTGCTCCGGGTCACCTTTTATAGCCAGGTTTGCTCCCGGCGTAATTCATTCGAAATCAGACTCTCTCCATGCATTGCCGACGGAGCGGTGCAGGAATCGGTCATTGCAAACTCCGCAGGCAAGGCTGGATCGGGCCCAGGTTTTCTCGCGCTAGACTCCAGTCTGTTTCGGGCTCCGCAGCTCTTCCCTGCAGATCGCGGCGATGACTGATGGTTAGAGACACAAAGGAGTATTTCTAATGATTGGCCGAAAACGGTTCAAGAAGCCGCTCATACTGCTTTTCTCGTGCTGCATGATCGCGCTTCTGGGCCTCATTCTTACTGTAAGCGCTATCACCGCGCAGGCATCCGGCAGGGGCGGTGGTGGTAATGGTGGCGGCGGAAACAAAGGTGGTGGCAATGGAAATGACAACGCTGCCGGAAATGGCGGCGGTGGTCAAAAAGGTAAAGGTGGCAACGGTGGTGGCGTGAACGGTGGTGGCGTGAACGGTGGTGGCGTGAACGGCGGTGGCGGAAACGGCGGCAACAATGGCGGTGGTGGGGGTAACGGCGGCGGTGGCAACGGTGGCGGCAGCGGTAATGGCGGTAACGGTGGTAGAGGAGGTAATGGTGGCGGTGGTGTAAGAGGCGGGGGCGGCAACGGCGGTGGTGGGGAGCGCAAGCTTGCTTCGCTCAAGACCGTTTCGATTCCCGGCCCTACTGACGCCGAACTCAGTGACGTGATCAAGAACAAGGCCGCAGCCATTGCGTTAGGCAAAGCCTTCTTCTGGGACATGCAGTTTGGCAGCGACGGTGTCACGGCGTGTGCAACGTGCCACTCCACGGCCGGTACTGACAACCGCACCATGAACGAGGTGAACCCCGGCTCCCGGCGCGTGGATGGCAATGGCAATCCCGCCCCGGATTCCAATACCTTCTATTCTGGATTTGGGCCGGACCATCAGCTCAGCGCAAGCGATTTCCCGCTGCACAAGCTCTCGAACATCGCGAATTCCAGTTCCGCCGTGCTTTCCGACAACAACAATATTGTCGGCTCGCAGGGCGTCTACCGGTATACGTTTAATGACGTTGTGCTGGGTCAGGGGCTGGAGAATGAAACCGAGGTTTATGACGATGTCTTCAGCGTCAGCACCGGCCCAACAACATCGGTGAATGTACGCCGTGTGACTCCGCGCAACGCTCCTCCGGTGATCAATGCGGTCTTCAATGCACGCAACTTCTGGGATGGACGCGCACAGAGCATATTCAACGGCGTAAATCCCTTTGGCGCGGGCGATCCTAATTCAGGACTTCTGCAGGTGGATTCGGCCAATCCCGGCTCAGTCAAGGGTGTGCTGTTCCGCCTTTCCAACTCATCACTGGCATCGCAGGCGGTTGGGCCTCCGGGCAGCGACACCGAAATGTCTGCCACCGGACGCTCGTTCCGCAAGATGGGCAAGAAGATGCTTTCTCTCACGCCGCTGGCAAAACAGCTTGTGGCCGGAGATGACAGCGTGCTTGGTCCGTTGAGCGCCACTCCTGCCGACGGCCTGAAAACTACCTACGTGGACCTGATCAAGGCAGCATTCCAGTCCAAGTGGTGGGATTCTGAAGTGGTGGTGGATGTCAACGGAAACTACGACCACAACGGGACACCGCAGAACACCAGTGAGTTCTCCATCATGGAAAACAATTTTTCCATGTTCTGGGGAGTGGCCATCCAGATGTACGAGTCCACGCTGGTCTCTGACAACTCACGTTTTGATCAGTTCATGGAAGGCAACCGCAGTGCGCTCACCTCGCTGGAGCGGGTCGGTATGGACCGCTTCACTGGAAAAGGCCATTGCAGTTCCTGCCACAGCGGCGCCGAATTCACTGATGCGGCAATCTCCAACATCTCCTCCAGAGGTGTAGTGGAGCAACTGCTGGGCGGCCGCTGGCATGACACCGGCTTCCACAACATTGGTGTGAGACCCAGCACTGACGATATGGGAATTGCGGCGGGCGATCCTTCAGGATTGGCCTCGCTCTCAGTCGCCAGCATGGCCTCACAGGGATTGGTCAGCGGAACACTCGTGCCACAGGGCGCTCCGGTTTCTGTTCGTGGAGCAGTCAAGACTCCCAGCTTGCGGAACATTGATCTTACCGGCCCATATTTCGTAAACGGCGGACAGGCTACGCTCTCGCAAGTGCTGGATTTCTACAGCCGCGGCGGGGACTTCCCTTCAGCCGATGTGGATCCCAACCTGGAGAAGGTCAGCTTCAGCGCATCTGATAAAGCTGCGGTAGTGGCTTTCCTCAGAACGCTTACAGATGACCGGGTCCGCAATCAAAGCGCACCCTTTGACCATCCATCGCTGGTCATTCCTGACGGCATGGCGATGGTTAACGGCAGCATGGTGGAGCAAACCATCTCCATCCCGGCAACCGGAGCGAGCGGTGGCGCAGCCCTGCCCAGGTTCTGCGAATCGTTGGCAGGCGGTTCAAGCCAAAGCTGTAACTAGAGGGTGGTACAACTGAAGAGGCCGCCCGAAGAGGGCGGCCTCTTCGGTTTGAGCAATTGGCTCTTAGCTCTTAGCTCTTAGCTCTTAGCTCTTGGCTCTTGGCTCTTGGCTCTTGGCTCTTGGCTCTTGGCTTTTGGTTATTACCTTCCACTCTATTTCTAACTACATATCAAGCTTCATCTTGTTTATCTGTGTTTATCTGTGGTGATCTGTGGTAAGAATCTTTTGTTTTTCAGCGTTATCAGCGTTATCAGCGGCAAAAACCTTCTGATTCACGCTGCTTTCTTTCGCGTCGCCAACCACACTGATGTGGCCGCACCTGCGACCGCCAAACTCACCAGGGCTGTTCTCTTTACCGGATCAGTCACAGGCGGAGGCAATTCGACAATTCCATGCTCACAGGTAAGCATTGGCAATTCCGGTGGGCACACGAATCAATCCAGGGGCAATCATTTCAGCTTTGCTCATTTCAAACTCCCGCTCATGAGATGGCAGACGTGAAATCAGGGTGTGCCGGTACGAACGACTTTGCTGCGATCGAATCCAGCAAGACTTACAGTTCCTCGGCGGTTGAAGGTTTTTACTTATTCACTACTGAGTAGTACTCCGATTCTCTTGCATCGAACTTTAAAGACGCCGCCATGAACATTCATTCCGCTCACCTGCCGCGCTGGCTTTGGGTTACAGCTCTGGTGCTGCTGGCAGCGGCAGGTATCCTGGTGGGAGTACTGGCAACGCACTGGCCATTCACCCGTGCAGCTATTCTCAAAGACCTGCAGCAGGCCGGTCACGGCAAAGTCGCAATCAACTCCTTCCATAACAAGTACTTTCCATGGCCGGGATGCGTTGCCGAGGGAGTCATCATTGAGGAAAACAAGGGCAACCTTCATGTCCAGGTCATGGCCCGGCAACTCACGATTCGCGGCAGCTACTCCGGCCTGTTCAGCAGCCCTAAACACATTCAGCAGATTCGGATCGACGGCCTGCGGGTGAATATCGAAGCAGCGCGCCAGAGCGCGTCAGAAGCTGTTCAGCCTGTAAATCAAGAACCAAAGAAGCAAAATAACGTGGAGATTGGCGAGATCAGGGCAGATGGTGCAGTTCTGGAAGTAGCCTCTCGCGATCCCGGAAAGAAGCCGTTCATTCTTCAGCTTCAGCAGGCGCGCCTGCACTCGTTTGCTCTCGACAGGAGCACTGCTTTCCAGATCGCCGTCGAACTTTCCAGACCGGCAGCGCTGGTTGCAGCCAGCGGACACATTGGCCCGCTGAAAACCGGCTCACCCGGAGGGACACCGCTCAGCGGAGCGTATCGCCTGACTCGTGGGAACCTTGGCGTCTTTTCCGCCATCGCTGGAAACTTCACATCGCAGGGTAAATTCAACGGCACTCTCGGCCAGCTTGCGGTGGATGGCATTGCCGACTCTCCTGACTTTGCCAACAAGAAAACCCATCATCAGGTTCATCTCTCGGTGCACTTTCACGGCATCGTGAATGGCCGCACTGGAGACGTGGCATTGCCCGTCGTAGAAGCTCATTTCCGCAATACCACGCTGCTGGCTCACGGAGAAATCAGCGGCAAGCCGGGCAAGACCGTGGCACTCAATTTTATTCCAAAAGCAGCCCGCATTGAGGACCTCATGCTGCTGTTCATCCACTCGAATGAGTCGCCTATCAATGGCCCGATCAGATTCGAAGCCAGGGTCACGCTGCCTCCGGAGAAGCGGCGCTTTGTGGAGAAGGTGCAACTGGATGGCAACTTCGATATCACCGATGCTCACTTCAAACCCAAAACTCAGCAGAATGTAAACAAGCTCAGTGAGCGTACCGAGGGCGACACTCACGACGAAGACATAGAGCAGGTAGCCGCACGCTTGCAGGGACATGTAGAACTCCGGGACGGCATCGCTCATTTTTCCAATACCACCTTCACCGTTCCCGGCGGATCTGCAAAGCTGCACGGCACGTACAGCGTGATGCGGGATCACAAAGTGGATATACGGGGTTCGCTGAAAATGGAAGCCAAGCTTTCGCAGGCCACCACAGGCGTCAAGTCATTTGTGGCGCGTTTTTTGAATCCGTTCTTCAAGAAGAAGGATGGCGAGACGCAGATTCCGGTGGCGATTACCGGGAACAACAAACATCCGAGGTTTCAGGCGAAGCTGACGGGCGGGAGGTAGCTTTTGGCTTTTGGCTTTTAGCTTTTAGCTCTTGGCTCTTGGCTCTTGGCTCTTGGCTCTTGATTTGATCTTTGATCTTTGATCTTTGATCTTTGATTTTTGATTTTTGATTTTGGTTTTGCCTTCTTTAGCTTTTGCTACCTTTGCGTCCTTAGCGTCCTTTGCGGTTGCATTTCAAACTGCATTTCCCGCGCAAAATCCTGACGCCCAGGCCCATTGAAAGTTGAAGCCGCCCAGGTGCCCGGTTACATCTACGACTTCACCGATAAAGAACAATCCCGGCACGCGGCGGCTCTCCATGGTTTTTGCCGAGAGTTCATCGGTGTCCACGCCGCCCGCGGTTACTTCGGCCTTGGCGTAACCTTCCGTGCCTTCGGGGGTCACGCTCCAGTGATGCAGATGCCGTTCCAGTTCTGCGAGGTCATGGTTGGTCCAGCCCGGCGGAGCATGGTTTTCCAGCCAGCGGTCCGCCAGGCGCGCCGGCAGCACCTCACGCAAGGCCGATCTGGCGTTTTGTATGTCGCGCCGCCCTTTGGACTGCTGCCAGGGAGCAATCACTTCATGGCCGGGTGCAAGGTCAATCATGATGGGCTCAGGTTTCTTCCAGTACGAAGAAATCTGCAGAATAGCCGGCCCGCTCAGGCCGCGATGGGTAATCAGCATCTTCTCGCGAAACTGTTGCGAGCCAAAGGAGGCAATCACCTCGGCAGAGATGCCCGCCAGGTCGCAATAGCGCTGGCAGTCCCGGGTATTCAAGGTAAGCGGCACCAGAGCAGGACGGCACTCGCGAACCGCCAGTCCAAACTGCCGGGCAAGCTCATAGCCGAAGGCGGTAGCGCCCATCCTGGGAATCGAGAGGCCTCCGGTGGCTACCACCAGAGCCGGAGCACAGAATTCATCCTGCTGGGTAAGCACGCTGAATCCGGCATCGCTCCGGGTGACCGAGTGGATCTGCATGTTGACGAGGATCTCCAACCCCTGCCTTGCGGCACTCTTCATGCAGCATGTTGACGACTTCGCGGGCAGAGTGATCGCAGAAAAGCTGGCCCAAGGTTTTCTGGTGGTAGGGAATGCGATATCTTTCGACTAACTCAATAAAATCAGCAGGGGTATAGAGGGCCAGGGCAGACTTACAAAAATGTGGATTTCCAGAGATGAAGTTCTCCGGAAGGCAATGCAGGTTGGTGAAGTTGCAGCGGCCGCCTCCGGAAATCAGTATTTTCTTGCCAATTCGTTCGGATCGTTCCAGGACAGCTACCCTGCGTCCCCGTTTGCCGGCCTCGAGAGCACACATGAGTCCGGCAGCGCCCCCACCCAGAATGATTGCATTGAAGACCTTCATGGCTCCCATGCACATTGTAAATACCGGATATGAACTGCAAAGAAGGGGAGAAAACTCTCCTTTTGGTACAGGTACTTTCGGACGACCTCAGAATTTCTTTCCTTTGGGAATAACATGGACTACTATAAAGCTGTGGCTGGTTGGATAAAATCCGTCATTTTGACGGCCCTGATGCTGGCGATGCTGGTCGTCCTGATCTCGCCCTTCCCTGAACTGGCCACGAGTTGTTCCAGCAAATTTGCCATTGGCTGCTTTGCTCTTCTGCCGGCCGTCTCCTTCAGCCTTTGCGAACCCACGCTGGCCTTTGCTTCATGGTCTTCCCTGCCGGTTTCCGAGCAGGCTGAGAGCGTCCTCAGCAAAATCTGCATCCGGCTCTGCTGATTCTTTTCTTCTCTAGTCATTCCTCATCCGATTTTGACTTGTGTTCCCGCAGTTATGCCTTCGCGTCTGCGGATGACACTTCTTTCTATAACGCAGTCAAGAATCTGAAACGGGTCGCATAGTACGACAAGAGGTCAGTTATGGGCTACTTACAACAATTCTTCAGGAACATAGAGACATTTCCTTCCCGCAAGACGGAAACCGTGAATCCCGGCGAGGAACAATTGCGTCACGAGCTGGTGCATTTTGGAAAGATGCTGCATACCCAGGGATTCGTCTCCGCCTGTGATGGGAATCTGTCAATCCGCCTCGACGACCAGCGCGTGATGGTCACGCCCACAGGTATGAGCAAGAGCATGATGTATGCCGAAGACATGGTCATCGTGGACATCGCCGGGAAAAAACTCAGCGGTTCCTGTAAGCCGAGTAGCGAAATTGCTATGCACCTGACCGTCTACAAGATGCGGCCCGATATAAAAGCGGTCGTACATGCCCATCCCTGCACTGCCACGGCTTTTGCCTCTTCAGGAATGGCGCTGGATGAGCCGCTTTGTTCGGAAATCGTGATCACCCTGGGCAGCGTGCCACTGGCTCCCTATGCCACGCCCGGAACCCATGAACTCAGCGATTCGCTGCGACCGTATATTCCCGGCCACGATGCCATCCTCATGGCCAATCATGGAGTCGTGACCTATGCCGGCGATCTTCTCCACGCCTATATGAAGATGGAAGCCGTGGAGCATTACGCCAAGATCGTGCTGGCCACGCGCCAGCTCGGCTGCCGCAAAGCTCTCGGCACAAACGATCTGGGCAAGCTGCTCGACGCACGGGAGAAATATATGAGGAATGGGCATTAGGTATTGGCTTTTGGCTCTTGGCTTTTGGCCTCTTAGCTTTGGCTTTAAGATTTTCTCTGCGTTCTTTGCGCCCTCCGCGGTAAATCACAGCACGCATCTGCTCGCCTTGCACTTGCGGCCCAACGAGGATGATCAGGGCCTGACTGCTGAGTGCTGTTTTCCTGCATCTCAGATTAGCGAATGCCGCGGATCATTGAGACTAATATCCCTGCCCGCCTGGATCGCCTGCCATGGAGCAGATGGCACTGGCTGATCGTGACCGCCCTGGGCATCACCTGGGTGCTCGATGGCCTGGAGGTTACCCTTGCGGGAGCCGTTGGCGGCGTGCTCACCCGCCCCGATACTCTGGGGCTGAACGAGGCCCAGGTCGGCGCAAGCGCTACTGCTTATCTCTTCGGCGCAGTGATTGGCGCAGTTATTTTCGGATACAGCACCGACCGCCTGGGACGCAAGCGCTTGTTCATCGTCACGCTGGCGGTATACCTGTGTGCCACTGCACTGACTGCATTTTCCTGGAGCTTTGCTTCTTACACATTGTTTCGCGCACTTACAGGCGCAGGGATTGGTGGAGAATACGCCGCCATTAATTCAGCCATTGATGAATTAATTCCGGCGCGGGTGCGCGGACACGTAGACCTCATTATCAATGGCACCTTCTGGATCGGTGCTGCCATTGGCTCGGGCGCGACCATAGTCTTGCTCGATACCGGAATTGTTTCCATCGCGCTGGGCTGGAGACTCGCGTTCGGCATTGGCGCGGTTCTTGGTGCGATCATTATCTTCTTGCGTCACTTTGTCCCGGAAAGTCCACGCTGGCTCATGATTCATGGCCATGAGCATGCGGCTCATGAAATTGTGGCCAGGGTCGAGAAGCAGGTAACTTCCAATCCGGAGAATTTGCCGGTACCGCAAGGCACAATCAAGATTGAGAGCCGCACTCATACCCCGTTATCAGAAATCTGGAATGCCATGGTGCATGAGCACCGCCGCCGTTCACTTCTGGGTCTGGCGCTGATGACCTCGCAGGCATTTTTCTACAATGCTATCTTTTTCACCTATGCCCTGGTGCTCATCACCTTTTATGGTGTGCCCGCGCAGAAGGTCGGCCTGTATCTTTTTCCATTCGCTCTGGGCAATTTTCTGGGGCCCTTAGTGCTGGGAAAATTATTCGATAGTGTAGGGCGCAAGCAGATGATCACCATCACCTATGCGCTTTCAGGCGTGCTATTGGCGCTGAGCGGCTGGCTTTTTCACCAGGGCCTGCTCACCGCAAAAACGCAGGCCCTGGCATGGACGGTTATCTTCTTCGTGGCTTCAGCGGCGGCCAGCTCCGCTTATCTTACGGTCAGTGAAATTTTTCCTCTGGAAATTCGTGGACTGGCAATTGCCGTCTTCTATGCCTTGGGCACGCTGGTTGGAGGCGTTGCCGCTCCTTTTATCTTTGGGCTATTGATCCAGACTCACTCACGCACCCCGCTCCTGTATGGATACCTCGCCGGCGCCGCATTGATGATCGCCGCTGCCGCAATCGAAGCCTTCATCGGCGTGAAAGCTGAACGAACCTCTCTCGAAACTATATCTAACCCGCTTTCGGCAAGATTTGACTTGCAGTGATATATCAGCGGTAATCCGTTCACCAGCGTTATCAGCGGTAAGATTTATTTCCATCCCCCGGAACAACGTTGCTGAATGCTGTTTTTCCTGGCCAGCACGGCACCTGAAGACGGCATCTAATAAACACATAGGCCACTTCTGTCTCTAACTCAGAAAACCAAGCGATGGGAGAATATTGAATGAAACGCGTACTAACACTGTTATTCGCATTCCTGCTTACAACTTCGATGGCGCTGGTTGCCCAGACCGACAGCGGCAACGCCGGTAAGCAGGACAAGCAGGACAAGAAAGTCGCCAAGGCGGAAAAGAAGGAAGCCAAGGCTGCGGAAAAAGACAAAGCCATGAGCCTGACCGGCTGGATCAAGACTGAAAATGGCAAGCCGGTATTCGTGAATGATAAAGACAAAGCCTCATGGAACATTTCCAATCCTGATGCCGTGCAGGGCCATGATGGACACCATGTAAAAGTGAAGGCCAAGCTCAATGAATCTGATCACTCGGTAAACATCGAAAAAGTGACAATGCTGCGCAAGAGCAAGCAGGCTGGTGAGGAAAAGAAAGGAAAATAAATTCCATCCTGCACAAAGGCGGGGTACCATGCTCCGCCTTTGTTTTTTGCATTCCTGATCTGCTACCTGCGCGCCCCTGGCATCCCTAGCGGTAAATCCGGATCAATCACAGTTGACCAAAACGCACTCCATCCAATAGAAATGATTGTTTGGCCTTATCCAGCCATTTTGAAGAGGGACACCCATGAGCAACCTCGTCCAAGTCTCCAAAAATAACGACATTGCCGTTATCACGATCAACAATCCGCCGGTCAATGCGCTCAGCCCGGGAGTGCCGGAAGGGATCTCTGAAGCGATCGACCAGATCAATGCCGATAACAGCGTGCGGGCGGCGGTAGTGATCGGTAGTGGCCGCACATTCATCGCCGGAGCAGACATCAAGGAATTCGAGAAAATCACCTCCGGACAGAACCAGCGCGGCGTCGGGCTGCTGCCATTGCTGCTGAAGATTGAGGACAGCCGCAAGCCGGTGGTCATGGCCATCCATGGCACAGCCTTTGGGGGTGGCCTCGAAGTGGCCATGGCCGGACACTACCGCGTGGCCTCGCCGGACGGGCAGGTCGGCCAGCCTGAAGTAAAACTCGGTATCATTCCGGGGGCCGGCGGCACACAGCGTTTGCCGCGCCTTGCCGGAGTGGCTAAAGCAGTGGAGATGTGCGCCGGCGGAAATCCGGTGAAGGCTCCGGAGGCGGCGAAGATCGGGATCATCGACCGTGTGATCGAAGGTGATCTGCTGAGCGGCGCCGTTGCCTTTGCGCGGGAGATTGCAGGAAAGGCTGCACCTAAAACCCGCGAGCGCAATGAAAAGCTGGGCACAGCCGAGCAGAACCAGCCCATCTTTACTGCCGCCCGCGAGAACGCGAGCAAGAAGCAGCGCAACATGATGGCCCCGCAGGCTGCCATCCATGCAGTTGAATACGCCACCAGGCTGCCTTTCGATCAGGGCTGCGAGATGGAGGCCAGGCTATTTAAGGAGTGCCTGTTTTCCGACCAGTCAAAAGCTCTTATTCATGTCTTCTTTGGAGAGCGCGAGGTCGCGAAGGTTCCCGATATTCCCAAAGAGACGCCCATCATCCCGGTCAACAGCGTCGCCGTAGTAGGCGCAGGAACCATGGGCGGCGGCATTGCCATGGTGTTTGCCAATGCCGGGATTCCTGTCCTGCTCAAAGAAGCCGATCAGGCCGCTCTTGATCGCGGGCTGGCCACCATTCAGAAGAATTATGCCAACTCCGTGAAGCGCGGCCGCTTTACGCAGGAATATGTAGATCAACGCCTCAAGCTGATCAAGCCCACGCTCAGCTATGACGACTTTGGCAATGTAGATATGGTTGTTGAAGCGGTCTTTGAGGGCATGGCTCTCAAGAAAGAAGTCTTCAAGGAACTCGACCGCGTATGCAAACAGGGGGCCATCCTGGCCAGCAACACTTCCACGCTTAATATCGATGAAATCGCCGCTTCTACTTCGCGCCCCCAGGCAGTGATTGGAACTCACTTCTTCAGCCCCGCCAACGTGATGCGGCTGCTGGAGATTGTGCGCGGCAAAGCTACTGGTAAAGACGTGATTGCTACCTGTATGCAGCTTTCCAAGAAGCTGGGCAAGGTCGGAGTGCTGGTGGGCAATTGCCGTGGATTCGTCGGCAACCGCATGTTCCATCCTTACCGGCGTGAGGCCCAGTTCCTGGTGGAAGAAGGCGCAACCGTAGAAGCCGTGGACAAGGCGCTCTACGATTTCGGCATGGCCATGGGCCCGCTGGCTACGGGAGACCTCGCCGGTCTGGATGTCGGCTGGCGCATACGCAAGGAATACCGCCACCTGGAAAAACCGGGTGTGCGGCAGCCGATGGCGGAAGATCGTCTCTGCGAGCAGGGGCGTTATGGCCAGAAAACCGGAGCCGGATGGTACAAGTATGACGAGAACCGCCGTGCTATTCCTGATCCTGAAGTAGAACGCCTTGTGCGCCAGGGGGCCGCCGAAGCGAATATTCCTCAGCGCCAGATCTCTGCGCAGGAAATCGTAGACCGCTGCATTTACGCGCTGGTCAACGAGGGAGCGCGCATCCTGGAAGAAGGCTTCGCGCTGCGCTCCATAGATATCGACATTATTTATCTTAACGGATACGGATTCCCTGCTTATCGCGGCGGGCCGATGAAGTATGCCGATACAGTGGGATTGAAGAAGGTCTACGAGCAAATTCAGGAATTCCACCGGCAGCACGGCGAGACGTGGGAACCAGCTCCGCTGCTCAAACGCTTAGCTGAAGAAAGTAAGACTTTCGCCGATTTCAATAAGGAAAAGAGCGCCAGCGCGTAAAAGGCATTAACTGCAGAGGACGCAAAGGAACGAAGAGGAAGCAAGAAAAAAGAAAACCTCAACCCAATGAACTGATCTGTGGAATCTGTGTGATCAGTGTCCTCTGTGTTGAGGTTCTTCAGTGTTAATTTGCGTTCATCAGCGGCGAACAAGTTCTATGCTGCAAGCGCGCCTGCTTCCGGCTGCAGCATCACCTTTACCATCCCGGCGTTCTTTTGTCGAAGAGCTTGTACGCCTGGATCACGTCGGTCATCGGTTCCACCTGCGTGAGCACCTCGGTGGGATCGATCACGCCGGTACGCACCATCTCCAGCAGTTTGGGGATGTATTTGCGGTGATGGCAGTTTCCCATTTTGACGGTAATGTTCTTGTTCATGGCCGAGCCAATCGCAAAGCTATGCACCATCTCGGAGTAGACGCCAATAATCGAGAGGGTGCCGGCCTTGGCTATCGATTCCACGGCCCAGTCAAGCGCCTGCGTGGGCGCGTCTCCGGCATGCCAGTTATCGCCGCGCGGACTCTCTTTCAGCATGGTGGTCTTCCAGCGTTCCATGCGGTGACGCGGTGCTTTGAGCAATCCTTTCTTTGCGCCCGGTCCATGATGAGGACGGTTAGCATCGACGCCGACGCAATCAATGGCACGATCCACGCCGATTCCACCAGTGAACCCTTTGATCGCCTGCACCGGATCTTCCTGCTCAAAGTTGATGATCTCCGCGCCCTGCTCGCGTGCCATCTCCAGGCGGCTGGGAATGGCATCGATGGCGAAGATGCGTCCGGCGTTGAGCAGGCGGGCGCTGGCAATGGCAAACTGCCCGACCGGGCCACAGCCGAAAACCGCAACCGTGGCGCCCGGATGAATGCAAGCCAGATCGGCAGCCATGTACCCGGTGGGGAAAATGTCTGACAGCAGAATCGCTTCGTCATCCAGAATATCTTCCGGCAGCTTCACCAGATTGATGTTGGCAAAGGGCACGCGGACAAACTCCGCCTGCATTCCATTAAATGGGCCGGTGGTTGCCGGGCCGCCATAGAAGGCAGTGCCGGCCGCGGGGCCATTGGGGTTGGCATTGTCGCATTGGGCATAATATCCGGCGCGACAATAAGAGCAGTTGCCGCAGGCGATTGTCGAGGGCACCACCACGCGATCTCCCGGTTTGAAATTGCGCACTGCGCTGCCGAGTTCCTCGACCACACCCACGCCTTCATGGCCCAGAATCGTTTCCGGGTATCATGCCGGGCATGGTGCCGCGCACCATGTGCAAATCAGTTCCGCAAATCGCACTGGCGGTAATCCGCACAATGGCATCATTGGGCTTTTGAATCTTTGGTTCAGGAACATTCTCCAGGCGAATATCGCCGATTCCGCGAAAAACAACTGCCTTCATCTTGCCTCCTGCAAATTCATTGTTGGGATGCCACTGCTTTTGCGCTGGTGGCCATGAATCGCGGCGCAACTCTCGCTTTGCGGCAAAACCAGAGGCGGATTTTGCATCTCTACTAAATACCTGCAAGTAACTGACCGACAACGGGAGAACCTGACATGCTGAAATTTTTCGCCGGACTCGGCTGTGGGATTGGACTGGGCCTGCTGATTGCACCTGCCGCAGGCAACGAAACACGTAAACAACTGCTCGATCAACTGGAAGACCGAGGCCTGCCGGTGCGCGACAGTGTGGAACAACTGAAGCGCGTGGGCAAGGAGAAGCTCTCCGACCTACGTGATAAGGCCAGCGATATGGGCTTGCCGCTGGGCAGCAGCGAACCGGAAGGGGAAAATCTGGGTGACGTCACGATTTACCGGAAAGACAAGACAGCCTGAAGAAGGAAACCTCAACACAGATGACATTGATGAAACAGATTACACAGATAGAGCTAAAGAAAATCAGTGTCCATCTGTGGTGAGATTTAGATCAGCTTTCGGCTTGGCTTTTTGCGGCAATCCTCGCATACGCCGTAAATCTGGAAGGTATGCCGGGTAGCGTCGAAGTGGTATTTGCGGCCGATCTCTTCTTCCAGCTTTCCTACTTCAGGCGAGAAAAACTCCACCGATAATCCGCAGTCAGTGCAGACCATGTGGTGATGGCTGCGGCGGTTGAACTGGTGTTCGTAGCGGGCCACACCGTCATGGAATGCAACCTCGCTGGCCAGGCCGCACTCGGCCAGCAGTTTCAAGGTGCGGTACACGGTGGTGAAGCCGATCTTGGCATCTTTCTTGCGCGCCAGCCGGAAAAGCTCGTCAGTGGAAAGATGATCGCGGGTTTCAAGAAAGGTGCGCAGAATAGTGTCGCGCTGCTCGGTGTGCTTCAGCCCTACACGCTTGAGATGTTTATAGAAAATCTCCTGGGCTTCGCGCATGTCTTCACGCGAAGGCGGCGCATGGTCGTCGATCCGTCGTTGCAGCATCTGGGTCAAGAGATAAGTTTAGCGAAGCACAGCGAAAATTGAAAATGAAATTCATTTTCAATTAGAACCATCCTAGTGACTGAACCAAAGGGGTGTCAAGAAATCAAGCGCATCATCGGGAATAAATGGCTAATTGGGCCAGGAGTGGGCATTCATCCAAACTCCAGGATCATCTACCCAATTGCCCATTATTCATTTACCCATTTCTCTGCCTCCGCAAAATCCCTGATTGTGATTCCCTCTCATCTCCCCGTAAAATTCCCTGCTGATGGCTACTCCTTCGGTTGCTGCTCCCTCTGCCCGTCGCGGCGTTGGCCGCATTGTTCTGCGGATACTGGTGACCCTGCTGGTGCTGATCGTGGTCACGACCGCAGGCATATTTTTCTGGTTCAACCACATGGCTCATGCTTCTCTGCCGCAGCTTGATGGCGCCATTGCCGTGCAGGGCCTGCATTCTCCGGTTACGGTGACGCGGGACACCCATGGAGTACCGCACATCACTGCAGCCAGCCTGGAAGATCTATTTTTTGCGCAAGGCTACGTGACCGCTCAGGATCGCCTGTGGCAGATCGATCTCACCCGGCGCTATGCCGGGGGCGAACTGGCGGAGATTTTTCCGGCCTCCAGCGGGCCGCCGCCGGCAACCTCCAGAACCACCAGCGTAACCGGCCCGCGGCGCACCTGGATTGATCATGACAAGCGCCAGCGCATCCTGCGGCTGAGAGCAGTGGCCGAGCGGGTTGCGCAGCAGCTTAGCGCCCGGGACCGCAGCTTCTTCGAAGCCTATACCAAAGGCGTGAATGCCTTCATCGATCAGCATCGCAACCAGCTTCCCATCGAGTTCCAGATCCTCAACTACTCTCCGCGCGCATGGACAGTTTCAGATTCTGTGCTGGTCGGCATCAGCATGAGCCAATTGCTCAATCCTCAATTTGAAACCGAGTACTGGCGGGAAAAGATCACTTCAAAGCTGTCGCCGGAGCTTGCCGCTGATCTATACCCGGTGGGCTCCTGGCATGACCGTCCACCGGCAAGCGCAGCCCATGATGGCGCAGCTACGTTGGCCGTACCCGACGAGCAGGACAGCCAAACGCCCCCAGTCAAGACCATCAGCAGGGACTCGATCTCTTCTGCCGGAGATAGCTGTGAATCGTGCGCTCCGGGATCGAACAACTGGGTCGTCTCCGGCGCTCATACCACCACAGGCAAGCCGCTGCTCAGCAACGATATGCACCTGCCGCATCAGCTTCCCGGCGTCTGGTATGAAATCCATCTTCGTTCGGGCGAGTTTGATGTAGAAGGATTCAGCCTGCCGGGAGTGCCCTTGGTGATCGTAGGACACAACCGGCGCATCGCCTGGGGTTTCACCAACCTGAACCCGGATGTGCAGGATCTCTTCATCGAGAACTTCAACGCAGCCGGCGAATACCAGACGCCCACCGGCTGGCAAAAGCCTGAAGTAGATCATGAAGTTATCCATGTAAAAGGCCAGCCGGATGTCGCTTTCAACGTGGTGGTTACGCGGCATGGCCCCCTCGTTTCCGATCTGTTTCCCAAGGAAACGCGTAAGATCGCGCTGCAGTGGCTGGTCTACGACTCACGCGCCATCGGCATTCCTCTTTTTGATCTGGATTCAGCGCAGAACTGGGAGCAGTTCCGCAAAGCACTCTCGAATTTCGCGACGCCATCACAGAACGTCGTCTATGGTGATGTGGACGGCCATATCGGCTATCAGCCCATGGGATTCATTCCTGTGCGCGCCTCGGGTGACGGCACAGTTCCCGTTCCGGGAGCTGACGGCAAGCATGACTGGACCGGCTATGTGCCTTTTGACAAGCTGCCGAGCCTCTATGATCCGCCTTCAGGCATCATTGCCACAGCCAATGGCAAGATCACGCCCGATGGATATCCATACTTATTAGGCACGCAATGGTGGCCTCCGTACCGCACCGAGCGCATCTATCGGGTGCTGGAGTCAGGAAAGAAGTTTACCCCTGATGACATGCTCGCACTGCAGACGGACATCACCTCGGAATACGACCACTTCTTTGCCGACCGCTTCGTTTATGCAATCGATCACAGCCAGAAAGCCAGCGAGCGTGTGCGCAAAGCCGCAGACGTTCTGCGCGGCTTTGATGGACGTATGCTGGCCGACTCCGCCGCACCGACGATGGAGGTCAATGCCCGGCGGGTGCTGTGGAAGAAGCTGCTGCAAGGAAAACTGGGTGATGCCTGGGACAGCTATGAATGGTCGGATTCAGCCGTAGCACTGGAGAACATCGTGCAGGATCAACCGGCGCGCTGGCTTCCTCCCGGTTACAGCAACTTCAATGACCTGCTCACCGATTCGGTAGCAGAGGCCCTCGCCGATGCTCCTTCTGATCTTCAGTCGTGGAAGTACGGCAATGCCTATCCGGTGGAGGTGAATCAT
This sequence comes from Candidatus Angelobacter sp. Gp1-AA117, assembly GCA_003223515.1. GTDB lineage: Bacteria > Acidobacteriota > Terriglobia > Terriglobales > Acidobacteriaceae > Angelobacter. Next base: position 114,416 of record QHVI01000011.1, read on the forward strand.
CCTATTCTCGGTAACATACCGATTATCAATCACTGGAGTGGACCGGGAGTGCTTCCCCAATCGGGCGGCGGTTACACCGTAAAACAGGTAGGCAGGCGCTTTGGACCTTCGGAACGCATGACCGTTGATTTCTCCAATCTCGATGGTTCGCATTTCAACATTGTGATCGGAGAATCCGGCCAGTTATTCAGTCCTTATTACATGGACCAATGGGATGCCTGGTACAACAACAAGACCTTCTCACTCGCCTATTCAGACAGTGCGATACAGGCAAGCAAGCAGCATGAATTGAAATTGATGCCGAAGTAGCGATTGGCTCTTGGCTTTTAGCTTTTAGCGCTTTTGGGATTTGGATTTTGGGTTGGGTTTGGCTCGCACGCCTCTGTCTGATGTGCTTCACAAAAAGTCTAAATCGATTGCATCAAAAAGCCCGCGAAGCGGTGAAACAGGTTAGCCCCCGTGCGTAAGCGCGGGGAAACAGGAAGCAAATAATAGGATCAAGCCGCGTAGCGGCGACACAGGATTCGATAAGGCCTCTAACCGGACCACACACCAAGAGCGAATAGCCAAAAGCCCGGGCGACGCTCCCGCCCTCTGATCACAAGCTAGTAGCTGGTCTTACGGATCTATCTGCACCACGTCAATCGCTTTGCCCACGACATCAAGTTGGGTCGCGGTGAGGGCGTTGGTGGTGATATCAAAGATATCCAGTTCCCCGCCTTCAACCACATACATCACGTTGCGGTTGGTGATAGGCAGGATTCCGGTTACATCGAAGCTGCTGCGAATGACCGGGAATTCAGGAACGACCACCGAACCGCTGCTGGTATCAACAATGGCCACGCATCCATGAACAAGATTATTAGCCGGATCAGGAATGGTGGTGCAGGTACGGGAGCCAACATAAAGGCGATTATTGCTGGCCAGCCGCATATTCAAATGCCGTCCATCAGGAATAGTGATGGGCGCGGAAGCCGCCAGCGTGCTGGTGTTGATGGTTTGCAAAGTGCCCCTGTTGCTGCCCAGAGGCGTGCCCGCAACGAAGAGGCTGGAGCCGCTCAAAAGTCCCACGGTAGCACCAGAAACCGGTATCGCTGTACCAACGGTGGCAGTTGCGGTGCTGAAATTCACGGGTACCACACTGGCAGCCGTACCTCCGCATTCCGCTCCGCAGTTCAGGATGAAGGCCTGCGTCTCACTTCCCGCAAATACGCCTGTAAACGGCTGATCGAGGATGGGATTGCTCACCGGGGTAACTGCCCTGCTGGACACATCAATAATGGCAAAAGAAGCGGTGGGGTTATCGGTGAAAGCCAGCAGTTTCGTTCCATTGGGACTCAAAACCAGGCGGTTCACACCGGCCACGTTGACCGGGGTGATGGCGCCGTCGCTGGTTATAAAATCCACCACTCCGGCATTATGCACAGCCGCAAACAAGGTCTTACCATCGGAGCTGATGGCGATATCTTCTGCCCGTGCGGGCAGCAGGGGCTGTTGAGCGACCTGCTCCGAAGCATTATTGATGACCGCAATGCTGCTCTGCCCGTTTTGAATAGCCACGGTAATACCGTTGCTGGTCACGAGTTTGTCAGCGCTGGTGACGCCTATTGAGGCCGCTATTTTGTCATTCACGGCATCGACAATGTGGACTAAGCCGGCTGTCTGATTCGAAAGCAGCACTCGCTTTTTCAAACCAGTGGTCTGGTTTTGCTGCTGCTTCGAACTGTTACCTCCGCAGCCCGCCAGGAAAAGTGCCAGTAATGCAGATCCAAATATCGCAAAATTGCGCCGTGGCTGCATCTTTGTGGTTACAGCAGGTATCATGAATATCATTATTATGGTTGAACGCTGATTATAACAGAGTGGTTTTGCGTCAGGGCAATCGCATTTGAAATTGGGCTGAACCACGATTGCCACTTACATATGGATCTGGCAGGCATGAAGTTTCTCGTAGGAGGGATTTCATGCCGAGCAAAGAAACGCTGGAGCAGTTTGGTTCTTGTTGGGAAGGGCTGGAGGA